>JAPLBK010000102.1 GCA_026392775.1 Actinomycetota bacterium
GCGACCTACCGCTTAGGAGGCGGTTGCTCTATCCACTGAGCTACGGGGACTTAGATTGTGCAGGGGCAATCTTGTCATGAATTATTGCCAGGACTAGACTTGAAGAAATGAAGCGCACATTTGATGTTGTGATTATTGGATCCGGCTTTGGCGGCTCCGTATCTGCGCTGCGCCTACGTGAAAAGGGTTATAGCGTCGCTGTTCTTGAGGCAGGAAAGCGCTTTCGAGATAAAGATTTCCCAAAGACATCATGGCGGATAAATAAATTCTTATTTGCTCCAAAAGTTGGCCTTTATGGCATTCAGCGTATTCATGTCTTGCCAGATGTATTGGTTCTAGCTGGGGCTGGTGTTGGTGGAGGTTCATTGGTTTACGCCAATACTTTGTATCAACCAGGTGATCAATACTTCACTGATAAGCAATGGGCATCAATTACTAACTGGAAAGAAGAGTTAGAGCCTTGGTATGACCAAGCCCGTCGCATGTTGGGTGTTACAGAAAACCCTTATTTTTCAAATAGTGACAGAGCAATGAAAGAAGCTGCTGAAGAAATGGGTGTGGGCCACACCTTCAAAATGGCTCCACTTGGAATCTATTTTGGTGATGGCAAAGGTGTTGCAAGTAAAGATCCATTCTTTGGTGGTGTTGGTCCTGATCGCAACGGATGTATGCAGTGTGGTGCTTGCATGAGTGGGTGCAGATATAACGCAAAAAACACATTACCTAAAAATTACTTAGGGCTAGCTGAAAAAGCTGGCGCGCAAGTTTTTCCAATGACGACTGCCACAAAGATTGAGAAGTTGCCTAACGGTGAGTGGAAGATTTCAACCCGTAAAACAGATGATTGGTTGGGCGCGAAAGGCTCAGTATTTTTCGCAAAAGATGTAATTGTTGCCGCTGGAACATTTAACACACAAAAACTCCTTCATAAAATGAAGGACGATCGAGTATTACCAGAACTTTCTGATCGCTTGGGTGATTTATCTAGAACCAATAGTGAAGCTTTGACTGGTGCCCTCATGCAAAATACTGATATCGATTACAGCGATGGCAGCGCCATTACTTCTTCGTTTTTCCCTGATGAAAATACACACATTGAACCTGTACGATATGGCAAAGGTTCGAATTTAATGGGCTTATTACAGACCATCATGACTGATGGTTTCTCATCACAAGAGCGACGCAAGCAATGGTGGAAGCAATTTTTGGCAGATCCAAAACTTCTTCTAAAGATTTTGAATGTGCGACGTTGGAGTCAGCGAACAGTTATCGCTCTGACAATGCAAAATGTTGACTCATCGGTCTCTGTTCGTGGTAAGAAATCTTTTTTTGGCTGGCGTTTAACTTCCACTAATGACCCTGAGCATCCCAATGCCACCTATATTCCGGCAGCTAATGAAGCGGTTAGACGTATTGCACAAAAACATGGTGGAGTGGCAGGTGGACATGTTGGTGATCTCATAGATGCGCCATTTACCGCCCACTTTGTCGGTGGCTGCGTCATTGGAAGTGATGCGAGCCAGGGAGTAATTGATCCTTACCACCGTGCTTGGAACTACCCAACACTTCATATTGTTGATGGCTCAACAATTACTGCAAATTTAGGTGTGAATCCATCGTTAACAATTACTGCACAAGCAGAACGTGCACTATCTTTCTGGCCTAATAAGGGTGATATTGATTCACGACCTGCTCAAGACGAGCGATATAAAAGATTGAATGCAATTGCACCGCGTGCACCATTTGTTCCAGCCGGGGCACTAGGCGAACTACGAGTCAACTAGGAGATTTAGATGCAATCGTGGGCTTTAGTAACTGGTGCAACCGTTGGTATCGGAGAAAGCTTCACACGATTACTTGCACACAATGGTTACAACATTGTTTTAGTTGCACGTGATTTACCTAGACTCCAAGAGCGTCATTGCAAACAATCAGATAGATGTTTTGATCAACAACGCTGGTTTTGGAATCAATAAGGCCTTTACGATGAGTCAATTAGATATTGAACAGCAAATGCTTGATGTTCTTGTGCGCACTCCTATGCGCCTGATGCATATTGCACTGCCTGGAATGAAGGAGCGCAATAAAGGTGTCATCATCAATGTTTCATCAGTTGCTGGCTGGATCGCAGGGGGAACATATAGTGCTTCAAAGTCTTATCTGACAGTTCTCTCTGAATCACTACATACCGAGCTTTCATCTACGAATGTGAAGATCAGCGCGCTTTGCCCTGGCTTTACGCGCACTGAGTTTCACCAACGTGGGCGCATGTCAATGAAAGCTCTGCCTGCATTCATGTGGCTTAACTCTGACAAGCTTGTTGCTACCGCTTGGAAAGATGCCCTGGCTGGCAAAGCGGTTAGCGTTCCAGGTTGGCAATACCAACTCCTCACTTTTGTTATGCGCAATGCTCCACGTCCAATGGTGCGAAAAATTGGCATGAACGTTCGCATTAAACAGCGTAAAAAGTAATCCCTGACTACTTTCACAGTGAATTCATTGGGTTCATGGGCGGGTTCTCAGGAGTTTTTAAGTACCGGCTGGCTACCATTATCCCATATCCAATGGAGGTTTTTCTGATGCGTAAACTCGCTTCTCTCACACTCGCACTTGTCGTCGCCGGTGGTGTCATGATTGCGACCCCTGCCACTGCAGCTCCTAAGATTTCAAATGGTGTTGCTTGCACCAAGCTCAATGCATCAACAACTGTGAGTGGTAGCAAGTACAAGTGTGCGAAAAACCCATTGACTACTAGCTCAAAGTTAACATGGCTTTCACTTGATTGCATTAATTCAGCTGCAGCTTTTGTAAAGTCACAAAAGGATTCAATAGTCCTCACAGCAAATCTAACTGCTCAAATTCCAGTCATTGAACTTGGAATTACTACTGAGGCTGCAAATAAGGTTGAAACACAGAAAAAGCTTGATAATACTAATTTGCGTCTAACTGCCGCACAGGCAAAGCTTGCTGCAGCAACGAGTGCTGCAGATAAGAAGGCCTATACATCTGCAGTATCAGCTTGGACATCTGCTGTCCGCCTTTACACGTCACAGGTCAACAAAATCACACTTAATATTCGCAAACTCGAAGCCGCTAAGTTAGCTGCTACAACTCAGCCAGCACAGCTCAAGGCCGATGTTGATAATACAAAGGCCAATGCAGAACTGATCTGCACAAAGGGCTTCTAAAGCCAAACAACTGTAGGTAAAAGCCCCGTTAGAAATAACGGGGCTTTCCCTATTCAATCTCTGTTTTTGTCTCACCTAGATTAAGAAGATGGCTATACGGATCCTTCGCATAGTTGGCCCATCACTGCT
>JAPLBK010000071.1 GCA_026392775.1 Actinomycetota bacterium
CCTGAACTGCGCTCTCTTAATATCTCTGCGCCATTAACTGCGATGACAATTGCGCTAGCTGAGCGCCTCGATGGTTTGCCACGGCATCTATCCATGCACCCATGTGCCATTGTTTTATCTGATGGCGGCTTACTTGATCGCACACCACTTCTTTCTAATGCCAGCGGTTATCCCATGGTGGTCTTTGATAAAGATGATGTTGAAGCTATTGGTCTATTAAAGCTCGATGTTTTGGGTGTGAGGATGCAGTCAGCTATTTCTTATGCCTTAACTGAGATAGAGCGCACAGAAGATCTCAGCGTTGATATTGATGCGGTGCCCTTAGATGATCCTGATACTTATGCACTGATTCAATCCACAAATACTTTGGGTATATTTCAAATTGAATCTCCAGGCCAGCGTGAACTTGTTGGAAAGTTAGAACCTAAAACATTTACTGATCTCATTATTGATATCTCACTCTTTCGTCCAGGACCAGTGAAATCAGACATGATTACCCCCTTTTTAAAGGCCCGTCATGGCTGGGCTAAAGCCCAGATCATTCACCCAGATCTCTATGAGATCTTGCGCGATACCGAAGGTGTTGTTGTTTTCCATGAACAAGTCATCGAAATCATTGCAACGATGACGGGGGTTTCACTAGCTAGCGCTGATGAAAAGCGGCGGGGGCTGGGGGATAGGGATGGCCAGCAAGAAGTCTGTGATTGGTTCTTTCCTGCTGCAACGGCCAAGGGCTATGAACTGCCTATCGTTAACCAGATCTGGGAAGTTCTGCGTGCCTTTGCATCCTTTGGTTTTTGTAAAGCACATGCTGCAGCCTTTGCCCTGCCCACCTATCAATCAGCCTGGCTTAAAACCCATTACCCAGCAGCGTTTTTAGCTGGTGTGCTCACACATGATCCGGGGATGTATCCAAGGCGTTTAATCGTTGATGAAGTGCGACAGATGGGATTAAAGGTTGCACCCCTTGATATCAATGAATCTGATGCGGTGTATCGGGTGGAAGAAAATGGCAGCGCGGTTCGTATTGCCCTCTCCACCATTACAAAGATTAGTGATGGGGAAGTTGCATCGATTATTGCTGGACGGCCCTATATAGATTTAACTGATTTTGTGCGCCGCTCTGGGTGCAGCGCACCTGTTACCGAAAGTGCAATCTTGACGGGTGCCTTTGATCGCTTGCATACCGATGTTAATCGCCGTGATCTGCTGCTGCATTTCTCAGATCTACAGAAATCACCTAACGCCGGGGTGACAGGGGCGCAGATGAATTTAGCTTTTGCGCCTCCTGTGTTAATTAGCAGTGGACTACCTGATATGAGCCCTGCTGAAATAGTTCAACATGAAATAGCGCGCTTGGGTATTGATATGTCGGAGCACTTGGTCAGCTTCTATAGTGATTTTCTCAACTCCATTGGCGCCGTGCGCTCCTGTGATTTGCTAGCTCAGCGTTCGCGCTCTTCGGTATTGGTAGCTGGTATAAAAGTTGCGATGCAAACCCCGCCGGTGCGAAGTGGAAAGCGCGTCATCTTTGTAAGCCTTGATGATGGATATGGCTGCAGTGATTCAACTTTCTTTAGCGATGCTCAAGCCGACTTTGCCAGCACCCTCTATTCCTCATCCCTGCTACTCATTCGTGGCATTACCCGGCGCACAGGGGCCCGTGGTATTTCACTTCGGGCAACGGGTGCATGGGATTTACGCGCGGCCTATGAATCCTGGCGCACAAAAGAAAGTACGCTGGCAATATGAGTGAAGAAATCGCTAACCAGGCCACGATTCTTCATGTTGATATGGATGCATTTTTTGCCTCCGTGGCAGAGCGCGATAACCCAGAGTTAAAAGGAAAGGCCGTTGTTATTGGCATGGGAGCACGCGGCGTTGTCTCTGCTGCTAACTATGAAGCGCGCAAATTTGGTATTCACTCAGCGATGCCGGTGGGGCGTGCTCGCCGATTAGCACCCCATGCAATCTTTCTACCTGTTGATATGGCCCGCTATCAAGAAGTCTCAGAACATGTCATGGAGATCTTCCATAGTTTCACGCCATGGGTAGAACCGATTTCACTCGATGAAGCTTTTCTAGATGTGACTGGTTCACAAAAGCTACTTGGCACGGGCCGTGAAATCGCAGTTGCTATCCGCAAAAAAGTAGAGGAGCAAGAAGGCATTACCTGCTCAGTTGGAATCGCACCTTCTAAGTTCATTGCTAAGTTAGCATCAGCGAACTGCAAACCCAATGGGATGTTAGAGATAACTTCTGATCGCATTCTTACCTTCCTCCATCCCCTTCCTATTCAAGCGATGTGGGGAGTGGGACCAAAGACTGCTGAAGTTCTGGAGCGATTAGGGCTAAGAACGATTGAAGATATTGCAAAGCTGCCCCGGGCCACACTCATCAGAGCTCTCGGTGAAGCAAGCGGTGCATCTTTATATGAACTTGCATGGGGCCGTGATTACCGAGATGTCACACCTGAAGAGCCTGATCGCAGTATTAGTGCAGCAGAGACATTTGCGCAGGATCTAGATAACCCTGAAGAGATATTGACTGAGTTCTTGCGTTTAACTGAGAGAGCAACTGCCAGATTGCGCGATCGTGATTTATTTGCAAAGACAATAAGTATCAAGGTGCGCTTTGCTGATTTCTCAACGATTAATCGCAGTAAGACTTTGCCACTTCCAATTGATAGCACTCATGATGTGTATGAAGTAGTGAAGGGTCTCTATCAAGCGTTGCGCATTGAGCGGGCCCGATTGCGCCTTGTGGGGGTCTCGCTAGAGAACTTAAGTGAGGGAGCACCGCACCAGATGATGCTGGGCGAGCGCGAGGTTGGCTGGCGACAAGCCGAAGGGGCTATGGATCAAGCCAGAGCTCGTTTTGGCAAGGGTTCTGTGCGCCCAGCCCGCCTTATTAAGGATGCCGACGATGAAGAAGAGTAATTTCTAAGTAGCCAGAGACGCTATTGGTGTTCTATTGTTTGGCCATGGCCTTATCTGATCATGAGAAGCGAATGCTCCAGGAGATGGAAGCTGCGCTAATGACGGAGGATCCACGCCTAGTTTCAGCACTTTCTGGTGAGGCTAAGCCACTGGGCAAAAACCGTATTCTGCTGGGCCTTGGACTCGTTGTCCTTGGAATACTGGTTCTCTTTACTGGTCTGATTTCAAAGACAACACCTGTGGGAGTTCTTGGCTTCATCATCGCTTTAGGCGGGGTCATTACAGCTATCTCCTCAATGGGACGTCCTTCACTGTCTAAGAGCAAGCGCCCATCATCGATCAGCGCTCGCCTTGAACAACGCTGGGATGAGCGCAATAACGGCTAAATAACCTCTACTTTCGATTCAAGGGCTCCCACCGGGGCCCTTTTTTCATGCCTAAAAACAGGTGGGGGGGTGTGGGGCTCAAAAGGGTAAATAGTGGCGAAAGGTGGTTGAAAAAGGAGCAAAGTGGAGTAAAGTGGGGAATTGAGCGCGGATATTAAGCGCAGCGAACCTGGGGAAGGGGGCGCTAAAAATGTTTCTTGGCACCCACGAGCCACGCCTTGATGACAAGGGCCGTTTAATTTTGCCCGCGAAATTTCGCGAAGAACTCTCTTCAGGTTTAGTAATTACTAAAGGACAAGAACGTTGTCTCTATGTTTTTCCATCGGCAGAGTTTTCAGTAATTACAGAGACGCTAAAACAAGCGCCAGTCACTGCAAAATCAGCTCGCGATTACATGCGTGTGATGTTTGCAGGTGCACACGATGAAATTCCAGATCGTCAAGGTCGCGTGACTATTCCTCAAGGTCTTCGCACATATGCAGGACTTGAAAAAGATTGCGTTGTTATTGGTGCAAATACTCGCGTTGAAATTTGGGATGCAACTTCTTGGAATGAATATCTAGCAGATCGCGAAAAGGGATTTGCCGATGTTTCAGAGGAGGTATTCCCAGGCTTGTTCTAACTCTTTCATCTGTGGCCACCGCCGACCCTTCGAAAATAACGGCGCCCCTTCCCCGGCGCCGCTATAAAACAGATCCGTCGGCCGGCGGTGACCAGAGATGAGAGCACTGCAGTAAAGCGCAAGAAAAGAAAAAACTTACGCATGAGTTGAAAGGGGGAGAGAGTGAATAACAACGTGGCACATATATCTGTGATGCTAGATCGTTGTATTGACTTACTGACCCCAGCAGTTCAAGCAAGTGCACACCCAGTTATTGTCGATGCAACTCTTGGCGCAGGCGGTCACACCCAAGCCCTTCTTACCAAGTTCCCACATCTAACTGTTATTGGTATCGATCGTGATGCAGATGCCCTTGCTGGGGCAACTGCTCGTCT
>JAPLBK010000117.1 GCA_026392775.1 Actinomycetota bacterium
CTGCTGGAATTTATGTTGGCTCCCTGGTAGATATCTACTGGGTTATCGATAGCCTCAATGGTGAATCACCACAGGATCCGATTCTTATTCTGGGCAGTGTTCCTATTATTAGTGCTGATATAAAAAATAAGAACTTTGGTACAGATGCAGCGATAACAGTCTCAGTTGAGCAAACGCAAGTACTACGCCTTCTATCTGCCACAACTTCTGGTCGCTTAGTAGTGATTAGCTCTAATGTCTAGCCAAGAACTGCCAGTTGTAATCACGGCGATATCAGATGCCCAGTTCGAGGGCTTTGTTTCTGGAACTCTCTTTGCACAGGGGTGGAGTGTGGTTTTTAGGGCTATTGATACAGAGGCACTTGAGAGATTTTGCTTAAGCAATTCAGAACAAGCTGCCAGTTCACTTCTTATTTATTCTCCAGATTTACCAGGAATTTCTAGTGAAGTGGTGAAGAACTTAACGACGAAGGTTAAACAAGTCGTTGGATTTTCATCAAAAACTAATCCAGAGTTCGCAGAACTACATCCCAATCCAGCAACTGCCACTGATCTTGTGAGTATTGTGCGAGGTTTTATCCGTGCACCCATGCTGCGCCAAGCAAGTCAGGTAAGTCGGGCTAACCGCAAAGCTCACGTAGTAGCGATTGGATCTGCAGGCAGTGACACAGGGTGCACAACTATTGCCCTCAATCTGGCCATGGAGTTAAGCATTTTAGGTAAGTCAACGCTACTTATTGATGCAAACTTTCGAGCGCCATCCATAGCTGCCCTGATTGCAATTCGTAATGTTCAATCTGAGTCAGGTTGGAGGACTATTGCCCCACAACTAGCAATTGCTGAAATTACTCAGCAAGAATCTGGAAGTATTGATCAGTTGATGGAGAGTGCAACGCAGAGTTTTGACAACATAGTCATTGATTTAGGATCTATTTCTGGGTTATCTAATCGCTTAACTGATAGGCGCTGGACATCAACGATGACCACATGGAGTTGCGACCAAGGCGATGAGCTCATGGTTATTACTCGTCCAGACCTACTTGGAATCCATCGGTTAGAACAGGTCTGTGCTTTACTGGAAAAAACTTCTATTAGAGCTGCACTTAGCTTCACACTCAACATGCGATCTCAAGGCAAAAAAGGTGCTGATGAAGAAGCCCAGTTCTTGGCAATTACTACGAGATTGCGACCATTGCGTGTTCGAGTCATAAACCGTGATCTGCGGGCGGCATCCAAGGCTCTAGAGGAAAAGGCCACACTCATAGAGGTCAATATGCGCTCTGCGCTGCGTAAATCAATTGCAATAATGGCCAGTGAGCTCAAGCGCTAACTTCTAATACTATTAAGGCATGCGAGCCTATCTTCCACTATCTCACGATGAGCTTGCTGTCTTCCTTAATTCTGGAAGCAAGACCATAGAATCAATTTTGGCTCCGACGCCTTTTTATGTCGGTGAAAATGAGGATTTAGGTGAAGAAGAGATTGAATATCTTTTATCCCTTGAGGCAGCGCAAGATTCCATTGAACTGCGTTCATCAGATAAAGCACCTGGAATTGTTTTAGCTATTGAGTTAGAGGCCCAGCAGGTTAACGCAGTCAATGAAAATTCAGTCACCTTGAACTCTGCAATCACATGGGAGCAAGTGCAGTGCGCATTACTTCTCTTTCCTGATGAAGAAGAATTGATCTGGTTTGCAACCCAAGAGATTGAAATAAACCTAGGGGAGTGGAAGTAACGTGCCCCAGTTCGAGACATTAATTCATAGCCGCAGCTCAGTTACGATCGATCAGGCACACAAGCTGCGCGAGCTAGTTGCTGATTGGCAATTGCTCTCAGATCTCTCTTTTGCCGATCTAATTCTTTGGGTCCCTGTTCGAAAAGATATGAAGATGTGGCCAACGGGCCATGTTGCTGTGGCACATATCCGTCCGACAACTGCAGCAACAGTTTTTACCAATGATGTTATTGGCGATGAAGTGATGTGGGGGAGCCGACCAAGAATTGATTTGGCATTATCTAGCGGTGAGATTGTTCGTGATTCAGAGGCTGAACTCTTCGGTGAAGTGATGATTAAAGAAGAAGCTGTGCCTGTGCTATTTGATGGTCAAGTAATTGCTGTCATTACACGACATCGCAACGCTGATTTAATGCGCTCACCAAGTCGACTTGAATTAAATTATCGCGAGATTGCACACAGCCTTTATCGGATGGTGGCCCAAGGTTCATTTCCTTACCAAGATGCAGGTTCACTTTTTGAACCGGTACCACGTGTGGGAGATGGCCTGATTCGCCTGGATGTGAATGGTGTCATTTCATATGCAAGCCCTAATGCTCGATCTGCATTTAGCCGAATGGGATGGAAAAATGAGATTGAAAATAACAAATTAGGCGAAGTTGCCGAAGCCGTTGCTAAGAATTCTCCTGATCCCCATGAAGAAGGAATTCGCACGCGTCTTAATGGAAAAACTTTGCGACGCGTTGATATTGATAATCAAGGTGCAACAATTGATCTGCTGGTACTTCCATTGCTGCAAGGTGAAGATCGAATCGGTGCCATTGTTTTATTGCAAAATGTGACTGAACTTCGCAGGCGAGACAGAGAGCTTGTTACTAAGGATGCAACTATCCGGGAAATTCACCACCGTGTTAAAAACAACCTCCAGACTGTTTCAGCCCTTCTTCGCTTGCAAGCTCGTAGAATCGAAGATCCGAGTGCATCATCGGCCCTTAATGAAGCGGTTCGACGTATTGCCTCTATTGCACTTGTTCATGACACGCTTTCAACAAGTAGTGAAAACACTGTTGCCTTTGATGAAGTGCTTACTAGTTTGATAACTCATGCACTTGAACTAAGTCCTCGAATGGGAGAACTACGGATTGAGAGAAAGGGAGAACTTGGCTCACTTGAATCCAGGCTCGCAACCCCACTCTCACTTGTCGTCACAGAGTTAATGCACAACGCCTTAGAGCATGGCTTGGCTGAAGAAGGTTCCTTGCTTTCAATTGAACTATCTCGCTATAGCAACGAGTGCGTCATCAATATTACAGATGATGGAGTTGGATTGCCTGAAGGTTTTGATTTAGCGACCTCTTCAAATCTAGGACTTCAGATTGTCAGAACACTTACAGAGAATGAACTCAAAGGTGTTTTGAAATTACAATCAACGGATTCAGGCACCCAAGCACACTTGCGTTTTCCGCTTTAGAATTGGTTTTGCTGCTCCATTAAACGGGCACGATTACGTGCTGCGCGGCGCTTAAGTGCGCGGCGCTCATCTTCTGAAAGCCCGCCCCACACTCCAGCATCTTGCCCACTCTCTAAGGCCCAAGCAAGACATGGTTCTTTAACGATGCAACGGTTACAAACTTTTTTAGCTTCTTCGATTTGGGTAATTGCTGGTCCAGTATTTCCAACTGGAAAGAAGAGTTCAGGATCTTCATCGCGGCACGCAGATTGATGTCGCCAATCCATGGGGTGCCCCCTTCATATAAAAGATTTGGGCATACCCAAATCATGTAAAACCTTGTGGTGGATATACGCACATCGATGTCGCGCAAGATGTGAATTCTCCCTTGTTTGGCAGTGATTAACAAGGATGAATCGAAAGAGATTTAGAAAATTAGGGTGATATGCGTCAAGTGAGTGCCCCCGACAGGAATCGAACCTGTGCACCCGCCTCCGGAGGGCGGTGCTCTATCCCCTGAGCTACGGGGGCTCATGAGCATGAGTAGGTTATCAGCGGGTGCATCTATCTCGTGAAACTGCCAGAATGAGCGCTATGAGTTCATTGGCATATTTTGCAACAGGTTGCTTTTGGGGTGCTGAGCGCCGTTTTTGGCAGATGGAAGGTGTGAAAGAAACATCTGTTGGTTATATGGGTGGCACTCGAGCTAATCCTTCATATGAACAAGTATGCACCGGAGTTACTGGTCACGCTGAAATAGTTCAAGTTACATTCGATGAGTCACAAGTGAGTTATCAGAGATTACTAGAAGAGTTTTGGACCATGCATGATCCAACCTCTTTAAATCAACAAGGTGGAGATATCGGAACACAGTACCGAAGCGCCATCTACACAACTACTCCTGAGCAATATGTGACTGCAGTTAACTCACGAAATGTTTATCAAAATGTATTAACTCCACAAGGCTTAAATGAGATTGTTACGGAGATTAAGAGCGCCGAAGGGGTTCAATATTTCTTGGCCGAGGAATATCACCAAAAGTATTTACAGAAAAACCCCAACGGATATGACTGTCATTCCAGCACAGGTGTTGCTTATCCCAGCGTCGGAATTAATGTATGAGCGAGAAAAATTATCCTGTATCGATAGATGAATTGGCTCTTAAAGCCAAGCTAGATCCACTTTCCTATGATGTGCTGCGAAACGCTGCAACTGAGCGACCTTTTACCGGTGAATACACCGACACCGACAAAGTGGGTGTTTATAAGTGCAAAGTGTGCAGCGCTGAACTTTTCCGCAGCGAAACTAAGTTTCATTCAGGATGTGGGTGGCCTTCTTTCTATGCACCATCTGACGATGATGCAGTCGATCTCATTGAAGATCGTTCACTATTTCCACGAGTGCGAACCGAAGTTCGATGTGCAGCCTGTGGCTCACACTTGGGTCATATCTTCAAAGGCGAGGGTTATGACGTTCCTACCGATGAGCGCTGGTGCATTAACTCAGTTTCATTAATCCTTGAGGATATTTAGTAATCCAACCCACGGCTTTCATGAACAGCTTGATAGCAGTACCAGGCAATAACACTTCGATATGGATGCAGTTTTTCACCTTTTAAATCTAAGACTTTAGCCAATGTCTCTTCTTTATTTTTATGGATGATGTCCCAACCTCGGCGCACCGCTAAATCTCCAGTAGGCCACACATCTAAGCGCCCCAATTGAAACATCATAAACATTTCAACAGTCCATCGACCGATGCCCCATAGGGAAGTTAATTTGTCGTAAATCTCTTGATCATCATGGATTTCATCGATGGTATCTATAGGAATTGATTTATCAACAACTGCACCAGCAAGGCCCTTGAGTGTGCGGGTTTTTGCCCCTGAAATACCTATTTCACGCAATGCAATCTCATCGAGTTTGATTAACTTCTTAGCGTTAATCGTTCCCTTACAAAGATCAACTAAGCGCCCATGAATTGTCTCTGCGGCTTTTACGGCTAGCTGTTGGGAGATAACTGAATTAACCAAGGACTCAAAATGGGACTCAGCTGGAACGTTACGACCTATTGTGCACAGCGGGCGACGTTCAATCAGTGGTGCAAACTTGCGATCCATCTGGCCAACTTCAGCAACTATTCGCCGCATCTTTTGAGAAGAGTGGACCGCCATCAATTAGAGGGAGAAAGTTGGGTATTCGTCTGTGACAAATAGAAGTGCATAACCGAGAATCCGATTCCAATAGGCAATGGTGCCCACCACACCCTCAGCACACCATTCAGGATAATTACCAGTAAGAACAACACTTACCCAAGCAAAGATTGTGAGGAAGAAGGCATAGATGGCATAAACAAGACCAACTACACAGAGAGGAATCGCTAAGAACCACTTGACAAGAGGCAAGTAACGATTAAGGGCTTTTGGATCTACTTCTGGGAAAGTCACACTCACAACATCATTTTCTTCCAATGAAGGATATTCGTCAGTGAGTACGAGCAGATATGCATCAACACGTGTTGAGAGTGATAGAAAAGCTTCATTGAAAGCCAATAAATATGATGGGTATGCCTGGCGGAAAACTACGGATAGAGCTACGGGCAGAACGAAAAATCCAGTAACCCACGACATAGTGCCGGAATTAAATTGCTGAGGTGCAAAGGATGCGACAAAGATTGCTACTGGTACGATAAGGATGATGCGAAAGAGTGCGCTTAAGCGATTTCGCTCCGTCAGGGACACATCAATCTGGGTTTCAATTTGATTGCTCATGGTCACCAATTTAGCCGTAATTTGATCCAAGCTATTGCCATTTGCAGTGTGCATGGCCTAGTTTGCAGTCTCTTGCGGAACTATTTGCAGGTTTTTACAGTGTGTGGGGGAGTTGCGTGGCTGGAATCAAGGAAGTTGCAGAGGAAGCCGGGGTCTCCACGGCAACTGTTTCACGCGCCCTTCGCGGCCTTCACCATGTCAATGACTCCACGCGATCAAAGATTCTTGCAGCTGCCGAGAAGTTAAATTATCCGCTTACACCTATCAAGGGCAGTACCGCCTCTGGGCGAACAAATAGCGTGGGAGTTGTAGCACCTTATATTTCCCGTTGGTATTTCTCACAAGTAATTAGCGGTGCAGAGCAGGCATTGCGTGAAGCGGGCCTTGATCTTCTTCTCTATAACTTCAGCCAAATGAAGGGCCGCGAGAGATTATTTCAACACCAGTTACTCAAAGGCCGCGTTGATGCACTCATTGTTATTAGCTTGCCACCAACGGTTGAGGAATTTGATTCCATGCTCAGCCTTGGAATTCCAATTGCCTTAGTTGGTATGGATCATGAAAAGTGTGCCTCTGTAAAAATCGATGATATTGCTGGCGCTCGTTCTGCGACTCAACATTTAGTCAATCAAGGACATAAGAAAATCGGATTAATGTCAGGGCGTCCTGATGATCCATTTAACTTTAGCGTTCCACAAGATCGGCGCAAAGGATTCATGCAAGTGTTAGCAGAAAATGGCCTTGAGTGGTTACCTCAAAGAGAAGTCCATGGTGATTTCACAATGCATACCGCTGCCCGCGCAATGGATGATTTATTAGCTCGCCCTAACCGACCAACAGCTATTTTTTGTGAATCTGATGAGATGGCCATGGGAGCTATGCAAGCACTTCGCAGGCATGGGCTAAAAGCTCCAGATGATATTTCTATTGTTGGATTTGATGGTCATGAGATGGCAGAGTTTTCAGAGCTAACAACTATTGAACAGCCCGTACAATTGATGGGTGAAATGGCGGCGTGGTCGATTATGGAGAGATTACGAAAACCAAATATAGATCCACCATCATTAGTACTTCCAACAACTTTGGTAGTTCGAAACTCAACGCGCCGCATTAGCCCCGAAGAGGCGTAGTTTTAGCCTCTTTCGCTAAATGAGCGGGGCAGGGTAACCTAGCCGCTATGCCTGATAACAATGTTGTTGCACCCGCACTGAGTGAGCTTCTGACACATAGCTCTGAAAAATGGCGAGGATTTCCTGCAGATGTTCTGCCACTGCCTGTTATGGAGATGGATTTTCCGATAGCGCAACCAATTCGTGACGTGTTAATCGAGATGGTGAATCACTCAGACCTTGGTTATTTAGGACCAGTTCCTGAGTTAGCCGATGGCTTTGCCACATTTTGTGCCAAGCGCTGGGGCTGGGAGATAGATAAGTCGCAGGTAAGAATTGCAGCAGATGTTGGAGTTGGTTGCGTTGAAGTTTTGCGCGTCTTTACTAAGCCAGGTGATCGCATACTTATTAATTCACCGGTTTTTTATCTATCAGTGAAGCTGCTCGAGAAGTAGGTATTGCCGTAACTTCTGCCTCTAAAGGGTGGAATATTGCAGGTCTTAAGTCAGCTTTAATTGTTTCCCAAAATAAGGTAATCGATGAAGTTTTAGCGTTAATGCCACTGGCTGTTAAATTTCGCTCTTCCATTCTTGGAGCTTTTGCATCGGCTGCAGCATTTAAAGATGGCGAAGTCTGGCTGGATTCAGTAATTAATACATTGGAAGAGAATTCAATAATGGTTCGCGATTTACTCAGTGCCAAATTACCTTCCGTAAAAACCCATTTACCTCAGTCCAGCTATGTTGCTTGGCTGGACTTATCAGCGCTAAATCTGGGCGAAAACCCTGCCCAAACACTATTGGAGCGCGGCAAAGTGGCTTTTAATGCGGGGCATTTATATGGTGCTCAAAGCACACAGTTTGTGCGTTTGAATTATGCGACTAGCCCAACAATTCTGACTGAGGCGATAGATCGAATTGTGAAATCTTTGTAGTGATGCACTATGACGTTGCAATTATTGGTGGGGGTCATAATGGCCTTGTTGCAGCAACGTATTTAGCTAAAGCTGGCAAATCTGTAGTAATCCTTGAAGCTAATGCAGAGGTGGGCGGAGCAACAACGAGTGTTCGAGCATTTCCCGAATATGACGCCATGCTCTCTCGCTACTCCTATTTGATTTCACTTCTACCTGATCAAATTGTGAGTGATCTGGGCTTAAATTTTGAACGCATTTCTCGGACTGTTTCTAGTTACACCCCTTACTCTCGAGGCGGTAAAGACTCTGGGCTCTATGTTGCGCGCCAGTGGGATAAAGCAACAGAAGATTCATTTAATGAGTTAGATCCAACAGGTGCTGAGTGGGTGGCTTGGCAGGATTTTTATAATGAAATTGCTCAGTTTGCACTCAAAATTGCACCTTCTATGCTCCACCCCTTAAAGAGTCGAAGTGAATTGAAGGCAGAGATTGATATGCCTCAAGTGTGGGATTACTTGATGGAGCGCCCTATCGGTGAAGTAATTCAAGCACGCTTTAAAGATGACGTGGTTCGTGGAGTAATTCTGACCGACGCACTGATTGGAACTTTCGCTTCAGCCTATGAAATGCAAGCAAATATCTGCTTTTTGTATCACTTGATTGGAAACGGAACTGGTGAGTGGAAAGTTCCACGGGGCGGAATGGGAGCTTTAGTTAAAGAGTTAGTGCGTGTGTCAACTGCAGCTGGTGTGGAGATAAGGGTTAATTCTAGAGTTTCATCGGTTACTACAACTGCAGATAATGCAACTCTTACACTAGAAGATGGAACAACAATTACTTCTAGTTATGTATTGAGCAATGCTGCCCCACAAGTCCTGGCGCAGCTACGTGGTACAAAAGCACCTGCCAGCCTTGAAGGCTCACAGATGAAGATAAATATTTTATTAAAGTCATTGCCTGAGTTGAAATCTGGAATAGATCCACGATTAGCTTTTGCTGGAACATTTCATGCCCATGAAACTTTTGCAGAGTGTGAATCAAGTTATTTGGATGCCAAGGCTCATAATGTGCCAGGAATGCTTCCTATAGAAATGTACTGTCACACCTTAACTGATCCATCCATTCTTAGCGTTGAACTACAAGAGCAGGGATATCAAACTCTCACACTCTTTGGTTTACACACACCAGCCGCCCTCTTTGATGCTGACAATGAAGCCGCTAAAGCTGCTGCACTTACAGCCGCCCTAGCCTCAATTAATCAGTATTTAGTTGAACCCATTGAAAATATAATCGCTGCTATTGAAGTTAAGTCACCGTTGGATATTGAGGGCGAAGTCGGTCTACCCCGCGGCAATATCTTCCACAAGGATTTGAGTTTTCCTTTCCGTGAAGATAACCAGAACATACGTTGGGGAGTGGAAACTGATGATTCCCGCATCTTTATTTGTGGGGCAGGAGCTATTCGTGGCGGTGGCGTAAGCGGTATTCCCGGCCACAACGCAGCAATGGCAGTGCTAGAAGCATCGGCATAGGATGAGCAGATGAGCAAAAAGATTGAAACAAGTGCGATTACTGCTGGACGTCCGCCGATTACACCCGATGCACCACTAAATCCTTCTATAGTTTTAACATCAACTTTTCATTCGGGTGGACCCATTGGTTATGGTCGTTACGGAAATCAAACGTGGACTGCATTAGAAGAAGCAATCAGTGAGTTAGAAGGCGGACAAACTCTTGCATTTTCCTCTGGCATGGCAGCTATCAGTGCTGTCTTTTCGATTCTTCCCGTCGGAGCGCCAATCGTTGCTTCTAATCAAGGCTATAGCGGTGTGATGAGCCTGCTTAATTCTTTTCATGCAAGTGGCCGGTTAGAAGTTAGATTTGTAGATGTAGTCAACACTCAAGAAGTAATCGATTCTATGAAGGGTGCTGCGCTCATCTGGCTTGAGTCTCCAACTAATCCATGCCTAAATGTTGCTGATCTTCCAGCGCTAATTGCTGCAGCTAAGAAATTGGGAATTGGTGTGGCGGTAGATAACACTTTTGCAACCCCACTTGTGCAAAATCCTTTAGCGATGGGTGCTGACATAGTCATGCACTCTGTTACTAAGTTCTTATCTGGCCATAGTGATGTGTTAATAGGCTCGCTCTCAACCAATGATCCAGCCCTCTATAAGCGTCTGCATGATTCACGCAGTTTTAATGGCTCTATCCCAGGTCCATTTGAAGCCTGGCTAGCTCTGCGAGGACTTCGCACATTCCCGCTTCGTTTTAACAGATCACAAGAGAGCGCTAAGGAGTTAGTACAGCGACTCTCGAGCCATCCAAAAATTACACGTGTTCGCTACCCAGGTTTTGGTGCCATTGTCTCCTTTGAAGTAGATGGAACTGCAGAGCAAACCCAAAAGGTCTGTGATTCATCAACATTAATTGCCCATGCCACCTCTTTAGGTGGTGTTGAATCATTGTGGGAGCGCAGACGACGCTGGCCCATTGAATCTCCAACCGTTCCAGAGCAGCTCATTCGTTTATCTGTGGGCTGTGAGCATGTTGATGACATCTGGGACGACATATCTAGGGCCCTTAACGCTATCTAGGGCAGGAAAGTGCAATAGAGAGTATTTTTATCGTATGGTCAAAGCCTTTCGACGAATCATCGCAGCAGTAACTGTTGCTGTGTTGGCTTTTCGCGCCGTGGGCTCTTTTCTTTCATGGATAGAGCAACAAGAAGACTCCACTGCATCTACGTGGGTCGATGAAGATGAGTTTGAAGATGTCTGATTCAACATACGTTGCAGGAACATGCAACATAGGACAAAAAGAGATTCGTAGAAGGCAGTTCGTTGCACTTGTTGGCCTATTTTTCTCTGCATCATCTTTGGTTGCAATGATTTCTGTGAGCGCACCTACAGGAGCGCGAGTGGGAATATTTTTACCTTTAATGGTGGCAGCAGTGGGATATGTTCAATCCCGCAGTAAGTTTTGTCTTGCCTATGGCTTTGCTGGCACATTCAATTTCGGCAAACTCGGTGATCTTTCCCGAGTGAGTGACCCACAAGATAAAGCAGCTGATCGCGCCACAGCGCTAAAAATTCTTGGCAAATCATTCTTGCTCGCCTCTATAGCAACATTGGTGGTTTTAGTACTACCCTTCTAAGCATGAAGATACAAATTCATGCACGTAATGCCGAACTTGCCGAAGATTTTAGAGAGATAGCACAAGAGAAATTAAATTCCATGGAGCGCTTTGGTGTGGTCATTGACCGCGTTGAAGTAGAGATACTTCATGAAACCAATCCACGTTTAGGTAAGCACTCACACCGAGTGATTGTGACTTCTCATGGTGCAGGGCCATTGCTTCGCGCCGAAGCTAGCGAGTTCAATGATTTGGCTGCCTTTGATGGCGCAATGAAGATCTTTGATATTCAAATCCGCAAGATTCATGAGAAAAGTAAAGATCGAAGTCGAGAAACGTTGAGAGATAAAGAGATTATCTAGACAATCTCACTGCCATCTTTTCTAGTTACAGTCAGGCTGGCCACAGTAGTAATAACTAAGCTGGCAACGATTACACCCAAGCTAACTTCCAGGCTGACTTCAGGGATATGAACTCCGGCAATCTCATCAATTCCAATGCCATGAAATGCTTCCATAATCATCTTGATACCAATAAAACCTAAAATAAATGAAAGTCCTTTGGACAGGTATACCAAGCGGGCCAGTAGACCCTCGAGCAAGAAATAGAGCTGGCGCAAGCCCATAAGGGCAAAGACGTTAGCTGTTGTGACAATGTATGGATCTTTAGTTAAGCCAAAAATCGCAGGGATTGAATCAAGTGAAAAGACTAAGTTCGTGAGCCCAAGTGCAACTAAGGCGATTGCAAAAGTACTAAAGCCACGCTTTTTAAGAAGGGAAACAACTTTGCCTTCTTTCCATTCTTCATCTTCACTCTCTTTTGCCAACTGCCAAGCGGTATAGATCAGGAATATCCCAAAGAGGAAGAAGATGCTCGCAAAGCGTGAAATCAAAGCAGCACCGAGGGGGATTAAGAGTCCACGGATTGCAATTGTGAGCATGATGCCTAACAAGAGGACTAATTGCTGAGCCTCTTTTTGCACCTTAAGACTTGCCAAAATAATAATGAAAACAAAGATGTTATCGACTGATAATGCATATTCAGTTAACCAACCAGCAAAGAACTCTTTCTGACCTTGTTCACTTGACCAATGAGGTAGTAGGGCTCCAAAGACGATGGCAGTTGCAATATAGAAAACTGTCCAAAAAGTTGCTTCGAGCATGGATGTTGCCTTATTGCGTCGAATCACCGCAATTCCTAAGTCAAAGAGAATTACTGCAGCAAGTACTGCACTTGTGACTATCCAAGTGGTGGTTGATTCCATGGGCGCAGTCTGCCAGTTAAGCCAGGAACCAGGCAGTTGAAAGCGCCGGAATCACCTTTTTTCCATCTCGAGCATCTACGGTGCCGCCACTCACGATTATTAGTTTGCCAGCTGCATCACACTCTTTAGCAGAATCTGAAAGATTCATCACGACTGTGACTGCTTCTCTGACATAAGAGAGCAAAGAATCGCCTTTTTGCCCGTGTTGGGATGACTCAAGCCAAGTAATTCCACCTGCTCCGACTAAGAACTCCTTGCGCAGCTGCAGTGCATTTTTATACAAATGTAAAGAACTCTTAGGATCAGCTAATTCATTCTCAACAGTTAAATCTTTCCAGCTCTGGGAAATTGGAAGCCATGGCTTTCCAGTACTAAATCCAAAAGGGGTTGTGTCTCCACTCCAAGGAAGTGGCACTCGCGCACCATCTCTGCCCTTACTCGGACCATTGCTTCTAAAAAACATTGGATCTTGTCGATCTGAATCCTGTAATTGACCATCAGGTAGTCCTAATTCTTGACCCGCAAAAATATATGTAGAGCCAGGCAGACCAAAGACAAAGAGCGCAAGTGCACGTGCTTGTTCTTCACCAATGCGGCTAGCCACACGAGATGAATCGTGATTGCTCAGCGCCCACGTAGGTAGGGCGTTAACTGTTGCATTGAGTGAAATTGATCGTTCAACCACACCGAATAGCACATCTGAATTAAAGTCAGCAGTCAGTAAATCAAAGTTAAAGACTTGATGGAGCTCATCTGCTCGGACATAACGAGTTGCATTCACAGGGGGATGAACCCAGGCTTCTGCAACTGCCATGATCTGGCGATCACCATATGAATCAAAGAGCTTGCGCCACTTTCTATAGATCTCATGCACACCTTGGCGGTCAAAGTAGGGAACAGTGAGCAAAAGTGCATTGCGCTTTTCAAAATCCATCGCTACATCAAGACGCAAGGCATCACTTAGACCCTGTGGATCATGGTGATTCGTTAAAACATCTTCCTTAATAAGCCCATGGGCCACATCTATTCTGAATCCATCCACGCCTAAATCAATCCAAAAGCGCAAAGTCTTTTCAAAGTCAGCATTTACTTCAGGGTTTTCCCAATTCAAATCTGGTTGTGTTGAATCAAAAAGGTGTAAATAGAACTGTCCATCTTCGACTTGAGTCCATGATGGGCCACCAAAGATTGAAATCCAGTTATTAGGCGGAGATCCATCTTCATTTGCATCATAGAAATGGAATCGCGCACGCTCTTTAGAACCGCGGCTAGCTTTCAAGGCTGCCTGAAACCATTCATGTTGATCAGAGAAGTGATTTGGAACGATATCGGCAATCACTCCAAGATTGCGCTTATGTGCCTGAGCAATTAACTCTTTGGCATCATCAAGATTTCCAAAGCGTGGATCAACATCGCGGGGATTAGCAACGTCATATCCACCATCTTTATTGGGGGATGTGTAAAAAGGGTTCAACCAAATTGCATCCACACCTAGGCTTTTCACATAATCTAACTTGCTTGTGACTCCAGGTAGATCGCCCTCACCATCGCCATTGCTATCAAAGAATGAGCGTGGGTAGATCTGATAAATCGTGGCTTCTTTCCACCACCGCGCTGAGTTCATAAGGCGAATTTAGGTGACGCTCATATTGGCAAGCAATGCAAGAAGACTGAAACTGGGGTCAGTAAGGTCTCGCTTTTATAACGATTTAACTCTTAAGTCGACCTTCCACTTCACCCATTAACTTATGCATGTCCTTAGATAATTGGTGAAGTTCTGTTACCTCTTTGTGAGCTAACACTCTAGCTTCTTTTGCTAATTCGAATTCAGCTAGTGAGGCGGCATGTGTCTCATTGATAGTTTTTTCAAGGCCTCGTGATTGTGCTTTTTGTCCCACCATGATGATTGAAAGCAAAACGAGTTGAAGAAATGTTTGCGCTATCCAAGAGACAATAACAATTGAATCACCGGATTGAATTGCCTTGGGTAGTGAAATGAGTGCTAAAGCTGCAAAGAGATAAGCGCACCACATAGTTGCAACAGCGGTGGTGATTTTTTCAGCTAGCCATGTATTAATTTTCCCCATGGCCTAACGATAGTCACTAAATTCTCTATCGGGTTGGAGAAGATGAAGATTTCTTATCTTTCATATTATTCAGGGGTGCCATTTCAACTGGCTTAATCGGCTTCACAGGAGGGGTTGGTAGGGCACCGAGCGCTACTATTGCGGCATCGCGAGCAACGCTAGCTGTGGTTACCGCGATTTTTTGATTAGAAAGTATTTCATTTTTAGCAGCAGCAGTTTTAGCTAATTTCAATGCTGTGCGTGCATCACCATTGGCTGTATCAACGGCGAGCATGAATGTGCGATTTATCTGTTTGCGAGCCTTTTCGCGCACCACAACTAAATCACGGTATTGATCTAAATCCATTTTGTATTGATTCATCAACATCTGATAATCGGGAGAAGGCGAAGGTGTTGGTTCAGCTGATGCAGATTGGTAGGTGGAAAAGAGCAGGGTCAGGGAGATAACAAGTAGTACTGTCCCGCGCGTTCTCATGCCTAAATGATGCATCTATCTGTTGTGATTTTTCTGTGAAATGGCCTTGGAGAGTGAAAATTTATTGGATTTAGCCCCTCATCATGCAAGAGTGGCCCTATGGCGCAACTAATTATGATCGTTGATGATGAACCAGGGGTCCGAGCCCTTCTCAATGACACCTTGCGCATCGCCGGCTTTGAGACCGTGGAAGCAACTGATGGAATGTCTGCCTTAACGCTCTTGCGAACTCATAAGCCAGATCTCCTAGTTATCGATATCAATATGCCGCTCATGGATGGATTTGAATTGGTTGAGCGCTTGCGAACCAACAATGACTTAACACCAGTGCTCATGCTCACAGCACGTGAAGATAAAGCTGATATCACTCGTGGCTTAAAAATTGGCGCCGATGATTATGTCGTTAAGCCCTTTGGAATTGAAGAGCTGATTTTGCGTATTAAGGCAATTTTGCGCCGTTCAACTAAAAATGTCGATGTTCCTTCTCTGCTCTCATGCGGTCCTATCTCAATCGATGATGATCAGCACTTAGTAACTTTCAATAGTGAAGGTGTAGATCTTTCGCCAACCGAGTATCGCTTGTTACAGATTTTGATTGAGAAAAAGGGCAGAGTCCTTAGCAAGAACCTACTGCTGGACGAGGTCTGGGGAATCACTTTTGAATCTGAGAGCACTGTCGTTGACACCTATATTTCATATCTGCGCAAAAAACTGCACCGAGATGGTTTTGAAGGTATTAAAACTATCCGCGGTGTGGGATTTCAAATCCAGGAGCCTAAATAGTCTTCATGAAAAATAGAACACGGCAACTTATCTCAACGGCCCTTATTACTTCGGTTTTATCAATTCTCATTGGCGGCTTTGCAGTGGTGAGCACATACAACAGCCAGATTGCACTTATTGATGAACATCTTGATCAAGTTGAAAGTGATATTCGAGTAAATCCGATGGATGCCGTCAGTA
Source organism: Actinomycetota bacterium (assembly GCA_026392775.1). Next base: position 15,906 of record JAPLBK010000117.1, read on the forward strand.
TTGCCCTGCTCAGTATCGAACAAAATAATTTTGATTTTACTTTAGGTTTTGCAACTCCTAGTGATGAACTAACTATTTTGCGTGAATCTGTTGGCACACCACTAAATGGTCCAGATCTTCGAGTTCGCAATATTCCAATCCCTGAAGGGGATATATTGATAGTTGCTGCTTCCTTAGTAGATATCAATCGCTCTCTTGATAACAATCTCTGGAAACTTCTAATTTTTATTTTTCTTGCAAACATTCTTGCCTCAATTGCAGCATCACTCCTCTCTCGCTCCGGAGCCCTGGCACAAGAGCGAGCACAGCGACAGAAGATGCAGGAGTTCATAGGCGATGCTGCACATGAACTGCGCACACCTATGACTGTAGTCAAGGGTTATGCCGAGCTTCTCAAAGGCAAGCAGCTAGACCCAGAACGAGAAAGTGCTGCCTTTGATCGACTCAATAGTGAGTTAAAGCGAATGGAGTTTTTGATTGGTGATTTGTTGATGTTGGCCCAGCTAGGAGAAGAAGGAAACATTGAGTTTGAAAGTATTGATATTGCGCAATTAGTACGTGAGAGCATCTCTGACTTTAAGGAGATAGCACCCACTCATCCAGTTACAACGCAGATTGATGAAAGTGCCGTATTAGTTGGTTCTGAAAAGTATTTACAGCGCTTTATCCAAAACGCACTAACCAATATTCGTTTACACACTCCAGCAAGTACCCCTATTCGAGTCAGCGTTAAAGCTGAAAAGCAGATCACAATCATTATTGAAGACAGCGGCCCGGGATTGCCCCCTGAATCATATGGAGAGAAAATCCGTGGACTCAAGCGCTTTGATAGATCCCGCTCCAGAGACACTGGCGGCACTGGTCTGGGAATGAGCATCATGAACGCAGTGATTGAAAGACATAAGGGAACATTCACTCTTCGCAAGAGCGAACTTGGCGGCTTGGCAATTGAAGTTCACCTGCCTCGCACTTAGACTTAATGGGTGAAACTACTTACATTAGTGTTCTTACTTGCCATTGGGCTAGGCCTTGCCTATTGCATTCGCTCATTGCGAGCACTTCACCAAAAAGTAAATACTAGAATTGCCCGTGAAATAGCGGCATCAACCAAAGAGTTAAAAGCAGAGGTGTGGCAGTCCTATCGCCAGACTGAGGCGATGCAACAACTGTTATCTCTATTAAAATTTAGCGCACCCGTTCCACCTACGCGCAGCTGGGCAGCGTCCCCAGATCTCCTCTTAACTCTGGCTCAATTAGTTCGCACCCATAATCCTAAATTAGTTGTTGAACTTGGCTCAGGTGTTTCCACATTGGTAGTTGCAAAAGCTGGAGCCAAGAAAGTAATTAGTATTGATAACTCAGCTGAGTTTGCCGATAAAACTCGAAAGATTTTAAGAGAGCACAAAGTGCGTGGTGTTGAGATAAGGGTTGCAGTACTCAAAGCCCATATTGCAGGGGTTGATTGGTATGACACCGCAGTCATCAAGGATTTAAAGCGCATTGATTTATTGATTGTTGATGGCCCACCTGGATCCAAAAATCCAGAGGCACGTATGCCAGCTCGAGCAGAGTTCATCGCCAAACTCTCACCTAAGGCAATCATTGTTATTGATGATGTTAATCGTGAAGGTGAGCGCAAGTTAGCCGAGAGTTTTGCTAAAGCCCTCCCTAATCACGTTCTGACTATTTATCCCCATGAAAAGGGCACAGCGGTAATTTCGCCTAAATAACCCATGCCTTTATCAATAGAACAAGCATTTGAGCAGGCATGCGCACTCATCGTCGATACCAAAACTTTAGTGCGCGTGGTCTTATCTGGCCGCCGGCGCAATATGCAGGTAGAGCATGAGCGTATTGATATCAGAGCCGTTGAAATTAAAGGCTCTATAGTTTTACAACTCACCTACAACGATGGCAAAGCCACAACTACAAAAAATATTGCTCCAGATAAATCAGGAGTCCTGCAATTGCTCTCAAGTGGTTATGCAAATATCACCGTGGATAGCGTGGATGGATCAATGAGTGTTCGTGTGACAAAGAGTGGCGAAGCCCAGGTTCACCAGGAAAAGAAGAGCCTGGAACAAAACCTTTCTCACGATAAGAAAAAGGAGCGATTGCTTGATCCAGCCGATCCATTCTTGCGTGAAGTTGGCATTGCCGATCACAAGGGACAGATTAAACCCTCGAAAAATGATAAATACAAGCAAGTAGAAGAGTTCCTGCGCTTACTAGTTCCCACCCTTAACTCTGCAATTGAAGCTGGCCAGATTGCAAAGCCAAGTAAAGACAAACCGCTTTCAATAGTTGATTTGGGTTGTGGACATGCTTATTTAACTTTTGCGGCTCACCAATACCTTAAGAGCATCGGAATGCCCGTGCATGTGACTGGTATAGATATTCGCCCGGCATCACGAGATCGCAACAATGAAATTGCCCACACCTTAGGTATTTCAGAGACAATTACTTTTAAAGCGCAAGAGATAGCTTCAACTACGGCGCAGCAAGCAGACATTGCCATTGCACTGCATGCCTGTGACACAGCAACAGATGATGCAATTGCCTGGGCAGTAAATGGCGGAGCAAGGCTTTTATTGATTGCTCCATGTTGTCATCACGATATTCAAAAACAGATGGATCAAAGCCCAGAACCATGGGGGGCAATTACCAAATTTGGCGTGATGAAAGAGCGCATGGGCGATCTACTTACCGATGCTTTGCGTGCACAAATATTGCGCATTGTTGGATACCGAGTTGAGGTCATTGAATTCATCGGGGGTGAACACACACCTCGAAACATCATGATTCGCGCAGTAAAGACTGGGGCACAACCTGATGCGCTAGATATCGATAGATACCGCGAAATCACCAGGCAATGGGGCGTAGTCCCTGCCCTTTCTAAGAAAATTCCTACCTTCACTATCGGTTAGACTTCGCTCATGTCTAAGGTCCTCGCATCTCTTCCCATAGGAGAAAAAGTCGGTATCGCCTTTTCTGGCGGACTCGATACCTCTGTGGCTGTTGCATGGATGCGCGAAAAAGGTGCGATTCCCTGCACTTACACCGCAGATCTTGGCCAATATGACGAGCCAGATATCGATTCAGTTCCAGTTCGTGCCAAGGAATATGGTGCGCAGATTTCACGCCTTGTTGATTGCAAGAGCGCGTTAGTTGAAGAAGGTTTAGCAGCAATTGCCTGTGGAGCTTTTCATATTCGCTCAGGTGGAAAACAGTATTTCAACACAACCCCGCTGGGCCGCGCCGTAACAGGCACAATGCTGGTTCGCGCCATGCAGGCAGATTCAGTAAATATCTGGGGCGATGGTTCAACCTATAAGGGCAATGACATTGAGCGTTTCTATCGTTATGGTCTTTTAGCTAATCCAAATTTGCGAATTTATAAGCCTTGGCTGGATGCTGACTTTGTTAATGAACTCGGTGGGCGTAAAGAGATGTCTGAGTACTTAGTTGCTCACAAGCTTCCTTATCGCGACAGCACCGAAAAGGCATACTCAACTGATGCCAATATCTTGGGTGCAACCCATGAGGCAAAGTCGTTAGAGAATCTAGATACTTCAGTTGAGCTCGTGCAACCAATTATGGGAGTGCGCTTCTGGGATTCGGCCGTAAAGATTGAAACTGAAGATGTGAAGATTTCTTTTGTTCAAGGACGCCC
>JAPLBK010000022.1 GCA_026392775.1 Actinomycetota bacterium
GCTGCTGCAACCAACAACATAATTCCAATGGCAGTGAGTGCCCCAGTTGATGTCTGGTCGACCTGCTCTTTGATTCCCGCAAATGAAACAGTTCCTACTGTTGCAAAAGCAATCATGATTGCAAAAGAGAGTCCCATGTCACCAACACGGTTCATAACAAATGCTTTCTTAGAAGCAGTTGCATAAGCAGGCTTTTGGTTCCAGAAACCAATAAGAAGGTAAGAAGCAAGTCCCACGCCTTCCCAACCAACATAAAGGTTGAGGTAACTATCTCCGAGCACCAGCAACAACATCGCTGCAATAAAGAGGTTGAGATATGCAAAGAAGCGTCGGCGATCTTTATCGTGTGACATATAAGAAATTGAATAAATGTGAATTAACGTTCCAACGCCTGTAATGAGAAGCACGAAGCAGATTGAAAGTTGATCAAGGAGTAATCCCGCATCAACCTTAAAACTTCCAACCGAGATCCACTCAAATAGCTTTTGACCCACTGGGCGCTCTTCTGTTGATCGACCCAACATCAATGAGAGTTGGTAGAGACCAACAGCAAAAGATGATGCAGGCATAAGAGTTCCAAGAATGTGGCCCCACTTATCTGCGCGGCGACCAGCTAGCAAAAGAATGGTTGCGCCAAGTAATGGCAGTGCAATTAAATAAACAAGACTATTTGAAGTCGTCATCACTATCGCTTCAACAAACTAGCATCATCAACTGATGCTGAACGGCGTGAGCGATAAATCGTCACGATAATTGCAAGACCAACTACAACCTCACATGCAGCTACTACCATCGTAAAGAAAGCCACCACTTGTCCGTTGAGATCACCATTAATTCTGGAAAAAGTCACAAAAGCTAGGTTTGCAGCGTTAAGCATGAGTTCAACACACATGAAAACAACGATTGCATTGCGTCGAACAACTACTCCCACAGCACCGATAGTGAAGAGAAGTGCGGATAGATAGAGATAATTAGCTGCATCCATTTACTTCTCCTCTCCCTTACTGGTGTCGACCTTGCCGAGTTCAAAGGTTCCTGAAGTCAAGATGTCACCGCGTGCTTGCAAAGTGGCGTTAATTGAGTTGGCAGCTGGTGTGCCATCAGGCAAAAGAGCTGGAACATCTACTGCGTTGTGTCGAGCAAATACTCCTGGTGCTGGAAGACCAGCGGCGTTAGCAAGTGATTCACCGCGGAATCGTTGTGTTGAAAGTTGGCGCTGTGTTGGTCGCACTTGAAGGCTCTGATGGTGCGCAAGAACCATTGCACCTAATGCTGCAGTAATAAGGAGCGCTGATACAACTTCAAATGGCCAGACATATCTTGAAAATAGAAGTTGGGCAATACCTTCAACATTTCCGAGTGAATTTGCAGCATCTAATCCAATTGCGTTTCGACCAAGGGTTGCACGACTAATAAGAGACATCATTAATCCACCAAAGCCAAGGGCTGCAGTAATTGCAATTGGGCGCAGCCCTGGAATTGTTTCAGTGAGTGAATCAGATGAATCAACTCCGACAAGCATAAGAATAAAGAGGAAGAGCATCATTACTGC
>JAPLBK010000052.1 GCA_026392775.1 Actinomycetota bacterium
CAGCGCTCCAATTGAGCAAAAAGATGTGCTGGGGCTCTATCTTTCCAAGGATTTAGGGCTTTTGTGCATCACTTCAAGCGCAGATACTGTTTCGATTTTTACCCTCAACTAGAGGTAACCTAACGCCCTGAGCATTAACGAGAATAGAAATGAGAGCGTGATATATGGGTTCCGTAATTAAAAAGCGACGCAAGCGCATGGCGAAGAAGAAGCATAAGAAACTTCTCAAGAAGACTCGCATCCAGCGCCGTAACGCTAAATAGTAATTACGGTTTTAGTAAGGCCAGCTTTCCATTAACCGTGGCAAGCACATACTTAACTTTGTTAACAATCACCCAAGTGCTCTGTGTAGGTTCAGAGCCTTGGGTGCTTCTGATTAAGCCAATAGCAGCTTGGCCCTGATCTTTCTTGGTTGTATCAACTGCACATAAACGTTCTTGGCAGTTAAAGAGAATCGTTTTTCCATCGGTGGATAGATACTCACCCGGTGTTCCAAAGTTTTCAGTTGTAATCTTTGAAATTTCAAGTGGCTTACTCAAAACCGCCCAGCGCAGTTGATTTGGCTTGGGGAAGGTGGCCGTTGACGTAGCAAGCCAGGTGATAAATACATCGCCATTTACTTTAGACAGTGCAACGTCATAGCCAAAAACTGATGCATCATCAGTTGAGAGATCAAGTGTTTCATAGCTCCAAGTATTTGCATCACTGCCAGTTCGAGTTGCCACACGGATAGCTCCAGAAGTTATCTCTTTCTTTTGATTCATAGTTACTACAGAATCGTAAGCAATGTAAGTTTTCACTCCATCAAAGATTGCCTGAAGATGGAATCCAACATCGCCGGTTGTGCGACCATCAGTTTTACGATCCCCATCAACCATCTCATAAGTCCAGGCTGGTGCTTTAGTTTTTACTGCCCCTAATAAGACGCCTTGGCTTTCATCACGGTAGAAAACCTGAATAGCAGAGGCTGTGGCCACACATGCATTTGAAACACTGACATCACTTGATGTGCGAACGCGAATAGGATCTGAATAGTCATTAACTGATGCTCCATCACCATCGACTACATTAAATACAAAGCTCTTGCCGTTATATGAGGCATAGCGCAGATCTTTTTCCGTTGAATCGCTGTAGAAAAGGTGCAGTGTTTGCTTAGTGCCACTTCCATTTACGCACATTGAAATCTTGCCAGCAATTGGGTGTGTGGTCCGCCCACTTGTACCACCAGCACCATCCACAGTGACTTTCGTCCATACTTTTCCATCGTATATGGCTAGTTTTAAATCACCAGATTTTGTGTCGGTATATGCAATTGTTGGTTTGCCATTAAAAGTTGTGCTTGAAACTGATTTTCCATCTGCTGTTGCATCTATGACTGAGCTTCTCCACCCTGCTTGTGGCGTAATCACCTTACTTGTTGCAGCAGCTGAAAGACCTAATGAGTTCTTTGCAACAACAGTGAAAGAGTAGGAGGTGCCATTTTTCAATCCAGCGATTACAACTGGGCTAGAAGTAGCTTTCTTTTCTACCCCAGTTTTTAGATTCTTAACGATATATTCACCAACTTGTGCGGTGCGAATATTTACTGGTGGGTCAAATGAAACGAGCACAGATGAATCACCGATAAATGCTTGAACATTGCGTGGTGATTCAGGTAAACCAGTTGCATTACCGGCTGGAGGTTTGTTACGCATATCTTCCATCATCGCCAGTAGCAATGGCCCAGGCTCTTTGAAAATCTCACCCGGATCTAAATTTGGAGTCATTACTGAATCCAAACCAGTTTTTGAGAACGTTGCTTCATCCAAGTGACTGGTTGAAGAACCCGATTGATATCGAGATGGTGTGTAAAGCTTTGGCTTTACTCCGTTATTAGCTTTTATTCCAAGAGGACCTGACCAAACAAGCGAGGATGTAAGGGCCCTACCAAGCTCAAGTGATGGTGTAGGTAAATCAGCTAGGCGTCGACCATCTTCAGTTTGTGCATAGGCATCAAATGGAGTTGGTTGATCTAAGCTAGCAACTCCGTAGAAAGTGTCATAAGCATCGTTAGATAAAAAACCCAAGCCATGAGCAATTTCATGTAAGAAAACTGATTCCAAATCATATTCATTATTACTTGGCATTCCATC
>JAPLBK010000072.1 GCA_026392775.1 Actinomycetota bacterium
CTTGCCTTCATGCGTGGTCGCACGCTCAATGATGCATTTATTATTTTGGATGAGGCACAAAACAGCACACCAGAGCAGATGAAGATGTTCTTAACTCGCCTGGGCTTTGGTTCAAAGATGGTTATTACTGGCGATGTGACCCAGATCGATCTACCTAATGGTCAGCATTCAGGCCTTCGAGTTGTGAGAGATATCTTGAAAGGTATTGATGACATTGCCTTCCTTGAACTCACTGCCGAAGATGTTGTTCGCCACCGCCTCATTGGCGATATTGTGAAGGCGTATGACAAATTCGATGAGGCGAAACAAGCCCTTCGCCCGATTCGCAAATAGATGACAATAGAAGTTTCAAATAGTTCGGGGCAGCTAGTCCCAAGTGCAGAGGTTACTTCTCTGCTGTCTTTTGCCATGGGTGAGTTAAAACTTAATCCAGAGTGCGATCTCAATCTTGGTTTTATTGATGATCACTACATGACTGAACTTCACATTAAGTGGATGGATGAACCTGGGAGCACAGATGTTCTTTCTTTTCCCATGGATTTGCCTGAATCAGAGGGTGAAATTGTCACTCTGGGCGACATCATGATTAGTCCAACTTTTGCCGCAGCTCAGGCTTTAACTGCCGGGCATTCAACTGAGCATGAAATATATATTCTCGCCACACACGGTTTATTGCATATAATTGGTTACGACCATGCAGAACCGGATAAAGAAAAGATTATGTTTGCCCTGCAAGAACAAATCGTAGAAAAGTGGAAGCAAACTCAATGAGTCCGGTAGCTATTATTAGCATTATTTTATTGTTAGCTTTTGCAGGATTTTTAGCTGCATCTGAGTCTGCTCTCACATCTATCTCTCGCATCGTTGTTGAAGAGTTAGAGGGTAAGCGCGGGGGATTACTGCTGCGCAAATATAGCGCTCAGCCTGCTAGATATCTCAATGTGATTCTTCTGGTTCGAAAGCTCTGCGAATTCACTGCCACAGTTCTATTAGCCGTTATTTTGCTGCGCAATTACTCATCAGCCCAAGCTATGGCATTAACTGTTGCCATCATGGTGGTGCTTTCCTATGTGGTGGTGGGCGTTGGTCCACGAACTCTTGGAAAACAACAGCCTCACAAATATGCCCGCTATGGAATTATCGTGGCATATGGATTGGCTTTTGCACTTGGCCCAGTTACTAAACTTTTAATTGCTTTAGGTAATGCTCTGACTCCAGGTAAAGGATTTCGTTCTGGCCCATTTACCTCAGAGGCAGAACTTCGCGACTTAGTAGATCAAGCCCACGAGCGCGGTCTTGTGGAATCAGATGAACACGAAATGATTCACTCAGTATTTGAACTTGGCGACACTTTGGTTCGAGAACTCATGGTTCCTCGCACAGATATGGTTTGGATTGAAAAAGATAAGAATCTGCGTCAAGGCTTGTCCCTTGCACTTCGCTCTGGTTTCTCACGAATTCCAGTTGTTGGAACAGGTCCAGATAACATCATAGGAATTGTCTACGTTAAAGATTTAGCACGGCGAGCACTTGATCACCATGAGGCCGAGCAAACCGAAAATATTGAACAACATATGCGTCCAGCTACCTTTGTTCCTGAAATCAAGATGGCCGATGAACTATTGAAAGAGATGCAGCGCAATCAGATTCACTTAGCGGTAGTGGTTGATGAATATGGCGGAACTGCTGGCATTATCACAATTGAAGATATCATCGAAGAAATCGTCGGTGAGATCGACGATGAGTTTGATGATGGCGAAGATGATTTTGCTTGGCTGAGTCCAGATCAGGCAAGAGCTAACGCCTCACTTCATATTGAAGATTTAGCTGATGAGTTAAAGATTGAAATCAATGAATCTGATTTTGAGGATGTAGATACAATCGGCGGATTAATGGCACAAAAGCTGGGCCGTGTGCCAATTGCTGGATCAACAGTTTCATTACATGGTTGGTCCATCACTTCAGAGCGTCCATTAGGCCGCCGTCGTAGAATTAGTAGCGTGTTGATCGAGCGTCTTGAGAAAGAGATTGAAGACCACGAGTAAGAGATAGAATCGCCCAATGCGCATCGTCCGTTTCTCTCCAGGTCCTGACTCAGGACTCGGCACTGACCCACTCTTTGGTGTTCTAGAAGACGATGCCACGATTACGGTTATTACAGGCGATCCCATCTACTCAGGGATTCAAAAGACCGCAGCCTCAGTTCCAGTTTCTAAAGTGCGCTTACTTGCACCGGTTATCCCACGTTCTAAAGTTGTTTGTATCGGTAAGAACTACGCCGATCACGCAGCTGAAATGGGCGGGGTTGTGCCAGATGAACCCATTATTTTTTTAAAACCTAATACCTCTGTCATCGGCCCAAACGACACCATTGTTTGGCCAGATATGTCAGAGCGCATTGATCATGAATCAGAGTTAGCAATTGTCATTGGTCGCCTTTGCAAGGATGTTCCTCTTGAGCGCGTCAACGATGTGATTTTTGGTTACACCATCGCAAATGATGTGACTGCACGAGATTTACAGAAAAAAGATGGTCAATGGACTCGAGCAAAGAGTTTTGACACTTTTTGCCCACTCGGCCCATGGATTGAAACTGATTTCATTCCTGGCACACAGAAAATTACTGCAATGGTTAATGGCGAGCTCAAGCAGTCAGCTCAGTTAAGTGACATGATCTTTAAAACCCCTGAAATCATTCACTTTGTCTCACGTGTAATGACCTTGCTGCCAGGTGACATCATTTTGACTGGCACGCCAGCAGGTATTGGCCCCATGGTTGCTGGGGCAGATGCGACAATGGCTATTGAAGGTTTAGGCGAGCTAACTAATAAGGTGAGAAAAAATTGACTAAGAAAGTGAAGGTTCGTTTCGCACCCTCTCCAACTGGTGATCTGCATCTGGGAAATATCCGCACAGCTCTCTTTGACTGGGCCTATGCGCGCCACACAGGTGGAACATTCCTATTTCGCATTGAAGACACTGACACAACCCGTGTTACAGATGAATATATTCAAGCTGCAATAGACACATTGAAGTGGCTTGGTCTGAACTGGGATGAAGGTCCTGAAGTTGGTGGCGAGAATGGCCCTTACTTACAGTCACAGCGTCTAGGCATATATACCGAATGGGCACAAAAGTTTCTAGATCAAAAATTCGCCTATCACTGCTACTGCTCAGCACAGGAGTTAGAAGCAGTACGAGAAGCACAACGCACAGCAAATGTTGCACCTGGCTATAACGGTCATTGCCGAGATCTAACGCCAGACCAAATTGCAACCTATAAGGGCGAAGGACGCTTGCCAGTGGTGCGTATGCGCATGCCTGATGGCGGAACAACTTTTAACGACTTAATCCGTGGGGAAGTCTCTTTTGATCATAAATTCGTCCCTGACTTTGTCTTAGCACGCGGAGATGGCTCACCTCTCTACACATTAGCTGTTGCAGTTGATGATGTTTTAATGAAGGTCACGCATGTCTTGCGCGGTGAAGACCTACTCTCTTCCACACCACGCCAGATCCGTGTTTATCAAGCCATGGGCTTAGCGCCAGAGGATTACCCAGTATTTGCTCACTTGCCATTTGTTATGGGTCAAGACAATGCAAAGCTCTCAAAACGAAATGGTGAAGTATCAATTGCTTGGTATCGAGATAAAGGGTTCTTGCCTGAAGCAATCTGTAATTATCTAGCTCTGCTGGGTTGGTCACCGGGGGATGATCGCGAGAACGTAACAATGAAGGAGCTCACTGAGCTATTCACTGTGGAGAAGGTCCACTCATCACCTGCCCGCTTTGATATGAAAAAGCTTGAAGCAATCAATGGTGACAAGATCCGCGCCTTAACTATCGATGAATTTCTAGATTGGTCACTGCCATTTTTGACTAAGGCTGGAGTCATTACAGGAAGCGCAGATGAGATTGCACTAGTAAAGCTAGCTTTGCCACTGATTCAGGAGCGAATCATCATGCTCAGTGAAGTACCTACGATGCTTAAATTCCTTTTTGTTAAGAACTTTGCTGTGGAGGAAGATAGCGTTGCAAAGATTACTGATGATGCCTCAAAGCAGGTATTACAGCGCTCACTTAAAGAGTTGGAACCACTAGCAACCTGGAATCACGAGAGTATCGAAGCTGCGCTGCGATCATCTTTGATTGAAGAGATGGGATTGAAACCACGCATTGCATTTGGTGCGGTTCGTGTTGCAACAACAGGTAGCACGATTTCACCACCGCTATTTGAATCTATGGAATTACTTGGCAAAGAGGCTTCATTGGCCCGCATTCGCGCGGGGTTAGAGCTCTAAATCCTTTGGTATTCTTTGCTTCTGCTGTTTTTGGGGTATGGGGTAATTGGCAGCCCTGCTGATTCTGGTTCAGTAAGTCTAGGTTCGAGTCCTGGTACCCCAGCGATGTAGAGATTTAAATGCAAACACTAGGGCCCCGTCGTCTAGCGGCCTAGGACTCTGGCTTCTCAAGCCAGCTACGCGGGTTCGAATCCCGTCGGGGCTACGTATGGTTAATTTGGTGCAGGTCCTTCCAGCCTTCGTGCTGACTGCTCTTTTACTAGCAATTGTTCCTGGTCAGACCGTTGCAATGATTCTGCGACAAGCAATTATTGGTGGAACTAAAACTGCTTACACAACTCTGCTTGGCACAAGCACTGCTCTTGCACTTCAAACTCTTTGGACCTTGCGTCATGAATTTGGAAAATTTGATTATCAAGGGTCAGCAAAGACTGGTTTAGGACCAGCATTTCGATTAGGGCTTTTGACTAATCTGACAAATGTCAAAGCTGCAGTATTTGCTGTGGCATTTATTCCTCAGTTTGTGCCTAGAGATTTCAATTTAGGTTGGGGAATCTTTTTGCTTTCAATAGTCCAAGCCCTTACATCAGCATCGTGGTATTCATTCTTGATCTCAATTATTGGTAGAGCTACAACCATTTTGGCACGGCCAAAAGTTCGCAGAGGGCTTACTGCTTTTTCAGCACTTGGTATTTTGTTCCTTGCAGCGACTTTATTGCTTACTTCACCGCGTTAATTAATCGGCCAGCTCCATGGCTCCAGCGCAGAAGGGGTTCAACATCATGAGGCATATTTTCAGCAATCCAGAGCGCTCCATCCAAATTATCGCCTCTTGCACTCACAAACTTTGCCTGGGGGAGTGAATGGGAAATATTTTTCCGTATGGCACTCACGTAAGCAGGATTCTTAGATGGACCACCTTGAATTGCAATCTCAGGAGCATCATCTAGTGAGCCGCCAGAACCCAACCATGTTGCAATAACTGTCTGTGCAAGAAGTGCTGCACCTTCATCGCGAATGGCAATTGCGGTGGGACTTCCAGCATCGGCTGCGGCGAGGAGAACCTGTGCTGAGGCAATTGCTAGTGAGGCTGCATCAGCTGCATTCTTAATGGCTAGTGCATCATAAGCAAGTACTTGATCTTTTAAAATTTCCAAGAGTATTTGGTCATCGCCTCGACCTTGGCGAATACCTAGTGCTCTAGTTAGCCCTAATTTTCCTAGCCAGAATCCGCCGCCTTCATCGCCGAATGTGCTCTCTAATCCATCACGGTGAGCAAAATGTGTGTCATTTCTTCCAACACTCACAACACCTCCACCGATTGATAGAACAACACCATTGCCGCCGCCAAGAGCGCCAATGAAACCAGCTAAACCATCATCCATAACTGCTACTTTGCTAGCACCAAAAAACTCATTACAGAGGGCCAGAAATGGTTGTGGATCTGTGACAACACCACGAAATCCCGTGCAAGAGAGTGCGACCGTATCTGCTTGTAATTTTTCAATACTTTCAAAAACTGCCCGCAATGATGAGAGCGGAGGTTCTCCAGCTAATTTACCGCGAGTGGAATTAATTAATGCTTGACCTGAACTAATGCGGCTTCCAGATTGACCCAAATCTACTGTGAGCATGTCAACCAACGAGATCGCGGTTGCGCTTAATCTCGCGATCATGCTTACACGGCATATCTAAATGCTTGTCATAACATGAATCACAGAGCAGAACTAGTTGGTGGCACGCAGGCTTTTGGCAGTTTCTGAACTCTTTAGTTGGGCCATCACAGTGGGCACATGTTCCAATCAACTTGGTGTGATCACTGAAATCAATAGTTAGACGATCATCAAATGTATAAAGGGAGCCGTCCCAAAGGCCATCGTCACCAAAGGCATTTCCATATCGAACGATTCCACCCTTGACCTGATAAACCTCTTTAAAGCCACGGTTCTTCATGAATACAGTGAGAAGTTCGCAGCGAACTCCACCC
>JAPLBK010000142.1 GCA_026392775.1 Actinomycetota bacterium
TTCTCTGAAGCAGATCTTGCTATTGCAGAAGCTAAGTCCCTCTGTGGTGGATGTCCTGTGCGCGCACAATGTCTTGAAGGTGCGTTATCACGACAAGAGCCTGCAGGTGTGTGGGGCGGAGAACTATTTGAGGATGGTCGAGTGATTGCAAAGAAGCGCAAAGCTGGAAGACCATCACTGAGTGAAGTTGCTGCCCGTGAGGAAGAAGCGGCTTAACTTGCGAAGAGGTTCAAATTTGTTAGTGATGGCCATAATGCAAAGAGAATTGAGATCGGCAGGATAAGGAAGACAACTGGAATCATCATGGAGATTTCAGCCTTTCCTGCCGCACTCAAAATTCGGTTTCGCTGATTACCTCTGGCTTCAACAGCATGGCGTGAGAGGACCTCGATAAGTGGAGCTCCGCGCAGAGTTGCTGTAATAACTGCATCAACGAATCGTCGAATCATTACGGACTTCACTCTTCGCCCCATGGAATCAAGGGCCACGTGGAGCGGTTGACCTGTGCGAATCTCATCAATTACAACTGCAAATTCTCGCGATAATTCGCCTTGTGCTGAATCAGCAATTCTCAACATCGCCTGCATTGGCGTTTCACCGGCGGCTATAGCCAATGTCATCATTTCAATTACTGCTGGAAACTCTGCCTCGATTGCTTCACGGTGCCTCTTAATGTGAGAAGTGAGCTCGCGATCAATGATTACAAAGATGATTACCGCAGTGATTACAGAAAAGATGAAAGTAAATACGAACGATTTACCTGTCATAAGAAGTAGGGCCATTACTAGAACTGCCCCTGAAGCGCAGTATCCAAACTGGCGAATACGAAAGTTCTGATAGTCCCGCTCGTTTGACTTACCGAGTTCTTCTAATCGAGCATGAATATCGGTTCGATCCCTACTGCTAACTGCTGCTTTACGGCCCCTTGATTCCAATTCAGTAAGTGGATCAATATCGTTAAAGGCAATTAGTAGAGCACCGGGAATAGCAAAGAGCATTGACACGAGAATTATTTGAATCATCATCGCATCACTCTTAGCTGGCTCAAGTGCTTTGCACTTGATTTCTGCGTAAAAACTCTGGGGGTTTGGGGAAGCCGGCCAAGGCGGTTCATCCATAGATATGCAACTGCAGTCATAAATAATCCTGCAATTAGAATCATTCCTCCTGTTGGTGTTGAAAAAGCGATGGCAGTGCTGGGTTGTGTTGAGAGCAATAACAACAAGATCCACGGTGCTACAGCTGACATATGTGCAGAGTTTTTGATCCATCCATGTTTAACTTCGATTTCACGACGTAGAGCTAAATCTTGGCGAAGGAAATCTCCTAGAGTTCTAAGAATAGACATCAGCTCACTCCCACCAAGTGCCTTGGAAATCAGCAGGGCTTCAAAGATCTGATCACTTCCATGGTGGTGAAAGAGCGATTTTAATTCCTGTAAAGCCAGTTCTAAATCTGCATGACGAAAAAGAGAGTCTCTAAACTCTGCAAAGGCTGGGCGCAGAATCTCAGGTCCTCGAGTGGCTAGACCTACTAGGGATTCTGAAAGCGATAAGCCAGATTGAATTCCTGACATGAGATGGTCAATGACTTCAGGCCATGCAGCGATTAAATGGGATTCG
>JAPLBK010000036.1 GCA_026392775.1 Actinomycetota bacterium
AATAATGACCACAAACAAGATGTCATTAATTCCTTGAATCATTCCCAATGGGAAAAAGGGGCGAGTTTCAATAAGGCGCTGTAGGGTGTAACCAGCGGCCAATACGGAAATAACGAAAAGCACAATTCCGAGAAAGCCGTGTAAAAGATCTTCAAGTTTATCGATAAAAGTTACAGGAATTAGCGACTCATCTTTTGTGAGTAAACCCTTTACTGACTTGTACTTCATCGTCTCCGCCCTTCAGTGGAATAACCAAGGATAAATCCAGGCTAATGATCCTGCAATACTTAGAGCTCAATGGCACCAAGTGTAATCCCCAGGCTTGGCCTGATACCTCTAGTGGCTGTAAGCGGGGTGCTTTATTGCAAACAAATCGCGTCTAGACAACACTGAACTACCTTATTAGCCTTCTCTTGTATCCAACCACTCAGAGGAGCTATTTGTGAAGAAGCGTTTTGCAATTTTCGCAGCTGTAGTAATTGCAGCCGCACTTACATTATCTGGCTGCGCTAAAAGCGATTCAGCCACAACTGATTCTGCTGCATCATGTGCAAAGGCAGATCTTGCAACAGTTGAATCAGGAATGCTGACAATCGCAACTGGTGAACCTGCTTACTACCCATGGATCATTGATGACAAGCCAGAGACTGGAAACGGTTTTGAAGGCGCAGTGGCATATGCAGTTGCTAAGCAACTCGGATTCACAAATGATGAAGTCATGTGGGTTCGCACGACATTTGATTCAGCGGTAACACCAGGAGAAAAAAACTTTGACTTTAACTTGCAGCAGTTCTCAATTACAGATGAGCGCAAGACTGCAGTTGATTTCTCATCGCCTTACTACACAGCTCCACAAGCAATCGTTTCCTTCAAGGGAAGCAAGATTGATGGAAAGACATCTCTTGCAGACCTGAAGGGTGCAAAGCTAGGTGCAGCAGTTGGAACAACATCACTTGATGCAATCGAAAGCCAAATTGGTTCAAAGCCACAGGTATTTAACGACAATGCTGCAGGTGTTTCAGCACTCAAGAACAAGCAGATTGATGGTTTGGTAGTAGATCT
Source organism: Actinomycetota bacterium (assembly GCA_026392775.1). The sequence goes on from JAPLBK010000036.1 coordinate 1,063, forward strand.
ACCAACAGCTTTCTATCTATCAGGTGTTGAAGTTCCAAACGGAATCATCGTAGGTCAGTTGCCTTCAACTGGTTCAGGAGATCAATTTGGTCTCTTGCTAACTAAGGGCAGCAAGTTGACTTCATGTGTGAGCGGCGCTGTGGATGCAATTATTGCTGATGGCACATTGGCAGCCATTACAGATAAGTGGCTTGCAACAGATGCTGGCGCGCCAGTATTGAAGCCATAAGCGTAATAAAGACGTAAACGCGGTAGTTTGGCGACCATGTCAGAGCGAATTAACTCTGCTTGGTCGCCAAGCTCACGTGAGATTCAAAGACGTGGTGAACGAAAGCGATTGAGTAGGCGGCAAGCAACTATTGCCGCAGTCTCCACCACCATTGTTCTGGGTACATTGCTCATCGTTCTTGTTACATCCCCAGGCTGGGAAATAGTTAAAAAAACCTTTTTTGATATTGATTATGGCCGAGAAGTTTTCCCAACAGTTATCGCAGGATTGTGGATCAATTTACAGCTCACCTTCATTGGGGGAGCAGCAATTGGAGTAATTGCGCTAGGCCT
>JAPLBK010000160.1 GCA_026392775.1 Actinomycetota bacterium
CACAGCGCAGATTTTTCTTAAACAACCTGTAGTTCGTTGTGGACTAGCGAAATATTAGCGGGTTTTCTTGCGTTTTACTAGTTGACTCGCAATAACTATGGCTAATGCCAAGAAAAACATCGCAGAACCAATCACATTAGCTTGTGCGGGAATTCCCCGTGCGGCAGAGATATATACAAATTTAGGGAATGTAATCAGGGTTCCTGAGTTGAAATTAGTAATAATAAAATCATCAAAGGACAGACTAAAGGCCAGTAGAGCAGCCCCTGCAATTCCTGGTGCTACTAATGGCAAAGTGACTCTGCGGAAAGTTTCAAGCTCATTGGCATAAAGATCCATAGCAGCCTGTTCAAGACGTGGATCAAGGGATGCAATACGAGCCTTTACTGTGACCACAACAAAGGAGATACAAAATACTACGTGTGCAATAACAGTTGGCCAGAAGCCCGGATTAATCTTGAACACTAAGAATAATGAGAGTAGTGAAGCACCGAGAACAATCTCAGGTGTTGCCATCGGTAAAAAGATAAGCAGGTTTGAACTAGAGCGGCCCTTAAACTTATAGCGACCAATTGCAAAGGCAATCATTGTTCCAAGAATTGTTGAAAAAATAGTTGCTAGTAAGCCAATCTTTATTGAATTACCAAGAGCGTTACAAACCTCCGGCGCTCCGCAAGGGTTTTGCCAATTATTTAATGTGAAGCCCTTCCAGATCAAATTACTTTTTCCTGAATCATTAAATGAGAAGACAAATGTGTAAGCAACTGGAATAAAGAGATAAGTGAAACCAAAGATCATATAAATACGCAGCAAGTTGCTCCCAAACCAACGGGAGAATCGAGCCTTAACTGGAATAGTTGGGATGGAGGCATCCTTAATCTTTTGGCTCACACCAACTCCTCCGTTCCTGCTTTGCGAATATATAAAGTGACAAGAATCAAGATCGCTGCCATCAGCGTGAAGGAAAGCGCAGCTGCCGTTGGATAATCAACAATCTTAAAATAGCGTGACTCAATCACGTTACCAATCATTTTTGTGTTAGGACTTCCCAAAATCGCCGCGTTCACATAGTCACCAGCTGCTGGAATAAATGTAAGAAGGGTTCCAGCAACTACACCTGGTAAAGAAAGTGGAACAGTCACCCGGCGAAATGCTGTTATTCCATTGGCATAGAGATCCCCAGCTGCCTCAATTGTGCGAGGGTCGATTCGCTCTAGTGATGCATATAGCGGCAGAGTCATAAAAGGTAAAAAGTTATAGGTCATACCCGCCACCACTGCTATTGAAGTCGAAGTCAGCGTGGTCTGCTCCCCAATGATGTTCAGACTGCGAAGTCCTGGAACGACGAAACCTTCTTCACCAAGAATCTGCTTCCAAGCAATAGTACGTAGCAGAAAGGAAGTAAAGAAAGGAGCAACGACTAATACAAGGAGAATATTTTTGAATTTTCCTGATTTAAAGGCGATTGCATAGGCCAATGGATATGCAATTACTAAAGCAAATATCGTAGCCAAACTTGCATATAGAAATGAGCGACCAAACTGTTCCTTGTTTTCGACAAATGCCTGAATGTAGTTGCCGAAGGCAAGAGTTTGTTCGTATTCACCCGTATCACCACCTACTACCGGTGTCTGAGTTGAAGTTTGTGCAAGGTTGATAATTGGCAGGATGAAAAAAGTAAAGAGAAAAGCAAAACCTGGAAGGAGAAGCAGGTAAGGAACACGCACCTTTGGAAAGGACACGTTATTCCTCCTCTAATTCCTCGGGATTTACTTCAGTGCCAGCCTCGATATCTTCATCTCCACGCAGACCAAATGTAAAGCTTGGCTCCCATGAGATAACAACTTCTTCACCCTTATTAAATGGTGGGACACCATCATCGTTTTGCTCAAAGACCATGAGCTCTTGTCCCCATGGCATTGCAACTACATACTGCGTACTCACGCCGATATATGAAACATCTTCGATATGCCCGCCCGTGAGCGTGTTGCCGCGAAGGGCCGATCCTGTACGTGAAATACGGAACTTCTCTGGTCGAATACCTGCATAGAGAGAGCTATCAACTGCGTGAGAGCGCGCCTTAGGCATTGAAATCTTCTGGCCAAAGAGATTGATAACTAAGTTATCGCCATCATTGCCATCGATTTTGCCCTTAATTAAATTAGATTGACCAAGGAAGTTGGCAACAAATGCCGTCTCTGGATCATCATATAAATCTGCTGGCGATCCCATTTGTTCAATCTTGCCCTCGTTCATCACGGCGATCGTGTCGGCCATTGTCATGGCCTCTTCTTGATCGTGGGTGACGTGCACGAAAGTTAGCCCGACTTCGCGCTGAATCCATTTGAGTTCAAT
>JAPLBK010000109.1 GCA_026392775.1 Actinomycetota bacterium
TTAGTAATGAATTCATTAACGTTATTGATGTTATTGCCTATCCTTGGCTCGATTGCAATCGCTGCTACACCTAAGACAAAAGAAGTTCTGAGTAAGCAGGTAGCACTTGCAACTACTGTGATTGTTGCTATCGCAACTATTACAATGGCTATGAACTTCCAGCGAGATAATGTTGATCTTCAGTTTGTTGAGAAGTATTCATGGATTCCAACTTTTGGTATTAACTTTGCTGTTGGTGTTGACGGTCTGGCCCTTGTCTTGATTTTAATGTCAACCATCTTGGCACCAATCGTTGTGTTGTCGGGCTGGAATGAAGCTCACGGTGGTCGTTGGTCCGTGAAGACGTTTTATATTCTTATCCTTGTTCTTGAAGCAATGATGATTGGTGTCTTTGCAGCAACTGATGTCTTCTTGTTCTACGTCATCTTTGAAGCGATGTTGATTCCAGTTTACTTCCTTATAGGTGAATACGGAACTGGTGAGCGCTCTGTAGCTGCAGTTAAGTTCTTGATTTACAGCCTCTTCGGTGGATTACTGATGTTGGCATCCATCATTGCGCTCTATGTGATGTCAGGTGCGCAAGGCGGACATACTTTTGATCTGCAAGCACTCTCACAACTTGAAATGAGTTCGACTACACAGAACTTCCTGTTCTTAGGCTTCTTTATCGCCTTTGCAATTAAGGCACCTCTATGGCCACTTCACACATGGCTGCCAGATGCTGCTGCTTCTGCAACCCCTGGAACATCAGTGTTATTGCTAGGTGTTCTAGATAAAGTCGGAACTTTCGGAATGATTCGCTACTGCCTAACTTTGTTTCCAGAGGCAAGCAAGACATTCACACCTGTGATTATGGTTCTTGCAGTTATTTCAATTGTTTATGGAGCCATTCTTGCAATAGGCCAGAAGGATCTAAAGCGCTTGATTGCATTTACTTCAATCTCTCACTTTGGTTTCATCACTATGGGAATCTTTGCAATGACCTCACAGGGCCACAGCGGGGCTACTTTGTATATGTTTAATCACGGCTTCTCAACGGCGGCGTTGTTCATCGTTGGTGGTTGGATGATTGCACGTCGTGGTTCTTCAACAATTGCAGACTTTGGCGGACTACAACGTGTCACACCAGTGATGGCTTGGTCATTCTTCTTAGCTGGGATGTCCTCACTTGCGTTACCAGGTTTATCTAGCTTTGTGAGTGAGTTCTTAGTTCTTGTTGGAACATTTACTCGTTACCCAGTCCATGCAGTTATTGCAACATTTGGAATTGTTCTAGCTGCGCTCTATATCTTGATTCCAGTTCAAAAAGCTCTACACGGTCCAACAACTCCGGGTAATGAGGCTTTGAGTGATCTTAATCTTCGTGAAAAAGTAGCGATTGCTCCTGTTATGGCAATCATCATTGCACTTGGTTTCTATCCTTCGCCGTTACTAAATGTAATCAACCCAGCTTCTGCGCATGTGATTGCTCAAATAGGCTTCACTGATCCAGCTCCAACGAATGGTGATAAATAATGGAATTCACCGCACCAGTTCTTAACTACACACTTCTCTCACCCATGCTTATTTTGTTGGGTGGGGCAATTATTGGTGTGCTGGTTGAGGCCTTTATGTCTAAGGCGCTGCGCCCAATCACACAATTGTCGGTGACTTTAGGTTCCTTAGTTTTGGCACTCGTGCAGGTTTGGAAAATTCGTAACGAACGATCAGTCTCTGCAGCAATGGGCTCAGTTGTAATAGATGGTCCAGCGGTATTGATGCAGGCCTCAATTCTTATTATTTCTATCATCTCTATTTTCCTGATTGCAGATGCACAGCAATTCACCGCTTTAGCAGCAGCACTTCCAGGCTCAGCTGAAGAACGCCATGCTCTGCAAAGTGGTAATCAAGTAACTGAGGTTTATCCTCTTACCCTTTTTGCTGTGGCGGGAATGATGTTGTTCCCAGTCTCAAGTGATCTCATCACATTGTTTGTGGCACTTGAAGTGCTTTCATTGCCGTTGTATTTAATGGCAGGACTCTCACGCCGTCGCCGTTTAGCATCCCAGGAAGCAGCCCTTAAGTACTTCCTACTGGGTGCCTTTTCTTCTGCGTTCTTCTTATTTGGCGCAGCTTTCCTCTATGGATATTCATCATCAATTACTTTCAGTGGAATTCGTAATGCGGTAGTCGGTGGTGCTGGAAACGATGTCTTCTTACTCATCGGAATGGCATTTCTATCAGTGGGACTTCTCTTTAAAGTGGGAGCAGTTCCATTCCATGCGTGGTCACCAGATGTTTACCAAGGTGCACCAACGCCTGTAACTGCATTTATGGCAGCTGCAACAAAGGTTGCAGCCTTTGGTGCGATGCTTCGCATTTATTACACCGTCTTTGCTAATGCCCAGTGGTCATGGACCCCAGCGCTGACAATTATTGCCATTATTACTATGGTCTTTGGTTCACTAGTTGCCATTACACAGCGTGATGTGAAGCGCATGTTGGCCTACTCTTCCATTGCTCATGCTGGCTTCTTGTTAACTGGTGTTATTGCATTGAATAAGGCTGGCCTTGAGGCATCGTTGTTCTATCTCTTTGCTTATGGCATCACAACTGTTGGTGGATTTGCCATCGTGACTTTGGTTCGTGACTCTGCAGGTGAAGTAACTGATCTCAACCGCTGGAAAGGTTTAGGAAAGCGCTCTCCTTGGGTTGCTACAGCTTTTGCTGCATTCCTACTTTCCTTTGCTGGAATTCCACTCACCAGTGGATTTATTGGAAAGTTTTCAATCTTCTCAGCAGCATATGAGAGTGGTGCAACAAGTGTTGTTATCGCCGGTGTGCTCTCAAGTGCTATCGCAGCCTTCTTCTATATCCGCGTCATCGTTTTGATGTTCTTTAATGATCCAGTGGAAGATGGAACAAGCGTTGAAATCCCATCATCATTAACTTCAATTGCCGTTATCTTCTCGATGATCGTAACAATTGTGAGTCACACCCGCAGTGAGTATCCATTTGTTGATGAGACTGCCCACCACCTAGTTGCAGCTGGAGGTAAGCGTTTGCGCCCGTTGCTGACCTTGTTAACCGCTCAGTTTGGTGATTCCACCCGCCAAGGAGTTATTGCAGCAGCAGTTGCCTGCGAAATTACCCATCTTGCAACTCTTTATCACGATGATGTTATGGATCAAGCACCACTTCGTCGCGGGGTGGTGAGTGCAAATATGCGATGGGGAAACACCATTGCGATCTTGACTGGTGATTTTCTCTTTGCAAAATCCTCTGATCTTTTAGCCGACCTTGGTCCAGAAGCAGTTCGCCTGCAGGCCCGCACATTCGAGCGCTTAGTTATTGGCCAGATTATGGAGACTGCGGGGCCAAACCCAGGACAAGATCCACTTGAGCATTACTTAAAAGTTGTTGCAGATAAGACTGGTTCATTAATTGCAGCTTCAGCTAGATATGGTGGAATGATTTCAGGAGCACCTGCAGAAATCACAGAGACAGTGACAAAATTTGGAGAAAAGATTGGTGTTGCATTCCAGTTAGCCGATGATGTTATCGATATTGCTAGTGAATCAAATCAATCAGGTAAGACGCCGGGCACAGACTTGCGAGAAGGTGTCCCAACACTTGTGACTCTCAATGTCATGAGATCAACTGTTTCAACTGATCGTGAATTGCAACAGCTTTTATCGGCACCTATTGAAGATGAAGATACTGTGCAGCAGGTATTGAGCACACTGCGCAATCACAAAGCTTTGAGTGAATCACGTGAACAGTTATTTCAGATTGCAAAAGAAGCTAGAACTGCTCTTGGCCCACTACCTGTGTGTGATGCAACAGGTGCCTGCCCAACGTGCAGGTGGCATATCTTCATGGAGTACCCAAACACCAATAGAGAACTGCAAGGTCGGTGTGATGTATTGCAAAAGTCCAATAGTTGATAGCGGTAGGCGAGTAGTTGAACCGTTAAAGAGAAGTAGTGGAATTGCAGTCACAGCACCAGCACTAATGAGCAGAATTGTCAGGCCTGGGCTCTGACCAAACTGCCCTGAGCCCTGATTGCCTATGTAGATGAGGTATGCAGCATAAGGAATAAATGAAATGCCAGTTTCAATCGCTAGACCTTCAAGTGCTCCCAGACCTAACTGCTTCTTAATCAGACCATAGCTGCCCCATGAGATAGCTAGCGCAAGTGCAACCCACGGCAGGCGGCCGTAGTCGATTGTTAGAACTAAAACGCCAAGGGATGCAATACCAACTGCTACCCATTGCAATACGCGCATCTTTTCTTTTAACAACAAGACACCAAAAGAGATAATGATGAGAGGGTTGATGTAATAACCAAGGGATGCCTCAACAACATGGCCATTATTAGTTGCCCAGATATAGACAAGCCAATTAACAGAGATTAGAAATGAGGCAGCAAATAGCTTGAGGGCTACCTGGGGGCGCTTGAGAGTTGTGATAGTTGATTTGAGCGCTTTAGTAATAGCCAAGATGATGATGCAGAAAACTAAAGTCCACACTGCACGGTGCGAAACAATCTCTAGCGCATCAGCAGGTTCAAGCAGCGGCCAATATAGGGGAAATAAACCCCAGAGCCCGTAAGCACTAAAGCCA
>JAPLBK010000123.1 GCA_026392775.1 Actinomycetota bacterium
TTGCCATCCACACTGTTGATGCAGGAGTTGTGTCACTTGGCTTTAAAACAACAGTGTTACCTGCAGCAATTGCCGGAGCCCACTTCCACACAGCCATCATCATCGGGTAGTTCCACGGTGTTACTTGTCCAATAACTCCCACAGGTTCGCGGCGAATCATTGAAGTCATACCAGGCATGTATTCGCCGGCAGACTTACCCTCTAGATTTCGTGCAGCACCTGCGAAGAATCGAATCTGATCAACCATAGGTGGTACTTCTTCAGAAGTAGTTAAAGAGATTGGCTTACCTGTATTAGTCGTTTCAATGGCAATAATCTCATCGGCTCGAGATTCGATAGCATCTGCGATTTTTAACAAAGCTTTTTGGCGCTGTGATGGAGTGGAATCGCGCCAACCTGGAAATGCATTACTTGCAGCTTTAAATGCTGAATCAACGTCTGCAGCATTAGATTTAGGTGCACGGGCATACTCTTTGCCGGTTGCTGGGTTGATAAGTGGCGAAGTTTCTCCGGATGTTGAATCGACGGCCTTGCCATTAATGAAGTTAGTTAACTTTTCCATGGAATTGAGCCTACCAATTCCACCCTTGGCTAACCAGTAGGGCTATTACCTTTTTCGCCAGCCGCTAACTGACCGCAAGCCCCATCAATTTCACGACCTCTGGTATCGCGCACTGTGACTGGAACCCCGTAACTCTCCAAGATGCGGACAAACTCAGCTTCATCCTCGCGGCGAGAAGCAGTCCACTTGGAACCTGGAGTGGGATTGAGGGGAATTAAATTAACGTGGGCATTACGGTTTTTCAGCAACCGGCCAAGCAAATCCGATCTCCAGGATTGATCATTGATATCTCGAATCATGGCATATTCAATTGAATAACGGCGGCCCGTCTTCTTCTCATAAGCATCAGCTGCCGCGAGTACTTCCTTAATTTTCCACCGTGAATTGATAGGAACTAATGTGTCACGAAGTTCATCATCGGGTGTGTGAAGTGAAACTGCCAAAGTAACCGAAAGGCCTTCCTCAGTAAGTTTTTCAATTCCATTAACAAGACCAACAGTTGAAACCACTACAGATCGTGCACTAATTCCGAGTCCATCGGGGTTTGGGTCAGTGATATTTCGCAATGTGCGTATTACAGCGTTGTAGTTAGCTAACGGCTCTCCCATACCCATAAAGACGATATTTGAAAGACGGGCTTCTCCCCCAGGTAATTCACCGTTTGCACATGCCCGAGCTGCTGCAACGATTTGTTCTGTGATTTCACCAGCACTCAAATTTCGAGTAAGTCCTGCTTGCCCAGTTGCACAGAATGGACAATTCATTCCACATCCGGCTTGGGATGAAATACACACTGTTACGCGATCGGTGTATCGCATTAAAACTGATTCTACTAAGACTCCATCATGGAGTTTCCAAAGATCTTTACGTGTCATTCCCCCATCGCACTCAACAGAGCGCACAAGTTCAATAAGTTTGGGAGTGAACTGTTCTGCGATTGTCTTGCGCATCTCTGCAGGGATATCTGTCCAACTCTCTGGATCATTCGAGAGATGTGTGAAGTAGTGGGTTGCTACTTGGTTGGCACGGAAAGCTGGCAGACCTAAAGACTTTGCGAGTTCGCCTCGCTCTTCGGGTGAATAGTCAGCTAAATGCTTAGGGGTGATCTTGCGCTGAACTGGCTCATCGAAAACTAATTTAATTTCAGGAATTGTCATAACCAGCGCTTCACAAGCTCTAGTGCAAGCCATAGCGCTGGGGCTGAAATCAATACTGAATCTAGACGATCTAAGATTCCGCCATGGCCTGGAAGCAGAGTTCCCATATCTTTTAAGTGAAGGTCGCGCTTCATTGCACTCTCAATCAAATCACCGCAGGTAGCCGTGAAAACAATCATTAATCCAACAATGGCGCCAATCCACCAGTGCATTTCCATTATGTATTTAAAAGCAAGGGAGCCCCCAACTACTGTGAAGACGAGAGAGCCAATTAAGCCTTCCCAGCTCTTTCTCGGACTAATAACCGGAACGAGGGGATGCTTTCCTAACAGAACTCCCACGATGTAGCCAAAAGTGTCATTGCAACCAACTAAGACAACAAAAGTCATCACACGCTCTAAACCAGTGCTGGGTTTGGCTAGAAGAATGAGGAAGCCACCTAGAAATGGCAGATAGAGAAGTGAAAAAGTAGTTGCTGTTGCACTTTGCACAAAGCCCTCTGGTCCCTTAGTTAAAAGTTGAATAAGCAAAAGCGGGATAGCGATAGCTGTAGCAATAGCTAGGCCTGCTGCGCCACCATTCCAAGTTGCATAGGTAAGAACGATGGCCCCCAGCGCAAGTGAAACAACTGAGATATAGATTCCGCGCACGCTAAAAGCTCGAACAATTTCACGAATACCTAAAAGTACTGCGACTGTGACTACAACTGCAAAAACTTCCCGACGATAAACAAGGGCAAACCAAATGAGAGCTACGAGGGATAGTGAGACAATAATTGAAGAGCCCAGCTTACGCCCGGCCCTTTTATTAATTGCCTCGTTTATTGATTGAAAGTCAGACATCAGTGACAAACTCCTTAGACTTCTAGGAGCTCGGCCTCCTTGTGCTTTAAGAGTTCATCAATTTTTGCAACGTGATCAGATGTTACTTTCTCTAACTCTTTTTCACCGCGTGCTAAATCATCTTTTCCGATATCTCCATCTTTTTCCATCTTCTCCATCGCCTCTTTTGCAGCCCGACGAATATTTCGCATAGATATCTTTGAATCTTCAGCCTTTCCCTTTGCGACCTTTATAAATTCCTTGCGTCGCTCTTCAGTTAATTGCGGAAAATTGATGCGAATTACCACGCCATCATTACCTGGGTTCACACCTAAATCTGATTCGCGAATAGCTTTTTCGATGCTGGCCATGGAGCCCTTATCAAAGGGTGCAATTGTGGCCATGCGCGCTTCAGGAACTTGAATGGAAGCTAGTTGTGAGAGCGCTGTATAGGTGCCGTAGTAATCGACCATAATTTTATTAAACATGGATGGGTGTGCGCGACCTGTTCGAATAGAAGCGAAATCATCCTTTGCAACTTCAACAGCTTTGCTCATCTTCGTGTCAGCGTCCTTGAGGGCGCTTGCTACATCTGCCATGACTTCTCCCTTGGGGTTTTCCTTATTCTTTGATTCTATCGGCAATACCCGACCTGTTTCTATAAAGTCTTGAACTAAGAAACTAGCGTTCCTATAGTTTCACCACGCACTGCACGAGCGATGTTGCCATTTTTCATCAAGTCAAAGATGACTATTGGAAGTTGATTTTCACGACACAGGGCAAAAGCGGCGGCATCAGCCACAGCGAGAGACTTACTTAATACCTCACTGTATGAAATTGAATCGTATTTAGTTGCGCCTTTATCCTTCTTTGGATCTGCGCTATAAACGCCATCAACACCACTTTTTGCAAGAAGTAGAGCCTCAGCTCCGATTTCAAGTGCGCGTTGGGCTGAAACTGTGTCGGTTGTGAAGAATGGCATTCCTGCGCCTGCACCGAAAATTACTACACGGCCCTTTTCAAGGTGGCGAATTGCGCGAAGTGGAATGTATGGCTCTGCAACTTGTCCCATTGTGATTGCGGTTTGAACACGGGTCTGTACACCTTCTTTTTCCAGAAAATCTTGTAGCGCTAAACAGTTCATCACTGTTCCGAGCATTCCCATGTAGTCAGCGCGTGAGCGATTCATGCCACGCTGAGAAAGCTCTGCGCCACGGAAATAGTTACCGCCACCAACAACTATGGCTACTTGAACACCACTTCGGGCAACATCTGCGATTTGTTTAGCAATATCTTGAACAACATCGGGATCAACACCGATGCCTTTAGCTCCACCAAAAACTTCTCCAGAAAGTTTAAGGAGCACCCGACGATACGTTCCTCGTGTACCGGGCATGAGTGCTCCTTTTACTTCTAGTTGGAATATCTAGATTCTAAGCGATGTCGCCTTTGAACTTATTGACCCACGCGGAAGCGATTGAACGCCTTAACGGCTGTTCCCGCTTCATCGAGGATCTGCTTTACAGTCTTTTTCGCATCTTTAGCAAAGGATTGCTCAATCAAAGAAACTTCCTTGACGAAGCCTGTTACGCGACCTTCAATGATCTTGATGAGGGAAGCTTCTGGCTTTCCTTCTTCGCGTGCAGTCTCTTCTGCGATACGACGTTCGTTTTCAATGAGTTCTGCAGGAACATCTTCGCGATTGACAAACTGTGGTGCAAAAGCTGCGATGTGCTGTGCAATATCTTTGCCAACTTCAGCTGCATCCTTAGTTAATTGAACTAGGACGCCAACCTGTGGTGGCAAATCTGGGCTCGTGCGGTGCAAGTAAATCCCAACTGGAGAATCCTTTAGCACTGCAATTCGGCGAACCTCAATCTTTTCGCCCAGAGTTGCATTTGCCTCATCAACAGTTGCCTGAACGGATTTGCCGCTAGACATTGATGTTGAAAGAAATGCCTCTAGAGAATCTGATTGCGCATTTTGTAGGTGAGCAAGAAGCTCATCTGCAAGTGCCACAAAACGCTCACCCTTAGCCACGAAATCTGTTTCGCAGTTAAGTTCAAGCATCACACCAAGATTTCCTTCAACCTTTGCAACTACTGCGCCATTTGAAGTTAAACGACCCTCACGCTTTGTGACTCCCTTGAGTCCCTTAACGCGAATGATGTCTATCGCCTTGTTGTAATCGCCTTCTGCCTCATCCAAAGCTTTCTTGCAATCAAGCATTCCAGCAGCAGTTGCTTCACGAAGATTCTTAACGTCTTGCGCTGTATATGCAGCCATTTAATTAAGCTCCTTCTGTGACAGAGATTGCTTCTGGTGATACTTCAGTTGTTCCAGCTATTTCTTTTTCCCAATCAGCTAAAGGCTCACCAGCTGCAACTGCAGGGGCTTCATCCTTCACTTCGCTCTTAGCCTGTGCTGAACGTGCAGCAAGACCAGCAGCGATTGCATCTGTGATAACTCGAGTTAGTAAACCGATTGAACGGATTGCATCGTCGTTACCAGGAATCTTGTAATCAACCTCATCTGGATCACAGTTAGTGTCCAAGATTGCGATAACTGGAATACCAAGCTTCTTGGCTTCTTGCACAGCAAGGTGTTCCTTCTTAGTATCAACAACCCAAATTGCTGAGGGCAACTTAGTCATGTTACGGATACCATTAAGGTTCTTAAATAGTTTTTCGCGTTCGCGGCGAAGAACAAGAAGTTCCTTCTTTGTAAGAAGTAGATCGTTCTTCTCTTCTAGAGCTTCTAGCTCCTTCAGACGCTGAATACGCTTGTAGACAGTTGGAAAGTTTGTAAGCATTCCACCAAGCCAGCGCTCAGTCACAGTTGGCATGCCAACGCGTGCTGCTTGCTCAAGGATTGGTTCCTGTGCTTGCTTCTTTGTTCCAACGAACAAAACGTGACCGCCCTTTGCAACTGTGTCCTTAACGAACTCATATGCATTGTCGATTAGTGCTAGTGATTGCTGGATATCGATGATGTAGATGCCATTGCGCTCTGTGAAAATAAAACGCTTCATCTTTGGGTTCCATCGACGAGTCTGGTGTCCGAAGTGGACTCCGCTGTCGAGAAGTTCTCGCATTGTTACTACTGCCATGACGGCATACTCCTTCTTAGGTTGATTTACGTGCGCAGCACAATAAAAAAACCCGCTCGGTTTTGGCCAAACAATTTGTTAGGCCCGTCGCACTGAAAGTCATCTACCGATTTAACGGACCGAGATGATTCACCCACTAAAAGTGAGGCAGTGCTGAGATGTCACCGCAATTTCTTGAGGTGCGAGGCAAATCTTACCTGAGCCGTGAGCGTGCTAATTACCGTCCCACTATGCGTAAAAGCCCCCAAGCACTGATGCGCAGCACCGCTTCGAGGGCAATATCAAAGCTCATCTTGCTGACCCCATGTTCGCGCTCGATAAAAGTAATGGGAACTTCAGCGATAGATCCGCCTCTGGCAAGGGCCCTTCGAGTCATCTCGATTTGAAAGCAATATCCCTCACTAGCAATAGTTTGGATTTCCATCTTCTTTAGTAATGAGGCTGAATAGATTCGAAAACCAGCAGTTGTATCAGCAACCCCAAGAGATAAGACAACGTTTGCATACTTATTAGCCGACTTTGAAAGCAGTTCACGAAACTTGCTCCAATTACGAATCTGTCCATCGGCCACCCAGCGTGAACCAATTAATAAATCAGCTGAACCTATCCACTGCATCATCGCCACTAAATCACTGACTTGGTGTGACCCATCTGCATCCATTTCAATAATGTTTTCATAACTACGATCGAGTGCAATCTGGAAACCAACTCGATAAGCACTTCCCAGGCCTTGCTTCCTGCTTCGCTCAATTACTTCAACCCCATGGGCTTTGCAGATTTGAGCTGTGCCATCTGGAGAGCCATCATCAATGACTAAAACATCAAGATCGAGTGTGGCTAACTCATCAAGTAGTGAGCCAATGCTTTCAACTTCGTTATATGTTGGAATAACTACAATTGATTTACTCATGCGCGTGGATGCGCCTGTTTGAAAGCTTTTTGCAAACGCTCAGTAGAAACATGTGTATAAATCTGAGTTGTGGCCAAAGATGCGTGACCCAATATCTCTTGGACGGTGCGCAAATCAGCGCCACCTTCTAATAAATGCGTTGCTGCAGAGTGGCGCAAGGCGTGTGGTCCCATGCGCTCAATCCCTTCAATTGCAGAGAGCGCTTCATAGACAACAGTGCGCACAGCACGTTGATCAATTCTCTTTCCGCGAGCTCCAAGAAATACTGCTTTTTCAGATTTCTCATTAAGTAATTCTTGGCGTCCATTCTCTAGCCACTTCTTAAGTGCACGTATTGCTGGATTGCCCAGTGGAATAACTAGCTCCTTATTTCCTTTGCCCAGCACTTGAATAGTCTGACGGTTGTAATCAATATCTCCTAGATCTAAACCACACAGTTCTGCCACGCGAGCACCTGTTGCATATAACAGTTCCACCATTGCAACATCGCGCAAAGTCATGGGGGTTTCATCTTCTGCTGCCCGTGTTGCCATTGAATCCATGGCTGTTTTTGCATCATCAATACCTAAGACTTCAGGCAATGTGCGATGGCCCTTGGGTGTTGCAAGAGATGCACCCACATCACTGGCAATATATTTGTTTTTCAAGGCCCACTTAGTAAACAAGCGCACTGAGACTGCTCTGCGTGAAATAGTTGTGCGCGAAGCACCTTTAACTTGTTGATTAGCTAGCCATGAGCGCAGATGAACTAACTGCAGCTGTGAAATATCTGCTAGGCCTATATTTTCTAAATGTTCGAGTAATGAGGTCAAGTCCCCCATATATGCTCGAATGGTGTGGACAGAGAGGTTACGTTCAACTTCTAAATGGCGCGCAAAAGTAGTCAGTAACTTTTCAAAATCTTTGCTCACGCGCCAACTTTACTCGGGTTTGCGTCCCTGACGCAGAAGGCCGAAGGTAACTGCGTCCTCAAGTGCCATTGCAGAGGCTGCAATAACATTTTCGTGAACACCGACGGTGTTCCATTCACCTTTGCCATCACTTGTTTCAACTAATACGCGAGTAACAGCGCCTGTGCCCAGACGTCCTTCAAGGATGCGCACCTTGTAATCAGTGAGCTCTAGAATTTCCAACTCTGGATAAAGCTCCCTGAGCCCAGTACGCAAAGCATTATCAAATGCGTTAACAGGACCATTTCCAGTACCAGAACAGGAAATCTGCTTGCCCTTTGCGGTTACTTTAACTTGAGCCTTTGTAAGAATGCTTTGATCTTCAGAGCGCTCAACTGTTGTTAACCAATGATCAATAGTGAAGAAGGATGGGCGCTTTCCATTCATTTCTTCAAGAACAAGAAGCTCAAAAGATGCATCTGCTGCTTCAAAGGTAAATCCGCGTGATTCCATCTCTTTAACACGATCAACGATACGTCCGATAAGTTCTTTATCTCCACCAAGGTCAACGCCTAGTTCTTGTGACTTCAATTCGATGGAGGCACGGCCTGCCATATCAGAGACCAACATGCGCATATCATTTCCAACAGATTCAGGATCTTCATGTTGATAGAGAGATGGATCAACCTTGATTGCACTGGCGTGCAGGCCTGCTTTATGGGCAAAAGCTGAAACGCCAACATATGGCTGGCGCGCACTTGATGACACGTTTGTTACTTCTGCTACAGCATGTGAAATTCTGAAAGCTTCACGGAGTGCATTCTTTGGCAAAACTAATTGATGCTTCTTTAACTCAAGGTTTGCAATGATTGTCACTAGGTCGGCATTACCTGTGCGCTCACCATATCCATTAAGAGTTCCTTGAACATGTGTAGCACCGGCTGCAACTGCTGCCATTGAGTTAGCAACTGCGCATCCTGTGTCATTATGGCAGTGAATACCAAGACGGGCAGAGCTAGCAGTTAAAACATCGTGAACAACTTGTGAAAGCTCATCCGGCAGCATTCCACCATTGGTGTCGCACAACGCAATAACATCTGCCCCTGCTTCAGCGGCCACACGCACAACCTCTAGCGCATAAGCACGGTTGCTGCGATAGCCATCAAAGAAGTGCTCAGCATCAAGAAATACGCGTTGTCCTTCGGCAATTAAATGGCTAACAGAGTCACGGATCATCTCTAGGTTTTCATCCAGAGATGTCTTGAGTGCTAAATCAACATGGCGATCAAAAGCCTTTGCTACCAAAGTAACAGCTGTTGCACCTGAAGCACGTAGAGCACCAAGTAAAACATCATCAGCAGCTTTTACGTTTGGACGACGCGTGGCACCAAAGGCGACAAAAGTTGCGTTCTTTAGGACTAATTCTTTTTTAGCACGTGCAAAAAACTCAGTGTCCTTAGGGTTTGCTCCTGGCCATCCACCTTCAATAAATCCAACACCAAGATCATCTAGGTGTCGCGCGATTGTCAACTTGTCGTGGACAGAAAGATTTAATCCCTCTTGCTGGGCACCATCGCGCAGTGTGGTGTCATAGATATGAAATGCGTCAGAGACTGGCATTAGCAGACCTTTCGTACCCAACCGTGTATATCAGGGGTTATTCCATGTTGAATTGCAAGTAAGTGATTACGAATTTGCATTGTTATTACGCCAGGCTGTCCATCACCAGTTACCCACGTACCCATGTTTGATTTAGCAGTACCAACTGGTGAAACAACAGCTGCGGTACCGCATGCAAAGATTTCAGTGATTTCACCGGATGCAACGCCATCGCGCCAATCATCGATGCTCAGCATTACTTCTTCAGTTTTATATCCAAGATCTTTAGCAACAGAGAGGATTGAATCTCGAGTGATTCCTGGAAGCAATGTGCCAGTTAATTTAGGAGTGCTAACTCTTGCCTCGGCGCCTTTGCCCTTTACAAAATAAAGGTTCATGCCACCCATCTCTTCAACCCACTTGCGCTCTTTAGCATCGATCCACACAACTTGATCACAGCCCTCTCGCGCGGCAGCTTTTTGTGCGACTAGTGATGCTGCGTAGTTTCCACCGCACTTTGCTTCACCTGTTCCACCTTGTACTGCACGGACATATTCAGTTGAAATCCACACAGAGACCGCCTTTGATGGATCAAAGTAAGCACCTGCTGGTGTTGCAATAAGAATGTATGTGGCTTTATTAGTTGGGCGAACACCTAAGCCAACTTCAGTAGCAATCATGAATGGACGGATATATAAGGACTCTCCAACTTTATTTGGAACCCAACCCGCATCTTGTTTCACCAAAGCTTCAACTGTTTCTAGAAAAAGTGCTTCTGGCATTTCAGGTAGCGCTAAACGCTTAGCTGAGTTTGCAAAACGTTTAGCGTTTGCATCGGGGCGAAACAGTGAGATTGACCCATCAGGTTGGCGATATGCCTTCATACCTTCAAAGATTTCTTGACCGTAGTGAAAAACTGCTGTCGCAGGATCTAGTGAAAGTGGGCCATAAGGCTTTAACTCCGGTTCTGCCCATCCATCTTTTTCAGTCCATTCACAGACAACCATGTGGTCGGTGTAGTACTTACCGAATCCGCCTTCAGCAACAAGTGCATCACGTGTGGCAGCATCTTTTGAATTGGGGTTGAGTATAATTTTCATGGTTTATAGCGCTGCAACTAGCGCATCTCCCACTTCACTAGTGCTTCGTTTTTTGTCTCCACGAGTAAGCAAATCAGCAGCAACTGCGCGCTCAACATCACGGGCAGCATCGGCATAACCTAAGTGATCTAGCATCATGGCCACCGACATAACGGTTGCGGTGGGATCTGCAATGTTTTTGCCAGCAATATCTGGTGCAGAGCCATGCACTGGCTCAAACATTGATGGGAACTTTCCAGTCGGGTTGATGTTGCCTGAAGCAGCCAGACCAATTCCGCCACAGATGGCAGCTGCAATATCAGTTAAGATATCGCCAAAGAGGTTATCTGTAACAACAACATCAAAGCGCTCTGGGTTAGTTACAAAGAACATTGATGCTGCATCAACATGTAAATAATCTGTTGTAACCGTTGGGTATTCCTTAGCAACTTCGTTAAATGTACGAGTCCACAGACCACCAGCACGGGTTAATACGTTGTTTTTATGCACCAACGTCAGCTTCTTTCGATCACGCTTGGACGCGCGCTCGAATGCATCACGAATAACTCGCTCTGCACCGCGGCGAGTATTCAGACTTTCCTCAGTGGCAATCTCTGCATCAGTACCTTCTGCAAGGACTCCCCCGGCACCAACATATGGACCTTCAGTTCCTTCGCGCACAACCACAAAATCAATCGGAGCCTTTGTTGCTAATGGTCCGGTAACACCAGGCATTAAACGTGCAGGGCGCAAATTAATGTAGTGATCAAAAGCAAATCGAAGCTTCAATAAAAGTCCGCGCTCTAGTACTCCGCTAGGAACACTTGGATCCCCAACTGCGCCTAGCAAAATAACATCCTTCGTTGCAATCTCATCTAAAATAGCTTGTGGCAGAACTTCACCGGTGCGGTGCCAATAGCCTGCGCCTAAGTCATATGAGGTGCACTTAAAGCTCACGTCATACTTCTTTGCAACAACATCAAGAACTTTTAAGCCCTCGTTAACAACCTCAGGGCCAATTCCATCACCGGCAATTACAGCTAAGTTAATAGTTTTCATCTGTCCTCCAAAAATACTGAGTGAACATAGTCTGCTTCAGTATCTTTCTTAACTTTTGCAACGATATCTTCGCTTATATGTGAATCGACAGTAAGTACCATTAACGCTGTGCCGCCTGCCTTACTTCGAGCAACCTGCATAGCTGCGATATTGACTTTAGCTTCACCCAAAGTCTGTCCAACGATGCCGACAATGCCCGGACGATCGATATAGCGAATGAAAAGAATATTATCTGTAGGGGGCAGATCAAGGTGGAATGAATCAATTCCAACAATCTTTTGGGTTTGCTTGATACCCATAAGTGTTCCATCGATAGACATTGCCTTACCTGTGCCAGTAGTTGCGCGCAAAGTAATCATTGAGCGGTATTCATGACATTCAGCTGTGTTTGTCACTGCTGAAACCATTCCACGTTCTGCCGCAAGACCAGGAGCGTTGACATAGGTGACTTCCTCTGCACCCACTGCCAACAAGGCACCCTTTAACGCTGAGATTCCAAGAATTGAAGCGTCATGAACTGAGATTTCACCTTTAACGCTGACATCTATATTTACAGGCAGTTCACCCAGTAATTCAGTTGCAATCCCTGACATCTTTTCAACAAGTGGCAATGAAGGACGAATATCTTCGTGGATCACGCCGCCCTTAACATTGACTGCGTCAGGAACAAGTTCACCCGCTAGAGCTTTACGAACTGAAACTGCAACTGCGATACCAGCACGTTCTTGTGCCTCATCTGTTGATGCACCTAAGTGAGGTGTGGCAACAACTTGATCGAGTGCAAATAATGGTGAATCTGTGCATGGCTCTGTCGCAAAGACATCTAATCCAGCACCTGCAACACGACCTTCTTTAATTGCATCATATAAAGCAGCTTCATCTAGGACGCCACCGCGCGCAGCGTTAACGATCCGAACAGCTGGCTTAACCTTCTTTAATGCTTCAACGCCTATTAAGTTTGCAGTCTCTTTGGTCTTAGGTAAGTGAATAGTGATGAAATCAGATGTTTTCAAAAGCTCATCAAGATCTACCAACTTAACTCCCAATTGCGCTGCACGTGCTGGTTGAAGATATGGATCATAGGCAATTACGTTCATTCCAAAAGCCTGCATACGAGATGCCACTAATTGACCAATACGTCCAAAGCCAACAATGCCCAAAGTCTTTTCAAATAACTCTGTGCCAGTGAACTTAGAACGTGCCCACTTTCCATTTCGAAGTGCAGCGTTAGCAGGTGAGATGAAACGAGCAGAGGCAAGCAATAAAGAAATCGCCAACTCTGCAGCACTAACAATGTTCGAAGTTGGTGCGTTGACAACCATTATTCCAGCAGCAGTTGCTGCAGGAATATCTACATTATCTAAACCAACACCGGCACGTGCTATTACCTTTAAACCTTTTGCCACACTAACAGCTTCTGAATCCATCTTTGTCGCAGAGCGAATCAAGACGGCATCTACTCCCTTAGCTAACGCTGTTAGAAGCTGGCCACGATCTGCGCCGTCACAGTTAAGGACATCAAAATCAGGACCAAGTGCTTCAAGCGTTGCTGGGCTTAGCTCTTCAGCGATTAGAACGACAGGTTTAGCCACGTGCCGCGCTTCCCTCTTTATAGTCATCGCCCTTTGATTGCTTCATCCATGAAAACATCTTGCGAAGTTCACGGCCAACAGCTTCGATTGGGTGAGTTTCACCTTTTGTGCGAAGTGACTTAAATTCAGGGGCTCCTGCTTCTTGATCATCAATGAAGCGCTTAGCGAATGTACCACTTTGGATATCTGCAAGTACTGCCTTCATGTTTTCCTTAACGTGTGGATCAATAACACGTGGACCAGAAACATAATCACCAAACTCTGCAGTGTCAGAAACTGACCAGCGCTGCTTTGCAATTCCACCCTCGTACATCAAATCCACGATGAGCTTAAGTTCGTGCAAGCACTCAAAGTAAGCAACCTCTGGCTGATATCCAGCTTCAGTTAAAACCTCAAAGCCATACATAACAAGTTGTGAAGCACCACCACAAAGAACTGACTGTTCACCAAAGAGATCTGTTTCTGTCTCTTCTGTAAATGTTGTCAAGATTCCACCGGCGCGAAGCCCACCGATTGCCTTTGCATACGAAAGTGTTAGTGGCCATGCGCTACCAGTTGAATCTTGTTCAACTGCAACGATTACAGGAACTCCGCGGCCTGCTGCGTACTCACGACGCACTAAGTGGCCTGGGCCCTTTGGTGCAACCATACAAACATCAACTGATGTAGTTGGCTTGATGTAACCAAATCGAATATTGAAACCATGTCCGAAGAACAAAGCATCGCCATCTTTTAGGTTAGGCAAAATTGAATCAGTGTAGATATGGCGCTGAACATGGTCAGGTGCCAAGATCATGATGACTGTTGCTTCTTTAACGGCATCTGCTACAGAAACAACACGCAAACCCTCAGCTTCTGCCTTTGCACGTGATGCTGAACCCTCTTTTAATCCAACGCGGACATCAACACCGCTATCGCGCAAGTTAAGTGCGTGTGCATGTCCCTGCGAGCCGTAACCGATGATTGCGACTTTGCGACCCTGGATGATGGATAGATCGGCATCCTCTTCGTGATACATCGTTGCTGCCACGGTATTTCTCCTTTAGTTCTGGTAATCGGGTTGAGTGTCGTGTACTGCTGGTGCTGTCTTATTTGGAAGTATTTCTCTTATAGAAATGACATTGATCAACTTATCAAGCTGAGCAATTACTTGTTCGAGCGCATGGCCTTCTAAATTAACCACAATGTCCATCTGTGAGATGGATGGGTCAACTGTTGGTCCGACAGATAAGCGTTCAATATTGTATGCACGGCGAGAAAAGAGGCCGGCAACGCGGGCCAATACGCCAGGTGAGTTCTCTACTAAAACTTCGAGTGTGTGTTGGGCCATTTTTATAGCTCCTGTGAATCCCAGTCAGGCGCAGTCTCGCGCGCGACCATGATGTCATCATTTGACGTTCCTGCAGCAACCATTGGCCACACCATTGCATCGCGATGAACACGAAAATCAATAACAACGGGTTGATCATTAATTCCCATTGCCTTTTCGATAGTTGCGTCAACATCTTCTTCACGCTCGCAACTCAAACCTACGCAGCCCATCGCTTCTGCGAGCATTGGGAAGTTTGGAACACGTTTTGATTCAAGATTTGTATTTGAATATCGACCTTCATAAAACAGAGTCTGCCACTGGCGAACCATGCCAAGAGATTCATTATTAATGATTGCGACCTTGATTGGAATATTGTTGAGCGCACATGTCACAAGCTCTTGATTAGTCATCTGGAAACAACCATCACCATCGATTGCCCAAACAGTTGTATCTGGAGCTCCAACTTTTGCACCCATTGCAGCAGGAACCGCGTAACCCATAGTTCCAAGGCCACCTGAGTTAAGCCATGTGCGTGGGTTTTCATAAGAAACAAATTGGGAAGCCCACATCTGATGTTGTCCAACACCTGCAGCAAAAATTGCTTCTGGACCTGAGATTTTTCCAAGTCTTTCAATTACATACTGTGGAGATAATGTCCCATCATTTGGTTTGTCATAACCGAGTGGGTAAGCAGCTTGGAGTGAATTCATCTGGTGCAACCATGCGGTTAAATCTGGTTGATTCTTTGCAAGAGCACTCTTAAGGGCTGGAATCAGCGCAGAGATGGTGTTTTTGAGATCACCCAACACGGCAACATCAGCAAAACGGTTCTTACCAATTTCAGCGGGATCAATGTCTGCGTGAATAACTTTGGCATTAACTGCAAAAGTTGAAAGCTTACCTGTAACACGATCATCAAAGCGCGCACCTAGAGTAATGAGAAGATCTGCTTTTTGTAGCGCTGTAACTGCAGCAACTGTTCCATGCATACCAGGCATTCCAAGATGCAATGGATGGCTATCGGGGAATGCACCACGGGCCATAAGAGTTGTCACAACCGGTGCTCCGAGTAGCTGTGCGAGTTCTAGTAGTTCGCGTGATGCATTTGCTTTAATTACCCCGCCACCCACATAAAAGACTGGCTTACTAGATTGCGTAATTAATGCAGCTGCATCCAGGATGGACTGGTTATTCGGAATCGACTTTGGTTTATATCCAGCCAAGTTAACAGAAGTTGGATACTTAAAATCTGTCATTGCTTGTAGTGCGTCTTTCGCGATATCAACAAGTACTGGGCCAGGACGGCCTGTACTTGCAATATGGAATGCCTCTGCGATTGCACGTGAAATATCAGCAGGATTAGTTACAAGATAGTTGTGCTTTGCAAACGGCATCGTAATACCGCGAATATCAGCTTCTTGAAAAGCATCTGTTCCAATAGCAACAGAAGGTACTTGTCCCGTAATTGCGACAACTGGGACTGAATCCATTGCAGCATCTGCTAAAGGCGTTACAAGATTTGTTGCACCAGGACCGGATGTAGCAATACACACACCAACGCGGCCAGTTACTTGGGCATAACCTGTTGCAGCATGTCCTGCACCTTGCTCATGGCGAACAAGAATGTGGCGGATAGAGCTGGAGAAAATTGGATCATAGGCTGGCAGGATCGCACCGCCAGGGATTCCAAACATGACATCAACGCCGGCAGCTTCAAGGGATGCCACAAGTGAACTCGCCCCAGTCATTTGACTCATTGTCCTTCTCCCTTCGTTGCCTTGCATTTAAAGTGGTTAAACGAAAAAACCCTCAGATAACTGAGGGCGGCGCATGATCATCGTTAGATCACGCGCTGCTAAATCACCACCACAAATGTTGTGCTCATAGAGATATTGTCCAATGAATTACGCATAAGAGTCAAGGCATGAGATGCACATCTCACAATTTGAGCCAGCACTACTCGCAGACCGCTCCTTTGGATGCAGATCCCACCAGTTTCGAATACTTAGCCAATACCCCACGGGAGTATTTGTGACCCAATGGCTTCCAGCCAACTTTTCTGGCCTCAAGCTCCTTAGGGTCCACAAGTAAATCCAATGTGCGATGAGTGATGTCGATTCGAACTAAATCCCCATCTTTAATAAATGCAATCGCTCCCCCATCAACGGCTTCTGGTGCAACGTGACCAACGCACAATCCAGTTGATCCACCAGAGAAACGTCCATCAGTTAAAAGCAGAGTTGATTTACCAAGACCCGCACCTTTAATTGCACCAGTAATCATTAACATCTCACGCATACCAGGACCACCCTTAGGACCTTCATAGCGAATTACAACTACATCACCGGCTTGAATTGTTCCGTTTTCAAGTGCATCCATTGCAGCTTGTTCGCGTTCAAACACTCGCGCAGGACCTTCAAATTTTTCAATTCCAATACCTGCTGTTTTACAAACAGCACCATCGGTGGCAAGTGAGCCACCCAAAATAGTAATTCCAATATCTGTTGAGATTGGTGAAGAAACTGCGCGCAAGATCTGCCCATCTGGATCTGGTGGAGCAATATCTTTCAAATTCTCTGCCATTGTTTTGCCAGTAACAGTTAGAACATCACCGTGAAGCAGACCTGCATCAAGTAATCCCTTTAATACAACTGGAATTCCACCTACTTTATCCACATCACTCATGACAAAGCGACCAAATGGCTTGAGATCTCCCAGTAGTGGAACCTTTGAGCCAATACGATGGAAATCATTGAGTTCAAGATCTACTTCGGCTTCATAAGCAATAGCTAGCAGGTGCAGAACAGCGTTAGTAGAACCACCCAATGCCATCAAAATTGTGATCGCGTTTTCAAATGCCTGTTTCGTCAAAATATCACGAGTAGTAATTCCTTGGCGGATAAGTTCAACCACGGCAGCACCTGATGCAATTGCATAAGTATCGCGGCGGCGATCAACAGCAGGAGGCGCTGCTGAGCCAGGAAGTGAAAGCCCAATAGCTTCACCAATACTTGCCATGGTGTTTGCTGTGTACATACCTCCACAAGCACCTTCGCCAGGACAGATTGCACGTTCAATTTGATCCACCCGCTCTTGGGTAATTAATCCACGGGCACAAGCTCCAACGGCCTCAAAGGCATCGATGATTGTTACATCTTTTCCATCAACTTGACCTGGCAATGTAGAGCCTGCATAAACAAAAACGCTTGCAACATCGATGCGAGCTGCCGCCATCATCATTCCTGGAAGAGATTTATCGCAACCAGCAAAAGTAACCATGCCATCTAAACGTTCTGCTTGCATAACTGCTTCAACTGAGTCTGCAATTACTTCACGTGAAACTAGTGAAAAGTGCATTCCTTCATGGCCCATTGAAATTCCATCAGAGACAGAGATAGTTCCAAATTGCATGGGGAATCCGCCTGCATCAAGAACACCTTGCTTTGATGCTTTAGCTAGGCGATCTAAGGATAAATTGCAGGGGGTAATTTCATTCCATGAAGAAGCAATACCAATTTGTGGTTTAACCCAATCATCATCACCCATACCAACAGCACGTAACATTCCACGTGCAGGGGCGCGCTCTAATCCATCAGTTACGACTCCGGAGCGCGGCTTCATGTTTGGCATCTGCGTAGTCTAGCCTTCTGATTGTCCAAGATGAGCTAATAAAAGCGCACGAACTTTAGCTGCATCGGCTTGGCCCTTCGTATCTTTCATAACCATTCCGATCAAAGCACCAGCTGCTGGCAAGTGACCATCGCGAACCTTTTGTGCAGTCTCTGGTTGTCCAGCACATGCCCGCTCGATAGCAGCCATTAAAGCTGAATCATCATTAACAACCTTAATTCCGCGCGCAGCAATAACCGCTGAAGGCTTTCCTTCACCGGCAATAACGCCTTCAACAACTTGGCGCGCTAACTTATCTGTTAAATCTCCAGCATTGACAAGGGCCACAATCTCGGCCACATCTGTTGCTGCAATTGGTAGATCTTTAATTGCCACATCTTTTTCATTAGCAATTCGAGAAATCTCACCTAACCACCAACCGCGTGCTTTAGTAGGATCTGCCCCAAGTGCAACAGTTGCTTCAACGACATCGAGCACGTCAGCATTAATCATCGCTGACATCTCCTTATCTGGAACTGCCCACTGTTCTTGCAAACGCTTGCGGTGAATGGAGGGTCTCTCTGGCAAAGTTGCGCGTAGTTGCTCAATCCAAGCTGCATCTGGTGCAACTGGAACTAAATCTGGCTCTGGGAAATAACGATAATCCTCAGCCTGCTCTTTTGAGCGGCCAGATCTAGTTAACCCTGACTCCTCTTGGAAGTGACGAGTCTCTTGAACAACTCGCTCACCCTTATTTAATAACTCAGCATGGCGAATCATTTCACCGCGAATCGCGCGTTCAACTGAGCGAAGTGAGTTAACATTTTTAGTCTCACTGCGAGTTCCAAGGGTTTCGGCACCGATTAAGCGAAGCGATACGTTGGCATCGCAGCGCAGAGAACCCTGCTCCATCTTCACATCGCTAACGCCCAATGAGCGCAAAATATCGCGAAGCTCGGCGACATAAGCCTTTGCAACCTCTGGCGCATATTTACCAGTACCCGGAACAATCTTGGTCACGATTTCAACTAAAGGTATACCAGCACGGTTGTAGTCGAGGAGTGAATATTCGGCGCCATGAATTCGACCCGTTGCACCACCTACGTGAAGTGATTTACCTGTGTCCTCTTCCATGTGAACGCGTTCTACTTCAATGCGAAAACTCTTAGGACCCTCATCGGTTTCAATTTCAACATCGACATAGCCATTGACGCAGATTGGTTCGTCATACTGCGAAATTTGAAAGTTCTTTGGCATATCTGGGTAGAAATAATTTTTG
The DNA here is from genome assembly GCA_026392775.1 of Actinomycetota bacterium. The sequence continues at coordinate 18,979 of JAPLBK010000123.1, forward strand.
CGGGCAAAGCGACTAAAAGGCGCAATCGAGCAGTTAAGGGCTAGACCGATTTTAATCGTCGACTCGATCGCCTTTTCATTAACCGTTGGAAGTGCACCGGGTAGGGCTAAACACACTGGACACGTTTGAGTATTTGGTTCGCCACCAAATATTGTGCTGCAGCCACAGAACATCTTTGACTGCGTATTTAACTCAACGTGTACTTCAAGGCCCAGAACGGGTTCGTACTTTGCAATCACATCATCGTATGTAAGCGCCATTTATTTCACGACCAATGCTGGAGCCATTGAAAGCAAGGGCGCGCCCCACTTAGTTAGCAGAGCCGCTTCAAGGGCAGCTCCCACTAAGTACATGCGCTGGTCTTGCATTGCTGGTGCCATGATCTGGAAACCAACGGGTAAACCATCCTCAGGAGCTAAACCTGCAGGTAGAGACATTCCTCCAATTCCAGCCATATTTACTGGGATTGTTGCGATGTCATTTAAATACATAGCAATCGGATCATCGGATTTTTCACCGATTTTAAAGGCCGTTGTTGGGCACGTTGGTGAAACCATCACATCACACTTTTCAAAGGCCTTATTGAAATCTTGTGTGATGAGCGTGCGAACTTTTTGCGCACTTCCGTAATAGGCGTCGTAATAACCCGACGAGAGCGCATACGTTCCAAGAATAATTCGGCGCTTAACTTCGCGACCAAAGCCAACTTCGCGCGTTAAATTCATAACTGATTCAGCCGATGCGCCATCAACATCGCCAACGCGAAGGCCATAACGCATCGCATCAAAGCGGGCTAAGTTAGATGAGCACTCAGATGGTGCGATCAAATAGTAAGCGGCTAAAGCGTATTCAAAGTTAGGGGCAGAGACTTCAACAATTTCGGCACCTGCTGCAGCTAGAAGTTCCAATGACTCTTCAAAGCGTGTGCGAACGCCGCTTTGATAACCCTCGCCATTTAACTCTTTGACTACGCCTATCTTCATGCCCTTTACATCGCCAGACTTTGCCGCCTTAACAACCGCGGGCACGGGTGCATTAATACTTGTTGAATCCATTGGATCATGTCCGGCAATTGCTTCGTGCAAAAGCGCGGCATCTAACACTGTGCGCGCGCAAGGTCCGGCTTGATCAAGGGAAGATGAAAACGCAATCAGACCAAAACGCGAAACTCCACCGTACGTCGGCTTCACACCTACAGTTCCAGTAACGGCAGCGGGTTGGCGAATTGATCCGCCAGTATCCGTACCAATAGCAAGCGGTGCTTCAAAAGCAGCAAGGGCTGCCGATGATCCGCCGCCAGAGCCGCCAGGGATTCGTGTTAAATCCCATGGGTTATGCGTTGGGCCGTAAGCAGAGTTTTCAGTGGAAGAGCCCATTGCAAACTCATCCATATTTGTCTTACCTAAAATAACTATTCCGTTATTTTTTAAATTCGTAACAACTGTTGAATCATAAGGTGGTCGCCAACCTTCTAGAATCTTCGAACCCGCCGTTGTAGGTACACCTTTTTGAGTCATGACATCTTTAAGAGCCAACGGTACGCCGGCAAGGGGTGAGAGTTTTTCGCCAGCTGCGCGCTTAGCATCGACTGCGCGGGCTTGTTCTAGCGCGCCTTCGGTATTAACAAAGAGAAATGCATGCACATCAGTATCAACGGCTGCGATGCGATCTAGGTGCGCTTGTGTTAATGCAACTGAACTTGTTTCACCGGCAACTAACTTCGCCGCCATTTCCGATGCCGATAAATGAATCATGCTTCCTCACCCAAAATCTGTGGAACGCGAAAACGTGACTCCTCTTGTGCAGGTGCGCCTGATAGAGCTTCATCTGGAGTCAGTGAGGGAACAACAACATCGGGGCGGAAAACATTACGAAGCGGAAGTGGATGCGACGTCGGTTCTACATCGGCGCTAGCAACTTCCTGCACTCGAGCTACTGCATCCAAAATGACAGTGAATTCCTTAGAGAGGCTGACTAACTCTTCTTCGCTCATTTCAATGCGCGCAAGACGGGCAAGATTTGCGACATCATCGCGTGAAAGGCTGCTCATGGGTGTGGAGTCTAATTAATCCGCGCACTAACTGCGAATCTGACCATCTCCAGTAACAATCCACGTAGTCGTAGTCATCGCCTCTAAGCCCATTGGCCCACGAGCATGCAGTTTTTGATTTGATATGCCGATTTCAGCGCCAAATCCCATCTGCTCTCCATCGGTAAATCGAGTGGATGTATTGACCATTACGGCTGCACAATCACTCAATGCGATGAATCGTGCGGCGTTGTCCTTATTCTCAGTCACGATTGCTTCTGTGTGTTGAGTGCCGAATTTGGCGATGTGATCGCTAGCGGCATCCACTGATTCCACTATGGCAACGTTCATTTCAAGAGTGCCGTACTCAGTCGACCAATTCTCATCGGTTGCAAGGCTGACCGGAATTCCCTGAGCTAATTTGAGTGTGGCCGAATCAGTATGCAAAATCACGCCCGCTTCATGCAGGGCGGCAAGGGCAATAGGTATGAACTTTTCGGCAATATTTTTGTGGACTAGAAGTGTCTCAGCTGCATTACAAACACTTGGGCGTTGAACTTTCGAGTTGATAATAATTGGAAGCGCCTTTGAAAGATCGGCAAACTCATCGATAAATACGTGGCAGACGCCTGCGCCAGTTTCAATCGTTGGAACTGTGGATTCGTCAACAACCATACGGATAAGGGAGGCACTACCCCGAGGGATAACCAAATCTACTTTCCCACGAGCATGCAACAGCGCTTTGACGGTTTCGCGGTCTTGCGATGGAACTAGTTGGATAACATCGGGTGAAATCTTTGTGGTCTTTAGAGCATCCCGCATCACGGTAACGAGAATTTGATTGCTCTCTTGTGCGCTGGAAGATCCGCGGAGCAACGCCGCATTTCCTGACATTAATAAAATAACGGCAGCATCGACTGTGACATTTGGTCGTGCCTCATAGACCATTCCAACTACACCAAATGGCACCGTAATCTGTTTGAGTTCGATTCCATTTGGCAATACTGACTGACGAAGGATCTTGCCGAGTGGATCTTCAAGGGCGCCAACTTGGCGCGCACCATCGGCAATCCCCTTAACCCGCTCTGGGGTTAATAACAATCGATCGAGAAGTGACGAGTTAAGTTCTGATTTACGTCCGCGTTCTATATCTTTCTCGTTAGCGAGAATAATTTCCGCACTTCGCGAATCAATTGCATCGGCTATGGCTAGCAGTGCCGCTTTTCGCTCTGCTGAAGAGGTAACACTCAAGGTGCGGGCGGCAGTACGCGCCGAATCAGCTAGCTGCGAAACTAACGCCTTTGCATCCATGCGGGCAAGCCTATCGGGAGTTAGGCTTGACTCGTGCTCAAATTAATTCGAAGAACTCTCGTTGTCATTCTTGTTCTATACGTAGCCCTCTTTGGTTTAACTAAAGCTATTAGATATCCCGAACCAATGTTGCAAAGACTATGACCTCATTGATGATTGGCAAGCTAATCGATGATGGCAAATTAAAAGAGAGCGATACTTTTGTAAGTATTCTGCCTGCTTTCAAGGCGGGGACGACTTTTGATAATGTCACAGTTAAAGATTTGTTGGATATGAAAGGCGGGGTTGGCGTTTCAGATAACTACCCATCCGGCCCAACTGGTTGGGGCGTTGCAATTGCCCAGATGTATGCCTCCACCGATGTTGACTGGTTTCTAATGCACAATCGTAAGATGCGTGAGGCACCTGGAACTTTCGCCGAATATCGCTCAGTGGATACCCAAATGCTTGGAATGATTATTAAAAAAATAACTGGGCAAAGTTTGGTTGATTACTTCAGTACCAATATTTGGCAGAAAGCTGGCGCCACACACACTGCAACGTGGAACGTAGATCGAGTTGGTGGGACCGAAAAAGCTTTCTGTTGCTTTAACGCCACTGCGCGCGATTATGCACGTATAGGCAACGAGCTGATTAATCCACTCTCACCCATAATAAGTAGCAGTTGGTTAGCGCGAATTTCGACGCCCGCAGTAACCCTCGATTACGGTTGGGGTTACGGTGCTCAAGTGTGGCACCCATATCCAGGAATCAATTTAATGTTGGGGTTGCACGGACAGTTTGTATGGATGGATGAAGCAAATAGAACGGTCATCGTAAAACTCAGTGATGAGCCAACGAGTGCCGATGGACGAAGTGCGCTAGTCGCCCCAGTCCTAAAAGTTATTTCAGAGCAAAACTAAATCATCGCGATGGACTAACTCGCGCTCAAACTCTGGGCCCAGTGTTTGGGCCAACTCTTTTGTGGATCTGCCAAGCATTACAGGAATCTCATCACTATCGAATGCAACAAGTCCGCGCGCGATGACCTTTGAATCAGGCCCAACGAGTTCGACTGCGTCCCCTGCAATGAAATCACCATGAACTGCAGTTACTCCTGCGGGAAGCAGGGATACTCCACGCTCCAGAATCGCCGTAACTGCGCCAGCATCTAAAACCAATTGACCTTGTGTAGTTGTTGCATGGGCTAACCACAACAGTCTTGAAGTTGTTTTACTTTCGTGTGCATGAAAATATGTACCGAGCTCGGCGCCATTCATGGTTTGATCAACATCGGCCAATGACGTTAACAACATTGGAATTCCAGCACTCGTTGCAATGCGGGCGGCATCGACTTTAGTAACCATTCCCCCGCTACCAACGCCAGCAGAACCTGCGCCACCAAGAACTACGTTTTCGATGTCAGCGATATTGGCAACTTCATGAATTGCTTTGGCACCAGCCTGTGTCGGAGGCGCGTCATAGAGTGCGTCGATATCTGAGATAAGAACTAATAAATCGGCGCCAATGAGCAAGGCCACGAGGGCGGCTAGGCGATCATTATCGCCAAAGCGAATCTCTTGCGTGCCAACTGAGTCATTTTCATTAATGACTGGGACAACACCCAATTGCAGTAAGCGGTACAACGTACGTTGCGCATTTTGATAGTGCGAGCGGCGCACGACATCTTCGGTCGTTATTAATACTTGGGAGGCCGTAATTGAATGCTTAGCAAAACTCTGGGTGTAGTGGGCAATCAAAAGACCCTGGCCAACGGAGGCAGCAGCTTGCTGAGTCGCTAAATCTTTTGGCCGTGAAGTTAATCCGAGAGGCGCAAGGCCTGCAGCGATTGCACCCGATGAAACGACAACGACTTCTGCGCCACGCTTTTTACATGCAGCGACAACTCCAGCAAGTTTTTCAACTGCAGAATCATCTAACAGCGAGCCGGCTTTACCGGTGAGTGAAGATGAGCCAATCTTGATGACGATGCGTTTTGCAGAGGTAACC
>JAPLBK010000045.1 GCA_026392775.1 Actinomycetota bacterium
AGCAGATGCTGAAACTTTGCTCATCGATACACGAGCACCGTCCCACTTACCAAGGGAAGCAATTTCTTTAATAGCTGCTGTAACAGTTCCAAGATTTATAGTTGCTCCCATTTCTTCGGCAATTATTGAAAGAATACGTAGGTCGCTACGATTAAGTGAGTCTTGCACTGCTGTATCAAATGCACGAGGGCGGCCTTCCCAGTTCAAAAATGAACCACTCTTTTCAGTAACTGCAGCAACTGGCAAAACAACATCTGCATGTTGCGTGACTGCGCTGCTAGCAATTTCTAAAGAAACAACAAAAGCCTTTTCAAGAGCAGCAAGTGCGCTTTGGCTATTTTCACCATCGAGTGGATCAACACCGCCAACAACTAAGGCACCGATTTCACCAGCATTAACTGCCGCATAAATCTCTTGCGTGCTCTTACCTTCTGCACTTGGCAATGAGTCAGTTCCCCACAGCGCTGCAATATCTACTCGCGCTGATGCATCTGTTACTGGACGACCACCTGGCAATAAGTTGCCGATAGCGCCAGCTTCAAGTGCCCCGCGCTCTCCAGCACGACGTGGAATCCATGCAATCTTTGCACTAGATGAATCAGCCAGAGCTGCAACTGCACTCAATACTCCAGCACTTTCAGCAGCTCTCTCCCCCACCAAAATCACTGACTTTGCGGTCAGTGTTTGTGAAGTGATAGCAGCAGCTTCAGCCCCTGGTGCAACCTTTACAAACTCACCTTTGAGTTTTTCAACTCCGATTGAAAGTTTTGTTGCAATTGCTGTGACATTTAGTGCGCGCTTTCGTACTTGCTTATTAATACGTAAGAAAACAATCGGTGATTCTTCTTCTGGCTCAAAGCCAACAAGTAGAACGTGATCTGCGCGGTCAATATCCAAATACGTTGTAGTAGAACCAACTACACGTGCTGCAAGAAAATCACGTTCTTCATTTGATGAGAGGCGTGAACGAAAATCAATATCATTTGTCCCAAGTGCAACACGTGCAAACTTGCTATAGCCATATGCATCTTCATACGTTGCACGGCCACCGACTAGAACTGCAGCCTTAGATGCTTTCAATCCCTTTGCAGCTGCAGCTAGCGCATCTGGCCAAGAAGCTGCAACTAATTCTCCTGTTGCATTTCGAACCAAAGGTGTTGTTAAGCGATCAACGGACGTAACATATTTAAATGCCCAACGTCCCTTATCGCAGTTCCACTCTTCATTAACAGTTGAATCATCACCAGCAAGGCGACGCAAAGTCTTTCCACGGCGAACATCTGTGCGCATATCGCAACCAGATGCACAGTGCTCACAAGCAGAGGGGGTTGAAACTAAATCAAAAGGACGAGCACGGAATCGGTATGCAGCACCAGTGAGTGCTCCTACCGGACAGATTTGAACTGTGTTACCTGAGAAATAAGACTCAAAAGGTTTGTTTTCATAGATACCAACTTGTTGTAAGGCACCACGTTCATTCAAAGTAATAAATGGGTCAGATGCAATCTGCTCAGAGAATCGTGTGCAACGAGCACAGAGAACACAACGCTCACGATCAAGTAAGACTTGAGAAGAGATGTTGATTGGCTTTTGGAATGTGCGCTTCACACCTTCAAAACGTGTTTCGCCCTGGCCATTGCTCATTGCCTGGTTTTGCAATGGGCACTCGCCACCCTTGTCACACACTGGGCAATCAAGTGGGTGATTAATAAGCAATAGCTCCATCACACCGCGTTGTGCCTTTTCAGCCACGGGTGAAGTTAACTGAGTTTTAACAATCATGCCTGGCTCAACTGGAATGGTGCAAGAAGCTTGTGGCTTTGGAAATGCACGACCATTAATTTCAATATCAACTAAACATTGACGACATGCACCAACTGGATCGAGAAGTGGGTGATCGCAAAAACGTGGAATCTGAATTCCAAGTTGTTCTGCCGCGCGAATTACAAGCGTTCCTTTTGGAACGCTCACTTCA
>JAPLBK010000103.1 GCA_026392775.1 Actinomycetota bacterium
GGAGATCTCATCGATGAGAAAGAATTCTTTAATTCGTTTCGTTATTGCAGCAACTGCAGTTGCTGTTCTAGCCGGAACGACTCTTCCAGCGAATGCTGCAATCAAGCCGGCTAATAAAGCAACTATCGGCGATGACTGCACACAATTATCTACTGGCAAGATAGCTCCAGGTCGTGGAGTGGATGGATCAGATTTAACTTGTATGGTTGTAACAACTGGTTCATTTAAAGGCATGAACAAATGGTGGTACGCAGATGTTAAGCCACTCAAAAATATTGATTGGACAATTCCAGCTAATCCAGGTGGTTACTCACTTACAGCTGATGCAATTGCTGAATCTCTTAAAGCCGAAGGCTTACTAACTTCAGCAGCATCTGTTTATAAGCCAGGTGCTGGTGGAGCTGTTGGACTTGGTGCTTTCCAAGAGATCAAGGGCAAGCCAGAAGCAGCAATGATTACTGGTATTGCAATGACTGGTGGACTTTATTCAAACAAGTCAAAGCTGAATCTTCTTGATTCAACACCAATCGCAAAGATTTTGCGCGAATACGATGGAATTGTTGTTCCAGCATCATCTAAGTACCGCACATTGAAGCAACTCTTAGATGATCTAGTTGCTAAGCCAAATGCGGTTGCTATAGCAGGTGGTAACAAAGGTGGAGTAGATCACCAAGTAATTGGGCTACTTGCTCAGAAGGCATCAATTGATCCAACTAAGCTCAACTATGTTGTTTACTCAGGTGGTCCAGAAGTTATTACTTCTCTACTAAGTAATGCAACACAGGTTGGTATCTCTGGCGCACTTGATTTTGCACCATATGTTGCATCAGGAAAGCTTCGTTACCTAGGAATTTCTTCAGCGAAGACAATCCCAGGTATTAAAGCTAAGACTTTCGTTTCACAGGGTTATGACCTTGTTTACGGAAACTGGCGTGGAATCATGGCCCCAGCTGATCTTCCAAAGGCTGATTACCTCAACTTCGTTAAGGTAATTGACATCATGCATGTTTCACCAGCATGGCAAGCACAGATTACAAAGAACAAGTGGGATAACGAGTTCGTTGCAGGAACTGCTTTCAAAGCATTCCTCGAGAAGCACATCCCAGAAATCAATGCGGTGATGAAGGGCCTTGGAATCTAATTGATTCTAAAGATCTCTAAGCAGGCAAAGGGGGAGCTGGCATTCGCCAGCTCTCTCTTTCTGCTTGGACTGTTTGTTGCTTGGGATACATCACATATGGATATCCCGCAGGGCTCATCAATAGTTAGCCCACAAACTTTTCCTTATATGGTCGCTGCCTTTACATCTTTTGTGGGCCTCGGATTAATTATCGAAGTTTTACGTGGCCGCCTTGGTACTCCCGATGGGGATGAACCAGGAGATCCTTTTGTACCTGCTAACTTTAAAACAATGACAATCGTTGCGGTTGCCATCACATTACACGTAATTTTGCTAGATATCGCGGGCTATGTCGTAGCTGCAACAGTGTGTTTCTTTGGTGTCTCATATGGTTTTGGATCTAGAAAATACCTTAAAGATTTTGGAATTAGTTTGACTTTTGCTTTAGTAGTTTATTTCTCATTTACAAAAGGCCTCAATATCAATCTGCCTTCTGGTTTCTTCGAAGGAGTCTTTGGAAATGGGTAATAGTTTTTCAATGCTGATGGATGGTTTCCA
>JAPLBK010000043.1 GCA_026392775.1 Actinomycetota bacterium
GGCAGCAGCAACGGGAATCTTGGCGATGATTACTCAATACGCAACGATTCGTGAAGCAGAAGCCTTAATCGTTGATCTCAACAGAGTGACAAATCCTTCTGAGCTAGCTAAGAAGATTGCATCATCACGTGGTTTGGTATCGTTATTTGCAATCGCAATTGTTGGTCTTGGTCTTGCAGTGTTCGCACTTGTTGTGTGGGCTGTACTAGGTTAAATCCATGGAGAAGATAGTCATTGTTGGTTTGTTTGCCGTTGCAGTGGCTATCTTCTTGGTTATATACGAGAAGCCCAGCAAGGCAAAAAAGAAGCTGACCGGACGTGGTGGGGACTTCGAGTCCTAGAGAATTGTTCATCTTAATTTAGGCCTGTATTAGCCTTAAGAATTACTGTTCGTAACCTTTATCGATAAATCTTGCTCTTGCATCTTCTTCATGGGTGTTTCATTCGAGGGATGAAGCGTTGTTGGAGTCAATTTAATTGCTCCAACAGCGCATCCTCAATTAACGCGGGGCTAAGGCCACAAAGATCAAGAAAATAATGATGGTGATGATAAAGACTGAGGCAGATTTAAGTTTTTCTATCATGATGCCTTCGTAATAAGTAGGGGGATTTCTAGCTCTTCATACGTAGCGATCCATGAATATCCGCACTCACCGCAGGTGGTCATGGGACCAAAATCTTCATTGATGACAATTTCCAAATCAATGGAACGACAGACATAACAAGTTGGAAAATCTAGTAATTCAGACATGTGCAACTTCCCTTCTATCGATAGGCATTGGTGTGGGGAAGTAGCTATATCGTCAAGGATGTTGGTTATGGGAAAGGGTTATGAAGTTGAACCCCAGGTGAACTCTGTAAGAACACACAAAAGCCCCCTAGTTACCTAGGAGGCCTTGTGTGCCTTAAGGGCTCTTATGCTGATTTTGCTTCTTGCTCTTTAACGCTCTCGCGTTGGAGTTGTTCATCAGAGCGCTCTATAGAGCGGCGAGAGCGAGAGAAGGTGGCACGTTCATCTAGTTCTAGTTGACCGTAGTGGTCATTGTTGAGATGGCGATCAAGGCTGGCGTTAAGCAGAAACAATGAATGTGACAGATCCATGGATGGATAGTGGGCTAGGAAGATGACTGGGTTGGATGGTGCAGGTTAATTGCAGGTGAGAGTTGGGTGAAGAGTTGTGGGTGTGGCAGAACCACTCTGAGTAACCAAGTTTTCTGCTTTAATTAATGAAGTTGAGCCGGAGGTGCCAATTCCGACTCAACTGCCTTATGCGAAATCAGTCGCCTAACTGATCGGGATCATCGGAGTTTCTCCGTCGATCCCTTCGCATCTCCCATACACGCAGTATGAGATTGGCTATTGCAACGACAAGCGCCGCAACATCATGTAGTGACATTCATTTGCATTTCCTTTCTCTATTCCCAACGCGTGTTGGGAAATCAACTAGTAACGCTGGCGGCGTGCTGGTTGATCAGAGATAAGGAATTCAGGCGATGGAAAGATAAGTGAATTCGGAGGTGTTAAAAGTGTCTGACAAACTCTCTGTGGATAGCAGTAATTCCAACGTAGATGAATTCATTTCTCAAAGTGAGTGCGAATCCATCATTGAAACTCTCTATCTTTTATCTCATGCTGCAAACCACGAATGGTTGATGGAATCCAGAGCTCAGGCAGATCGCGGTGAATTAATTCCATTTGGATGGGTAGGTAATGCTGGAAGGTGAAAACGTTTCCTTTTTTCTATCCAAGCTCTTTCCTCTATTTTTAGCCTCGTATGAGGCGAAACTGAGTTTCAGCGAGAAAAACCATCGCCCCTAGATTAGATTTTGTCCATGCTCGGTGGAATCAACAATGGCCTTTATATACAGGCCTTAAGTGGCTTTGTAGTCATGGCCATCTTTGCTCTAATTTTAAAATGGATCTTTCCAACAAAAAAAGATCCTGTTGCAAAAGCCGAGCGCAAAGCGCTCAAGGCATCCCTTAGAGAGTTAAAGCGTAAATAA
>JAPLBK010000156.1 GCA_026392775.1 Actinomycetota bacterium
ACATGTGTTAACCCTTAAGCACTTAGCAAGAAAAGCCCAGCCAGGTGAAGCCACAGATGGGCCAGAGCTTGCCTCTAACACCATCATTCGTGATGCTGCACAAGTTATTTTGCAGTCCCACAAACCAGTACGGGTCAATGAGAATGGCACCGCCCTTGGAATTGTCTCTAGCGAGGATGTTTTGCGGTTAATTTCTGGTGGCGCTTAATGAAGGTTCGTAAGTCCTATCTATTATTCGGCTCGGTAACAATCTGGATTTTGCTGGGCCGTTTATTACATGGCAAAAATACTCTGCAGATAGATACCTATGAAAACACTGCATTCACCAGCTTTGTAGGCCAAAAGGCGCTGGATCTTCGCGGAAATCGAACTGAGAGTCCAGCATTTATTTATTTCTTTAACCCCATTCGTGGGGTCATTGATGGTTTTGTTCAAGGCATTAGAAATATCATTGCAGTTCCAGCTCCAAACTCACTCATTCCCATCATTGGTTGGCTAGGAGTTGTTGGGATCATTGCCTTTGTTGTCTTTGCAACCAGTCAGTGGCGAACCATGCTTTTATCGGTTTCATTATTGCTGGCATGCGGTGCGTTGGGAATGTGGCAGTTCACGATGGATTCAATCGCCATGACATTAGCGGCAGTACTTCTTTCTCTGGCAGTTGGTATTCCGCTCGGTATTTGGGCGGGTTTATCTGATCGGGTCCTAAAAATTGTCACGCCATTTCTAGATTTAGCCCAGATCTTGCCAACCCTTGTTTATATGGCACCGATTGCACTGGTCTTTATGATTGGTGCGGCTTCGGCCACGATCGCAACAATGATCTATTCCATTCCCATAGCTATTCGCATCACAAGCCATGCAATTAGAAATTTGAATCAATCTCCGATTGAAGCTGCAGAATCGATGGGCTCCACGCAAAAGCAGACGCTGAGAAAAGTTCAGATTCCAATGGCTAAGCAGATGATCGTTCTTGGAATTAATCAAACAGTTATGGCTGCAGTTTCCTTCGTTGTAGTCGCAGCACTTATTGGAGCACCGGGACTTGGCAAGCCCGTTATCGAAGCCTTGATTATTCGAAACGTGGGACAGGGCTTTGTGGCTGGATTAGCAGTGGTTTTCTTGGCTATCTTGTTGGATCGCAGCACCAGTGCTGCAGCCAAGCGACAAGACACTTTTATTCCGCCAACCAAAAAGCAGATTAAGCTAAAGCGAATTACACTCATTGTTGGTGGAATTCTTGCAGTCACTTCTGTGTTCATGTCTCGCACAATGTTATGGGCGGCAGTTTGGCCTAAGGAAATCACCATTGCCCCACAGGTGGCCAGAGTGACAAATGATGCAACGGCTTGGATTCTAGAAAATCTCACTATCTTTACCGTTGGCTTCAAAGATTTCATCTCTTATTCCATCCTCAATCCTTTGGAAACTCAGCTATCAGCATCCCCTTGGTATGTAACCGTGGCCATGATTGTTGCTTTAGCATTCATTATTAGTGGGACTAGAACAGCAATTTTGGCATTTGTTCTAGCCATTGCGATTGTTTTATCTGGTCTTTGGTATGAAGCAATGTTGACTCTTACTCAGACTATTGTGGGATGTTTGCTCACAATGATTATTGGTATTGCACTTGGCATTTGGACTGGCCGCAATGATCGAGCAGAGCGAGTGCTACGTCCATTTCTTGACGCTGGACAGACATTGCCAGCATTTGTTTATTTAGTCCCGATGTTGGGTTTATTTGGACCAACCCGCTTTACAGCTATTGCCACAGGTATCGTCTATGCAATTCCTGTGGTGGTAAAGATCGTGTGTGAAGGAATCCGCGCCGTACCACACTCACTTGTTGAAGCAGCAACTGCTGCAGGATCCACAACGCGCCAAATCATTACAAAGGTCCAACTACCTGCAGCAAAGAAAACAATTTTGCTTGCAACTAATCAAGGTCTGATCTATGTGCTGGCTGTAGTTGTTATCGGTGGATTCGTTGGTGCTGGTGGTCTTGGTTATTTAGTAATCGTTGGTAACTCCAAGCCAGAACTTCAAGGCAAAGGTCTTATTGCAGGTGCGGCCATCTTGCTTCTAGGTGTTATTTTCGACCGGATTATGCAAGCCGGTGCTCGTCGTACCTCATAAACACCGCGAAATAACCCCCTCAATCACTAGCCCTTGGCCCCTACCCGCCCTAGGCTATGGGGAAAACTTATAACTCTTTAGGAGGGTTAATGAAATCACTATTCGGTCGCCGCTCGGCATTCGTTACTGTCGTAATTGCAGCAGCCTTGATTTTGTCAGGTTGCAGCAAGAGCGTTAGCGATTCTGCAGGCGGAGCCTCAGGAGATTGCGGTTCTTACGCAATTGCAATGCACGCATGGGGCGGTTACACAGCTTCAGCACAGGTAGTTGCAGAAATTGCTAAGAAAGAATTAGGTTGCACAATCACTCAGACAACTCTGGATGAGGGTCCAACTACTTATGATGCAATGGAAGCTGGAACAATCGACGTAGTAATCGAAGATTGGGGCGGCGGACGTTGGAAGGACTGGGTTGATCGCGGAGCTGTAGTTGAGGCCGGCGAAAACGGAAACATCGGAATTATCGGTATGTATGTTGCTCCATGGATGGTTGAAAAGTATCCAGATATCGTTGACGCAAAGAATTTGAACAAGTACGCAGCTCTATTTAAGACTGCGGACTCAGGTGGCAAGGGTGCATGGTTTGAAGGCCCAGCTGGTTACACGACTATCGGTGAAAAGATGGTTTCTGCTAACAAGTTAAACTTCAAAGTTATCTTCTCCGGTTCAGAGGCTGCTCTAGTTGACGGTTTCATGAAGGCTGAAGCTAACAAGACTCCATTCATTGGTTATGCATGGCAGCCATGGACACTTCACGCCAAGCTTCCTACTCTTGAAACAGGTCACGTTAAGTTCCCTGCCAATGACTGGACAGATCCAGCAAAGGCAAGTGGTCTTACTGACTACCCATCTACACCACTCATTAAGCTAATCTCAAAGAAGCTCAATGATGCGAATGATCCATTCACTTCACTTGTTAAGAACTTCAAGTGGACTAACGATGATCAGAACGGTGTTGCTGCCGACCTTGAAGGCGGAATGACAGCAGAAGCAGCGGCCCAGAAGTGGATCGATGCTCACGCCGATATCGTTAAGACATGGCTCAAGAAGTAACAAAGTAATCTAAGAGGCAAGGCCCTTACCTGGTGGAGTTCACTGAGTAAGGGCCTTGCTTTATTAGTAGACTTCCCCTTATGAGCGCGCAATATGACTACATCATCGTTGGTGGTGGATCAGCGGGCTGCGCCTTGGCTAATCGATTAAGTGAGAATCCCAACCATAAAGTTCTCGTTCTTGAAGCTGGACGTCGTGACTGGTTATGGGATGTCTTTATTCATATGCCGGCAGCGCTAGCTTTTCCAATAGGTAGTAAGTACTACGACTGGATGTATGAATCAGAGCCAGAACCACACATGAATAATCGCCGAATTTATCATGCACGTGGCAAAGTATTAGGTGGATCTTCATCCATCAATGGTCAGATCTGGCAGCGCGGAAATGCAATGGATTATGAGCGCTGGTCTAAAGATCAGGGAATGGCCAACTGGGATTACGCCCACTGCTTGCCATATTTTAAAAAGATGGAGAACTGTTTAGCAGATCCAAACTCTGCATTTCGTGGAGATGACGGTCCGCTTAAATTAGAGCGTGGACCAACCAAGGGACCACTTTTTGCCGCATTCTTTAAAGCAACTGAAGAAGCTGGTTATCCACGCACCGATGATGTCAACGGCTATCGCCAAGAAGGCTTTGCTGCCTTTGATCGCAACGTTTATCGAGGACGTCGTTTAAGTGCCTCTCGTGCTTATTTATATCCAGTCATGAATCGCAAGAACTTAACCGTTAAGACCCGTGCACATGTCACCAAAGTTTTATTTGATGGCACAACAGCCACCGGAGTTGAAGTAGTTATCCGTGGCAAGAAGCATGTGTTCACTTCACGTGAAGTTATTTTATCTGGCGGCTCAATTAATACCCCACAGATTCTTCAACTCTCTGGTGTTGGCAAAAAGGAAGATCTAGAAAAACTTGGCATTAAAGTCGTTAAGGACTTGCCTGGCGTGGGTGCAAATCTTCAAGATCACTTAGAGGTCTATGTTCAATACAAGTGCAAGCTTCCTGTGACACAACAACCCATTACACAGTTCTGGCGCCGTCCATTTATTGGCGCAGCATGGTTGTTTTTTAGAAAAGGACCAGGAGCAACAAATCAATTTGAAGCTGGCGGCTTTACACGAAGCAATAACGATGTTGCCTATCCCAACTTAATGTTTCACTTTCTTCCTCTTGCTATTCGCTATGACGGTACGGGGGATACTCGTGGTCATGGCTATCAAGTCCACGTGGGGCCGATGTATTCAGATGCCCGGGGTTGGCTCAAGATCAAAAGCACTAATCCATTAGATAAACCTGCGATTCAATTTAACTATCTTTCTACCGATGAAGATCGTCGTGAATGGATAGAGGCAGTAAGAACTGCACGCAACATTTTGACTCAGCCTGCTATGAATGATTTCAATGCAGGTGAATCATCCCCAGGTGCATCTGTTTCAACGGATGAAGAGATTTTAGAGTGGGTAAGAAAAGATGCAGAGACTGCTCTTCACCCATCCTGCACAGCCAAGATGGGCACCGATGCAATGTCTGTCGTTGATCCAGAGACAATGAAAGTCCATGGAGTTGACGGTTTGCGTGTGTGTGATGCCTCAGTATTTCCATATGTGACTAACGGCAATATCTATGCACCAGTCATGATGGTTGCTGAAAAGGCAGCGGATTTGATTCTAGGTAAAACTCCATTGCCTGCAGAAAATATTGAGTTCTATCGTCATTCCAAATGATGAGCTTGCACTATCCTGCGTTGCGCGGACTAAAGTTCAAAAAACCGATGGTGATTTGTAGAGTTCTACAGGTAGGACTAGTGGTTTTTGGGGTTGAATCAGGGACAGCATGGATAGATAAAAGAATCTCTGACATCAGCACAGAATGTCATTTCACTTATTGCTAATCCATACCTATACTTTGTAAATGTCATTTGCGCACCCCTTAGACCCTCTTAGCTATGCTGAACAAGAGTTAATCGTCGCATATGCACGAAAAGCCTGGAATCTTGAAGCGCATCATCTCTTTGCGATGCTGCAACTACATGAGCCAACTAAGGCAGAGCTTGCATCTGGTGCCAAGCTTGATCGTACAGCCCGCGTAACAATCTGGGATCGCAAAAAAGCCGTAGTGAGTGAAGGCCTAATTACAGTTGCCGGAGTTTCTAAAGAGTACAAAGAGATTCCTGGAGCCAAATCTCCAGTAAGTGCGATTGAATCTGCAATTGCACTAGATGTAGTGTGCAAAGACAAATCTGTGATTGCCGCCCTTGCTCGCCGCGGAATTAATGACATCACAACTGTGCACATGGAGACTTGGCCAATTGGTGCACAAATCCCAGCTCACTTAGATGATGGTCGCAGACTTATTTGGACGCCAATGTTTCACCAACCAACTCCGGATGCAAATTTTTATGCTCACCCAATCAATGGTCTGCATGCAATCGTAGATATCGATGCCGAAGAAGTTGTGGGCCTTGAAGATAACGCTGATGTGCCAATTCCACAGACCCCAGGGCCTTATCGCGAATCTCAAACGGGGGGTAGCGTAAAACTAAAAGAGCTCATGATTCACCAACCAGATGGTGCCTCATTTGATGTTGAGGGTTGGAAGATTAAATGGGAGCGTTGGTCATTTCGTATTGGCTTTGATCAGAGGGAAGGCTTGGTAATTCATGATGTGCACTTTAATGATGAGGGCACACCACGCAAGATTGCCCACCGCTTATCTATTGCAGAGTTAGTTATTCCTTACGGTGATCCAGCACAGGGTGCTTATCGCAAGAACGCCTTTGACACAGGAGAATTTGGTTTAGGAAACTTTACAAACTCACTGACTCTGGGCTGTGATTGCTTAGGCGAGATTACCTATTTAGATGTGGCCGTTACTGAGGGTGATGGCACGGTGCGCACGATAAAGAACGCTATCTGTATGCATGAAGAAGACTTTGGAATCCTGTGGAAACACGTTGATGTTAATGGCCATGTGGAAGTGCGCCGTGGTCGCCGCTTTGTTGCATCCTCGATTGTTACCGTTAATAACTATGAATACGGATACTTCTGGTATTTCTACCAAGATGGATCTTTTGAGTTTGAAGCTAAATTAACTGGAATAGTCTTAACTCTTGCTGATAAGCCAGGAGCGAATCACCCATCTGCTACAGAGTTAGAACCAGGTTTGTGGGCGCCATATCATCAACATATTTTGTGTGCCCGTATGGATTTAGAGATCGATGGTGTTAACAACTCAGTTGTTGAGATTGAATCATTTGCTCATCCTGTGGGGGAGAAGAATCCTTATGGCGGGGCATATGAAACTAGCGAGACAGTACTTAAGAGCGAGAGCGCAGCTCAGCGTTTAGTTGATCCAATTAAGAGTCGTTTCTGGAAGGTTATAAATCCCAACAAAAAGAATCATGTGGGACACTCAATTGCTTATAAGTTAATCCCAGGTCACACTACGTACCCACTTGCCCACAAAGAATCGATCTTAGGTAAGCGCGCTGGCTTTATGTATAGCCACTTGTGGGTCACACCTAACGTTGAATCAGAGCGCTATCCAGCAGGAGATTATCCATTCCAGCATGAAGGTGGTGCAGGTTTACCTGAGTGGACTAAGAACAATCGCTCCATTGAAAACACTGACGTTGTTCTTTGGCATGTATTTGGAACTAATCACATTCCTCGCACAGAGGATTGGCCAGTTATGCCAGTTGAGCGCACAGGCTTTCATTTAAAGCCAAGCGGTTTCTTTAGGAGAAGTCCTGCCATGGATGTTGCCTCATCGCAGGCCGTTGATACTGCATGCGATTGTTAAAACTTCGCGCATATTTAAAAGCGGCTCACTTTGGGCCAACTATGCTTATTACTGCTATCTCCTTTGTTTTAGGCACACAGCTCTGGTGGGAAGGCCCGGCATATGTCATTGCCTTCACAGTCTTTCTTGGCCAGCTGATCATTGGTTGGAGTAATGATCTCTATGACTACGACGATGATTTAAAACATAATAGAACTAATAAGCCTTTAGTTGCTGGTGCAATCTCAGCTACACAGCTGCGCAGAATTACCTTTATCTTCATTCCTATCGCAGTGATTGCAAACCTGATTGGTCCACTTGGGATAAAAGGCGGCAGTGTTTATTTGTTAGGTGTGGGATGTGGAATTGCTTATAACTTCTACTTTAAGTTCTCACCTCTTTCGCCTCTGCCATATGCAATTGCATGTGCTGCGCT
The DNA here is from genome assembly GCA_026392775.1 of Actinomycetota bacterium. The sequence continues at coordinate 7,408 of JAPLBK010000156.1, forward strand.
ACCAGGGTCTATCTTCTACGCAGTTAATCGCACACCACCCCTGTGGGTGCTAGCTGGCGGGTCAATGTTGGGAGTCGCATTTCATTTTCTTAATGTACTTAAAGACATTAAGCAAGATAAAGAGAGCAATATCGGGGGATTACCTCAACGCTTAGGTAAGAGAGCTTCTACTGTGATCGCTCTTGTACTAGTAGTTGCAACAGGGATGCTATTTCTCAATAGCCCTGTGAGCAGAGATTTATCATCAATCGAATTCAATTACAGCTCTTCATTTATTGTTGGGGGAGAACGTCCAGTAAATGTTAATATGCCAAGTGATTATTCAAAGAAAACTCCAACCGCACTTTTAATTGATTTACATGGATACAGCGGCAATAGTCAGAGTCAACTTCTTTTTTCCCAATTGGCAGCAGCTACACAAAAGCGCGGCGTGATTTACGCAGCCCCCGATGGTCTACCAGATTCTCAAGGTAATCAATTCTGGAACGCTTCAAAAGCCTGCTGTAATTTCAACAATAATCCAGTCGATGATGTGACCTATATTCAATCTCTCATCGATGAGATTTCCAACAAAGTATCAGTTGATCCCAAGCGAATCTATTTATTTGGCCACTCCAACGGGCATTTCATGACATATAAATTTGCATGTTTACGTCCAGAAAGTGTTGCTGCTATTGCCGGCCTTGCCGGAGCAATGGATAGTGATGCAGCAACATGTGCTCCAAGCAAGGAGGTAAATGTCTTGCATATCCATGGCACAAGTGATGCAACGATTCTTTTTGAGGGTGGATCTCTATTTGGTAATTTATATACAAGCGCAGCCACGAGTGTTAAAAGGTGGGCACAGATTGATAGATGTTTGATGAGCCCACAAGTGGGAGAGGCCTTTGATTTGATCAGCACTCTTGATGGTGCTGAAACAATTCCTACAATTTATACATGTCCACGAACAACAGTGGAGCTCTGGAGTATTAATGGTGGAGCCCATAGCCCTGATGTGGATGTGAGCTCTGCTTTAAAAATAGTTGACTGGTTTTTAGCCCACCCTAAAAAATAAGCACCTATTGATTCGTGTAATTAACTATGGCAAGACACATTTCATCTCGAGTACCCTCACCCCAGACTACATAATTGGGAGAAAGATTTTTATAGAGTGGTAACTGAGAGCGCAAGCCAATATCAAAGGTACATCTGACCGAGATACTGTCTCCAGCATTTGCAGTAATAGGCTTTGAAAGCCAGTCAGTTCGTTGGTCATCAAAATTCCACAGTGGGCGAGAAGAAATCTCTGTTCTAACACCAGTAGATCCATTGGTGTAGGTGATCGTGATGTCTTTACCTAGCTGATGCATATGCGGAGTCGCACCATAGATTGTGATGGAAGAGTTAATGCTTTG
>JAPLBK010000124.1 GCA_026392775.1 Actinomycetota bacterium
TCTCCTTCGCTAATACCTCGGCGCGAGTATAAACGTACATGTTACGCAAGAGGTGGGTGTCTTGGCCTCTTTTTCAAGAGATTTCCAAAACACCCACCAACTTGTTAAGCGTCAGTCCTAGTTAATTACTTGATGATTCCTGTGTTAACCAGAACACCATTCTTTGTTGTGAAACCAGCAAATAGTCCGTATGAAATGTCGCCATTTGCATCGAACTTGATTGTGTTTCCAGAGATGCTCTTACCGTTGTATGCGTTAACGAATGCAAGCATTGTTGTGCGTGTTGTCTTTCCAGCCTTGATTCCAGCTAGCAAGATGTTTGCAGCATCGAATGACTCAACTGAGTAAACACCAGATGAAACGCCCATCTTCTTTACGAAGTCAGCTTCTATCTTCTTGTCGATTCCAGCAAGTCCGCCTACGCCAGTTACCTTTGAACCTTCAGCTGCAGCTCCTGCAAGCTTTGGGAACTCCTGGTTGAAGACTCCGTCGCCGCCAGCAAATACTGCCTTTGAACCTGAGTCACGAAGCTGCTTGATGAAGACAGCAGCTTGGCTGTAATAACCAGTGTAGATAACAACAGTTGCGCCAGATGTCTTGATCTTTGCAATTGTTGGGCTGAAATCTGTTGTTGTGTTTGGAACTGAGTCTCCGCCAACAACTGATGCTCCAGCAACCTTCTTCAAACCAGCTTCAACGAAGCCACGAAGAGGTACTGCGTATGCTGATTGGTCATCGAAAACGAAAACCTTTGCAGCTGAAACGCCTGCTGTTGCGTACTTAGCCAAAGCTGGACCCTGAAGGTCATCTTTACCTACGACACGGTGGAAAATTGGTCCACCAAAGTCAGGAGATGTTGGGTCAGTTAGTGACACACGTGTTGCAGATGGAGAAATAAGTGCCATGTTTACTGACTTGTAATATGGAAGTGAAGCAATTGTTGCACCTGAGTAAGCAGGTCCTACAACGCCAAGAACGTTCTTGTTTGAAGCAACACCTGGAGCAACTGTTCCAGCTACTGCTGGATCTCCCTGGTCATCGATTGAAACAAGCTTGATCTTGAAGCCTGGGTTCTTTGCTTCGAATAGTTTGATTGCATACTTGACTGCGTTTTGCTCATCGATACCAGTTGATGCTTCTCCGCCTGAAAGTGGGCCTTGGTAACCGATTGTGTAAGTCTTAGCAGCTGCACTAGCTGTTGGTACTGATGCAATGCCAAAAGCAACGGCTGCAGCAGTAACAATGGCAAGTGAACTCTTGATCTTCTTGTTCATTTAGTGCCTTTCCTGTTCTTGTGTCCCGGGACAGGGAGGCGCTCAGGGTAATGGCAGGGATGAGGGTTTAACAAGCCCGATTGAGCATGAAAAGCCCGGCTTTGATTGCGGTTATGTAACGTTTTGGCAGAACTACCGAAGTTAGCTCTCGGGTACGGCCTGCGGGCTAATAACGGCCTCGGCCACCTGTTTCATAGTTATTCGGCGATCCATGGCCGCTCTTTGAATCCAAGAAAAAGCTTCGGGCTCTGAGAGATTAAGTGCCTTCATCAAAATACCTTTTGCCCGATCAATGATTTTTCGTGTCTCTAAGCGATCATGTAGATCTGCAACTTCAGCAGCAAGTGAGCGCATTTGTGTGTGACGACTCATTGCAATTTCAATTGCAGGGATTAAATCACCAATCGTAAATGGCTTCACAACATATGCCATGACTCCGGCATCGCGCGCTCTATCTACTAATTCTTTTTGAGAAAAAGCTGTCAACATTAATACAGGTGCAAGATCAATAATTTTCTCAGCAGCAGATATTCCATCGAGTACCGGCATCTTCACATCAAGAATTACTAAATCTGGTTTGTGTTCATTTGCTAAATCAATAGCTTCTTGGCCATTGGTTGCCTCTGCCACAACCTCATAGCCAGCGACTTGCAGCATCTCAACAAGGTCCATTCGAATGAGCGCTTCATCTTCGGCAACGAGGATGCGAACCTTTTGTGTCATGTGCCCCGAGTCGGATTTGAACCGACACTGTGCAGTGTTTGAGACTGCCCTCTCTACCGTTGGAGTACCGAGGCGTTCAGCGATAACCGAACGAGGCTAATCTTAGCGGTAAGCCGCAGCTACCCCACCAACAGCATCTCCCACGCGATGAACGCGCATCGCGTTCGTTCCTCCTGGAATTCCAGGAGGAGATCCAGCAACAATCATGACTAGATCACCTAATTGAGCGCGACCTGAATCAATTAGAACAGTGTCAACCAATTTCACCATTTCATCAGTTGCGCCAACGATAGGAGTGAGCATTGATTCAACACCCCACGAAAGTGCAAGGCGGTTATATGTTCCAACCTCTGGAGTCATAGCAAGAATTGGAATAGGTGAGCGCAAACGTGACATACGACGCGCTGAATCTCCGCTTTGTGTAAATGCCACTAAATACTTTGCCCCAACAATTGCGCCAACCTCGGTTGCAGCCTTTGTAATTGATCCACCTTTAGTACGTGGGGCTGTCTTTATTGGACGAATACGCTCTAAGCCGCCTTCTTCAGTCTTTTGAATGATGCGCGCCATCGTTTGAACGGCCTCAATTGCAAACTCTCCCACACTTGTTTCACCTGAGAGCATCAGAGCATCTGCACCATCTAGAACTGCGTTTGCACAATCTGTAGCTTCCGCGCGCGTTGGGCGTGAATTCGTAATCATGGAATCAAGCATTTGCGTTGCAACAATTACTGGCTTTGCCATATCTCGGGCTAGCTCAATGCACTGCTTTTGTACCAATGGCACATCTTCGATGGGAAGCTCCACGCCGAGATCGCCACGAGCGACCATAATGCCATCAAAAGCTTCAACGATCTCAACTAGGTTTTCCACGGCCTGTGGCTTTTCAATCTTGGCAATAACTGGGACACGAATACCTTCTTCATCCATAATCTTGTAGACATCTTTAATGTCATCGGCGCTTCTAACAAATGAGAGCGCAATAAAATCAGCGCCAGCACGTAATCCCCAACGAAGATCATCTATGTCCTTTTCAGATAGTGCTGGGACTGAAACTGCCACACCAGGCAAGTTAATACCTTTGTTGTTACTCACCGCACCAGGTTCAATAACCTTAGTAACAACATCATTTGCCTTAACTTCAACAACCTCAACTGTTACTTTTCCATCATCAATTAGTATTCGATCCCCAACTTTGCAATCGCCTGGTAAACCTTTATAAGTTGTTCCCACGCGCTCTTTTGTTCCCTCGACTTCATCAGTTGTAATAACAAATATGTCACCACGCGCTAAATCATGTGGCCCTGCTTTAAAGCGAGCAAGGCGAATCTTCGGGCCCTGAAGGTCAACAAGAATGGCAACTGAGCGCCCAGCAGCCTTTGCTGCGCTGCGAACAGAATCGAGGCGCTCTTGATGCTCTTCATATGAGCCGTGAGAGAGATTTAACCGTGCCATATTCATTCCAGCGTCAATGAGCTCCTTCACCTTCGCGGGCGTATCAACAGCTGGACCCATGGTGCACACAATCTTTGCTCTACGCATGTGGCTACCTTAAACCATGAGTTGATGGGTTGTGGGCTCTATCGGTGATGGAAGCTGAGTCTCTCCAGTGAGATATTTGTCAACGGCTGCTGCCGCACTTCGACCTTCTGCAATTGCCCAGACAATTAGTGATTGTCCACGCCCTGCATCTCCTGCAACGAAAATACCTTCTTCGCTTGTTTCAAAATCAGCATTACGGGCAATGATTCCACGATCATCTAACTTTACTTCTAGCTGCGAAATTAGATCTGATTGCTCAGGGCCTGTGAAACCCAATGCAAGAAATACGAAATCTGCTGGAATCTCTTTATATGATTTCTCTACTGGCTCAAACTTTCCATTTTCAAACTTTGTTTCAACAATACGAATTGCCCGCAAATTTCCATCGGCATCACCCAGAAATTCTTCCGTGCTCACTGAGAACATTCGGTTATCTGTTTCCTCATGCGCACTTGAAACACGATAAATCATTGGATATGTAGGCCATGGCTGTGAATCTGGTCGCTCATCACTTGGTCGCGGCATAATTTCTAGTTGAGTAATAGATGCTGCGCCTTGGCGAATTGATGTTCCTAGGCAATCTGCTCCAGTATCACCACCACCCAGAATCACTACGTGCTTACCTGCAACATTAATGGGTGAAACTTCTATCTCACCCAGCGCCTGCTTATTACCCCAAGGCAAAAACTCCATTGCCTGGTAAACACCCTTAAATTCACGACCCGGAATTGGTAAGTCACGCCATTTAGTTGCACCGACTGCTAGAACAATTGCATCGTATTTCTTGCGAAGGTCGGCTCCTGTTAATTCAACTCCGACATCCACACCGGCACGAAAACGTGTTCCCTCTTTTTCCATCTGCACTAAACGGCGATCAAGGATGTGTTTTTCCATTTTAAACTCTGGAATTCCATAGCGAAGAAGACCACCGATTTTATCGGCTCTCTCATAGACGGCCACAGTGTGACCAGCGCGTGTGAGTTGTTGGGCCGCCGCTAATCCTGCAGGTCCTGAACCAATCACAGCAACAGTCTTACCAGTGATGCGATCTGGAGCTAAAGGCTTAACTTCACCATTATCGAAAGCTTCTTCAATGGTGCGCAGCTCTACTTGCTTAATTGTCACCGCATCGCGATTGATTGCGACAACACATGCAGTCTCACATGGAGCTGGGCACAGACGTCCAGTGAACTCAGGAAAATTATTTGTAGCATGCAGACGATTAATCGCCTCAGTCTTATCCCCGCGCCAAATTAAGTCATTCCATTCAGGAATCAGGTTTCCGAGTGGGCAACCTGAATGACAGAAAGGAATACCACAATCCATGCAACGCCCTGCTTGCTTTTGTAAGTGTTCAAAGCTTTGTGGTTCATATACTTCGCGCCAATCTTGAATGCGCACATCTACTGGACGGCGCGTTGGAGTTTCACGCTCAGTTGTCATAAAACCTTTTGGATCAACCATTTGCAGCGACCTCCATCACCAATGCATCTACTGGCAAACCTTCACGTGTTGCCCGTGACATTGCATCTAGTACGCGCGCATAATCGCGCGGCATAACGAGAGAAATTCTCTTGATTGCATTGTCCCAATCCTTAATGAGATTACTAGCAACAACAGAACCAGTCTCTTGGGCAAAATTAGAAATCAAAGAACGTAGAATCTCTTTTTGCTCTTCTGGAACAGCCAGAATATCCACCATATCTGTATTCACATTTGCTGAATCAAGATCTAGAACAAAGGCTCGTCCACCAGACATTCCAGCAGCAAAGTTACGTCCTATATGTCCAAGGACTACAACGCTTCCCCCAGTCATGTATTCACAACCATGATCACCAATGCCTTCAACAATTGCAGTGGCTCCTGAGTTTCTAACACAGAAACGCTCACCGACAACACCGCGAATCATGATTTGACCAGATGTTGCACCGTAACCGATAACATTTCCGGCAATAACATTCTCAAATGAATTAAACTTAGATTTCTCATCTGGTCGAACGATGATGCGACCGCCTGAAATTCCCTTACCCACGTAGTCATTAGAATCACCATAAAGACGAATTGTTAAACCTCGTGGAATAAATGCACCAAGTGATTGCCCAGCTGAGCCATGCAAAGTAACATCGATTGTGTCATCAGGTAGTCCTGCTCCCCCATACTTACGCGTGATTTCAGCGCCCAACATCGTCCCAACAGTTCTATTCACGTTTCGAACAGGAAGATCAATGCGAACTAATTCTTTGTTCGCTAGTGCAGCTTGCGAGAGTGAAATAAGTTGGTTATCTAGCGCAGCATCAAGTCCGTGATCTTGCACTGAAGTGTTGTGTAGCGAGCTGATGACATCTGGACGTGTTAGCAATGGTGAAAGATCAAGGCCGCTGGCCTTCCAGTGATCAACTGCGCGCTTTGTATCTAAATACTCAACATGGCCAACTGCTTCAAGCAGAGTCTTAAAGCCAAGGCTGGCCAAAATCTCTCTGACCTCTTCTGCGATATATTCAAAGAAAGTCTCAACGAATTCAGGCTTACCAGTAAAGCGCTTGCGCAGTTCAGGGTTCTGGGTCGCAACACCAACCGGGCATGTGTCCAAATGACACACTCGCATCATGATGCAACCAGAAACTACAAGTGGCGCGGTAGCAAAACCAAACTCTTCTGCGCCAAGAAGTGCCGCGATGACAACATCGCGACCAGTCTTTAGCTGACCATCGGCTTGCACAACGATTCGATCACGAAGATTGTTAAGCAATAGTGTCTGCTGGGTTTCAGCTAAGCCAAGCTCCCATGGAGCACCTGCATGCTTGAGTGAAGTCAGCGGTGATGCACCCGTTCCACCATCATGGCCAGAGATAAGAACAACATCGGCATGAGCCTTGCTCACACCAGCAGCAACTGTTCCGACACCCACTTCAGCCACAAGCTTGACGTGAACACGTGCATTCTTATTAGCATTCTTTAAATCGTGAATGAGCTGTGCGAGATCTTCAATTGAATAAATATCGTGGTGTGGAGGAGGCGAAATGAGACCTACGCCAGGGGTTGAATAACGCACCTTTGCTATCCATGGATACACCTTGTTACCTGGAAGTTGACCACCTTCACCTGGCTTTGCACCTTGTGCAATTTTGATTTGAATGTCATCTGAGTTAACTAAATAATCACTTGTAACCCCAAAGCGGCCCGATGCAACCTGCTTGATCGCAGAACGCTTTGAATCTCCATTAGCCATCTTTAGATAGCGCTCTGGATCTTCGCCACCTTCACCCGTATTTGATTTACCACCTAAACGGTTCATAGCAACTGCCAAAGTTTCATGCGCCTCTTGAGAAATCGAACCATATGACATCGCACCAGTTGAAAAGCGCTTAATAATCTCTGATGCAGATTCCACTTCATCTATTGAAATGGCAGGACGTACACCCTCATTAAAACCAAAGAGTCCGCGCAATGTCATCAACCGTGTGCTCTGATCGTTTACTCGATCGGTATAGCGCTTGAAAACGTCATATCGCTTATTGCGAGTGGAGTGCTGCAATGTAAAGACTGTCTCTGGATCAAATAAATGTGGTTCACCTTCTCGGCGCCACTGATATTCCCCGCCAATAGGTAATCTCTTAGTTCCAGGAATTGCTCCCCCTGGCGGATATGCAATGTGGTGACGGGCAATTGTCTCTTGGGCAATGACATCTAAATTGACTCCACCTAAGCGAGATGTTGTGCCAACAAAATACTCATCTACTAACTCTTGACTCAAACCAATAGCTTCAAATACTTGAGCCCCTGTGTATGAAGCGATAGTGCTAATGCCCATCTTGGACATAACTTTGAGGACACCTTTACCTAAAGACTTAATTAAGTTGCGCACAGCCTTCTCAGGTGTAATTCCTGTAATTACTCCCTGCAGAACTAAATCTTCAGCTGTCTCCATAGCTAAATATGGGTTAACAGCTGCCGCTCCATATCCGATTAAGAGAGCAACGTGGTGCACTTCTCTCACATCTCCGGCTTCAATAACGAGTCCTACCTTGGTACGTGTTTTTTCACGAATCAAATGGTGGTGAACAGCAGAAGTTAATAAAAGAGATGGAATGGGTGCTTCTTCAGCATCTGCATCACGATCGGATAGAACAATGATGTGCGCGCCATCATTAATGGCCTGTGAAACCTCAGCTTTAATCTCTTCAATGCGCTCACGAAGTGAGTCACCTCCAGCTGCAACAAAGAACAAACCACGAATCACATGGGCACTTAAGCCTGGGTATTCACCATCGGCGTTAACGTGAATAATCTTTGCTAACTCATCATTGTCAATAACAGGAAAAGCTAATGAGATTTGGCGACAGCTACTTGGTCCTGGATCCAATAAATTGTGCTCTGGCCCCATTGAAGTGCCAAGGCTTGTAACCAACTCTTCACGAATGGCATCTAGGGGCGGATTAGTGACCTGTGCAAAAAGTTGCGAGAAATAGTCAAAGATTAAACGTGGCTTATCGGAGAGGGCTGCAATAGGAGTGTCTGTTCCCATTGAACCTAGAGCTTCTAATCCATTTTTTGCCATCGGTGTAATAAGAATGCGCACTTCTTCTTCGGTGTAACCAAATGTACGCTGACGGCGCAACACTGATGAGTGAGGGTAAATAATATGTTCGCGCGAAGGTAGATCACTTAACTTGACCATCCCGTCTTGGATCCAGTCTCCGTAAGGAGAAGAGTCAGCTAATTGATCTTTGATTTCAGAATCTTCAATGATACGTCCAGCTTCAATGTCTACTAAGAACATCTTGCCAGGCTGCAAGCGTCCCTTTCGCACAATGTTTTCAGCAGGAATCTCCAAAACGCCAACTTCAGATGAAAGTACAACAAGTCCATCATTTGTTACCCAAAAACGTGATGGGCGCAAACCATTTCGATCAAGAACCGCTCCAACTTGATGCCCATCGGTAAATGTCACACATGCAGGACCATCCCATGGCTCCATCAATGATGCATGGAATGCATAGAAATCACGGCGATTCTGCGGCATCGTTTCATGATTTTCCCATGCTTCCGGAATCATCATTAAAACTGCATGGGGCAAGGAACGACCACCCAAATAGAGCAGCTCTAGAACTTCGTCAAAGGAAGCCGAGTCACTACCTGACATTTCAACAATCGGGAATAAACGCTTGAGATCTCCTGGAATTAATTCACTTTCAAGTAAAGACTCACGTGCACGCATCCAGTTTCGGTTTCCCTTAACAGTATTGATTTCACCGTTGTGGGCAATAAAGCGATAAGGGTGCGCCAGTGGCCAAGAAGGAAAAGTATTAGTTGAAAAGCGTGAGTGGACGAGTGCAAGTGGTGAAATAACTCGCTCATCAGAGAGATCTGGGAAAAACTCTTCTAGTTGTCCAGTTGTAAGCATGCCCTTATAAACAATTGTTTGGGATGAAAGAGAAGGGAAATACACTTTTAAACCATGTTCGGCGCGTTTGCGCAAACAGAATGCTATGCGATCTAGAGCTAAGCCTGATTCTCCATTGGCTCCTGAAAGAAAAATCTGTTGAAAATTTGGCATGACTGACAGTGCTGTTTTGCCAAGTGATTTTGAGTTAATTGGTAGCTCGCGCCATCCTAAGACTTTCAATCCTTCTTCTACTGCAATCTTCTCTATTGCAGCTTTAACATCGACACCCTTTTCAACAAATGCAATGCCAGATGCATAGGAGCCAGCTAACGGTAAATCAAAAGCAGTTACTTCTTGATAAAACTTATCTGGAATACGAATAAGAATTCCTGCACCATCACCACTATCTGGTTCGGCTCCAGATGCACCGCGGTGTTCTAAGTTGCGAAGTGCGGTGAGAGCTTTTTCAACAATCTCATGTGTTGCTACTTTATTAAGAGTTGCCACCATCGCCACACCGCAGGCATCATGTTCTTGCGCAGGGTCATAGAGACCTTGTGCATGCGGGTAATTGGAAGGCAAAGCCATGGCGTCAGAGCTCCTGTTGTCAAAAACGATGTGAGGGACAACCTTGGCCCTGTGTTACTGGTAAAGGGTAGCAAGAAATGCGCTAATTTCCACAGCAGCTAAATCCCAGAGATATTGGCAACCATTCCTATTGCTGCGGTGATGAGCATGCCCAAACAGCCTCCGATGATCACTCGGATGGTTGGGATCAAGAGCTTGGAGCCCGCGGTCCTGGCGCTGAGTATTCCGGTAAGAAATAAGCCAACGAGTGTGAAGGCAACAATGCTCCATGCTTGAGCACCGATAGCTGGTGCAAAGGCTCCCAAGAGTGGGATAAATCCTCCTGCTGTAAAACTTAGAGCAGATGCAACTGCTGCCTGAATTGGGCGGGCCTTTGTGTGGGGATACTGACCCAACTCATCACGCAAGTGCGCAGCAAGTGGATCTTTCTTATGCATCTCTTGTGCAACAGTTAACGCAAGTTCAGGTGAAAGACCTCGAGCGATATAAATGTGTTGGAGCTCTAAAAGTTCTCCCTCAGGATCTGCAGCAAGATGTTCAATTTCTAATTTGCGATCTGATTCTTCAATATCGTTTTGAGAACGAACAGAAACATATTCCCCTACTGCCATAGACATTGCACCTGCAGAAATTCCCGCAAGCCCCACCGTCAAAAGGAGATCGGTTTTACCGGCCGCAGCGACACCAATCATCAAAGATGCTGTTGAGACTAAGCCATCATTTGCACCAAGAACTGCAGCACGCAACCAACCTGCACGATGAGTGCGGTGGTGAAGATTGCGTTGGTATACCTCTTCTAGTGCCATACCGATGAGCCTACCTGAAAGTCAATCGACTTTGCGCGACTGCATGCGAAACATCACGGCCCCACCCACAACAACAATCAAACTGACCCATATATTTAGGCGTAGGCCAGCAATTGTGTGAGCAAAATCAATACGGATAGATTCAATTATTAATCGGCCCAATGAATACACCATTACATAGAGGGAAAAGATCTGCCCCGGTGCTAAGCGCTTTCCTAACCTGATAAGCACAAAGGCCAAACCTGCACACCATATCGATTCATAGAGAAATGTTGGGTGAAAGGTTTCAAATGCAGAGTAACCCGTAGGTCGATATTGCGCTGGGACTTCTAACGCCCACGGCGCATTTAATGGTCGCCCAAATAGTTCAATATTGAACCAATTGCCAAATCTGCCAATTGCTTGGGCAAATAAAATCCCAGGAGCTAGCGCATCCAAAAAATGAGCAAAATTTGGCAATTGCGTGCGCTTAGCTAATTGGCGATACCTCCACCATGCACCGATGACACCAAGTGAAATTGCCCCCCAAATACCCAAACCACCCTCCCAGATTTTGAAAACATCAATTGGGTTTCCGCCAGAACCAAAATATGCATCTGGTGAGGTGATCACGTGATAAATGCGCCCACCAATGATTCCTACAGGAACGGCAGTGATGGCAACCTCTGAAACAACTGACTTAGCTTCCGGTGCGTGAGCACGAAAGCGCTTATCCCCCAACCAAATGGCAATGGCAATACCAGTAATTATGCATAAGGCGTAGAGATGAAAAGTAAATGGGCCCAACTCCAACGATGAAACTGTTGGCGATGGAATTGAGCGAATCAAGGCTTAGCTTGCTTCGAAGGCTGCGGCGAACTCTTCAAGTATGAATCCATTATTCTTACGCTCCCACAACTTACCGTTGAAGAACACGGTTGGAGTTCCTTGAACCTTGTACTTACCCATTGACTCATAGGCTGCTTTCACCTTATCTAGCTTTGAACCTTTGGTCACACAATCAATGAAACTCTGGGAAGTAAGACCTGCATAACTACCAATTTTGATTAAATTTTCTGTTGAGTAGAAGCCTGAATTTTCAAGTACTGGCTGCACCAAATACATAGCCTTATGGAAGTCAAGATAACGAGCCTCATCAGCTGCGCAGTAAGCAGCATTTGAAGCAGAAACTGATTCATTGCCTAAGAAAGAGAGAACGTGATAAACGACATTAGCCTTTTTAGCGCGCACTAAATCATCAATAAACTCACCATTGGCCTGCTCAAAGGTATTACAGACTGGACACTGTGGGTCTTCCCAAATATCAACAGTTTTTGCTGCACCATTGTTAAATGTAATGCCAGCACCATTAGCGTCATCAACTGTTGAAGTAACTGTTGGTCCAACTTTAAAATCGTTCAAGATCGCAAATGACTCATTGGCTTTACTCTTTTCACCAACAACGCTGAAAATGGCCCCCGATGCAACAACCAGGGTGACCATTCCAATTACTAACCATCTGGTGAAGTTATCTCCGCCAGATGCTTTAGTTGCCTTAGCCTGCTTTGCCATTTACTGCTCCTCGATATTGTGAAGTGGTTTTTCTATGCTGAGACGTCCGTAGGGGAAAAAGTATAGATAAGTACCGCACAAAGCCAAACCTAAATCGCGCAGAATCTCCTTGAGATAGGCGCTCTGTGCTTCGGCAGCTTTACTTGCATCAACTTCGCCTCCCCCGCCAAAGCATCCGCAGTCAATGAGGATGCCGCGGGCCCACACCGAGATAATTGCGGCGGTAAAAACAATCATTATGGCAGTGCCAACTACTGCAGCTAATCGTGTGGTGAGACCAATAATGAGAAGAATCCCGAGAGCGATCTCTAGCCACGGCAATGCGTAGCCCATTAGGTGCGCCAGATTTATTGGCAAGATTTTATAGGCAGCAACTGCGCTAGCTGACTCAGAGGGTTTGAAAGCTTTTAAACCCCCTGCTACTAACAACACTCCACCAAGAAGAATGCGACAAAGCAGCGTAATAAAGGGTTGGTATTTCTTATGCAAAGTACTCATCGGCCTTCACGCACTCCTAACGCCAACTCCTTTGCTAATGCTGAAATCGAATCTAGGCCTTCTTGCTCAGATTTGGCGTTTAGAAGCAGTTTAATAAAAGCAGAACCAACAATGACACCATCAGCATAGGCTGCAACTTGCTTTGCCTGTTCACGTGTTGAAACACCCAAACCAACTGAGACTGGCAGCGCAGTTGTCTTTTTCACCCTTGCAACTAAGGCACTAGCATCAACTGAAACATTAGTTCTTGCTCCCGTTACTCCCATGACAGATGCTGCATAAACAAAGCCACCTGTTTTAGAAGTTACTTGAGTTAAGCGAGCATCTGAAGTACTTGGTGCAACAACATAAATCGGATTGATCCTGGAGTTCCCAACCGCCTCTAACCAGCGTCCAGATTCTTCAATTGTCAGATCTGGTGTAATAACCCCAGAGCCACCATTGTCTGCAATGGATTGTGCAAACTCATTCACACCATATTTTTCAATCGGATTCCAATAGGTCATAACAACTGCTGCAACACCGGTTGCACTTGCCACCTTTAGTGCGGAAAAAACATCTGCAGCATTTGTCCCACCTTTGATGGAAATCTCTGCTGCTTCTTGAATAGTTGGGCCATCCATAATCGGATCGCTGTAGGGATATCCAATTTCAATTGCGTCAACGCCAGCGTCAGCCAAGGCTTTGATTGCTTTTTCACAACCTGACTTGGAAGGAAATCCTGCTGGAATATATGCAATCAGTGCGGCTCTATTTTCTGCACGAACTTGTTCAAAAACTAAATCTAAAGCCGTGCTCACAACGGAATTCCGAAATAATCTGCAGCTGTCTGAACATCCTTATCCCCACGGCCAGATAGGTTAATGAGCAGAGTCGCATCAGGACCTAACTCATTTCCAATCACTAATGCACCAGCTAACGCATGAGCAGTTTCAATCGCTGGAATTATTCCTTCAGTCCGAGAAAAGAGAGAGAACGCGGCCATGGCAGCATCATCATTAACCGCGCGATACTCGGCACGACCAATGTCATGCAAGTATGCATGCTCTGGACCAACGCCTGGATAATCTAAACCGGCAGAGATTGAATGAGATTCAACAGTTTGGCCGTTTTCATCTTGCAAAACATAAGAACGAGTCCCGTGCAAAACACCCTCTGAACCACCGCTAATTGTTGCTGCATGGCGACCAGTTTCAATTCCATCGCCGCCTGCTTCTAATCCAATCAAGCGCACGCCAGCATCTGGAATGAATGCATGGAAAATTCCTATTGCGTTGGATCCTCCCCCAACGCATGCAAGAACAGCATCAGGTAATCTCCCAGTCAACGCTAAAACCTGTTCGCGGGATTCTTCACCAATTATTTTATGGAAATCGCGCACCATCGTTGGAAATGGGTGTGGTCCAGCAACGGTGCCCAACATGTAATGTGTCGTTGCAACATTTGTTACCCAATCGCGCATTGCTTCATTGATTGCATCTTTTAACGTGCGAGAGCCTGATGTCACCGGAAATACTTCAGCACCTAACAATTTCATTCGGGCCACATTGAGTGCTTGACGGCGCGTGTCTTCTTCGCCCATGTAAACAACACACTCAAGTCCCATTAACGCCGCGGCCGTTGCCGCGGCAACACCATGTTGTCCTGCACCGGTTTCAGCGATGATGCGCTTCTTGCCCATTTTCTTTGTAAGTAAAGCTTGACCTAAAACATTATTAATCTTGTGACTACCGGTGTGGTTGAGATCCTCGCGCTTGAGCAAAATTCTTGCGCCACCTGCATGTTCAGAAAATCTCTTAGCTTCTGTGATGATGCTTGGACGTCCTGTATATGTGCGGTGAAGTTCGGCAAGCTCTGCTTGAAAAACTGGATCGGTTTTTGCAGCATTGTGGGCTGCTTCTAACTCATCCAAAGCTCCAATAAGTGCTTCAGGCACAAAGCGTCCACCGTATTGACCAAAATGGCCAAGAACATCACTTGTCTGGATTCTCATGGGCCAATCCTATCCTCGCCCAGAAGTTCACGCATCGCCAACTCTGGATTGGAAGATTTAACCAAGGCCTCACCCACCAAAATTGCGCTAGCGCCATTACTTTGCGCAAACTCCACCTCGGCCCGTGTAGAGATACCAGATTCTGCCACCCGTACCAAATCCTTTGGAATGAGTGGTAATAGTTCGGCAAATGCGCCAGCATCAACATCTAATGTTTTTAGATTACGAGAATTGACACCAACAATACGTGGTGAAATATCTAATGCTCTTTCAAGTTCATCATGGGTATGTACTTCGACAAGTGAGCGCATGCCTAAGCCTTCAGCCAGTTGATGAAAATCAATAAGCTGTGACTTACTTAATGCTGCAACTATCAGAAGCACAACATCGGCACCATGAGCACGTGCTTCAAAGAATTGATACTCGTCAACCATAAAATCTTTACGCAAAATTGGAATATTCACTCGTGAACGAACGGCATCTAAATCAGCAAGTGATCCACCAAAGCGACGTCGTTCAGTTAAAACACTGATGACACTGGCTCCAGCGCTTTCATACTGCTCTGCCAAACTTGCAGGATCTGCAATTGTGGCAAGTGCTCCCTTACTTGGGGAAGAGCGCTTGACTTCAGCAATTACTGAGAGTTCATTGCTTAGCAATGTGTTTAAAGGATCGCGTACTGGCGCCGCTTCATCCATCGCCTCTTGCAGTTGAGCTAATGGTTTTCTGCGAGCTACTAAATCCTCGCGCACCCCTTCAATGATTGAATCGAGAACGCTCATTTTTTATCCTGCTCAGTTGGATCAATACCTTCATCAAGTGCGCTCCACGTATTTAGCACACGGGGTTTTCTTTCATAGCGCGCAGAAAGTTTGAACTTCTTTCCGATAAGAAGGACTATGGCATAAACAACAAGGATACTCACGCCAATTGCTATTGATTGCTCCATTAGTTCTTTCGCAATCTATTTGCAGAATCAACTGCCATTAAGACCGCCGCTGCCTTATTTCTACACTCTTGATTTTCTGATTCTGCATCAGAATCTGCAACGATTCCAGCACCCGCTTGTACATATGCAACGCCATCATGAATAAGGGCGGTTCTAATCGCAATACATGTGTCGATGTTTCCTGTGAAATCTAGATAGCCAACAATGCCTCCATAGACTCCGCGGCGTGTTGGTTCGAGTTTTTCAATAATCTCCATTGCCCGAGGCTT
>JAPLBK010000097.1 GCA_026392775.1 Actinomycetota bacterium
GCGCCAAGTGTTGTTTCAGCTGTTCCAAGGTCGCGGTTGGCAGGTAAGAAATCAAGGCCCGGTACTGCAGATTTTAGAACTATTGAATCGACATTTGCAGTTGGAGTCATCAGTGCGTAATAAACAGTTTGTTCCAGCGGAAGTGAATGGGCATTAACACCTAGACCAAGTGAGAGGCCACCCTGAGGATCAAAATCCACCAGCAAAACACGGCGACCCATCTCGGCAAGGGATGCGCCAAGATTAATTGTTGTAGTGGTTTTACCGACTCCACCTTTTTGGTTGAAGACCGCAACAACTTTTGCATTTCCATGCTCTGTGATGGGAGCAGGTGTGGGGATGCTTGAGACTTTTTTGCCTAGAAGAGTGGCAGTGGTTGCTACATCTTCCTGCTTTGTCGATTTAGCGTTCAAGCGTCAAACCTCTTTTCAGTGAATTGAGCGCGAGCCTACGCGCTACCTAGAACTGGAGCAACTGTGAAGTAGTGTGGCGCCATGGATTTATCACTGGAGGAGTCAAAGGATGTCAACGCCGTAGCAGGCGCGTTCTCCGTCCACCTCAATAACTTCGATGGTCCTTTTGACCTGCTCCTCCAACTTATCTCTCGTCACAAGATGGATATCACTGAGATCTCTCTGAGCTTGGTCACTGATGAATTCATAGCCTTTATTAGGGCCTTGGAGGCCTCAGGAGAGGGTTGGCGCTTAGATCAAGCAACTGAATTCCTAGTTGTGGCTGCAACCTTGTTAGATTTGAAAGCGGCAAGACTATTGCCAAGTGGTGAGGTAGATGATGAGGAAGATCTAGCCCTGCTAGAAGCCCGCGACATTCTCTTCGCCCGATTGCTTCAGTACCGAGCTTTCAAGGAGATTGCAGCAACCTTTAGCGAGCGCATCTCTACGGCCGATAAGTTCTTCCCACGAGTTGTCGCTCTGGATCCAACGTTGAGCGCTCTGCTTCCCGAAGTACTCATCGGAGTGGGGCCACAACGCTTTGCCGCCATCGCCGAACGCGTCCTAACGCCTAAAGTTTCACCGCTCGTGAGCACGGAGCATCTCTATCAGCAAATGGTCAGTGTGGCTGAAGAGTCTCGAGTGGTGATTGAGGCTTTGCGCAGATTTAAGTCGATGAGTTTTAGAAATTTAGTAGCAGATGCAGAGAACGTTTTGGTGGTTGTCGCTCGATTCCTTGCCCTACTCGATCTCTATCGCCAAGGGGTTTTACGCTTTGACCAAGTGATTGCCTTGGGAGAGCTTCAGATCTCCTGGACTGGATCTGAGTCCGGGGAGGTAGAAGTTTCCGATGAGTTTGATATCCCCGTAGTTTTAGAGGATGACGAGCCGACAGAAAGTAGTACGAATGTCTAATGTAGAAGTTGAGCGTTCTATCGAAGCGATCCTGATGGTCGTTGATGAGCCTGTTTCAGAGATCATTTTGGCCCAGGTTCTAGAAAAGAGCGTAGATGAGGTTGAGGCCGCCCTGGCCCACCTGGTCACTACCTATGACGATCGAGGTTTCTCCCTTCGTAAAATCAACGGGGGGTGGCGCTTTTATAGCAACCCTGACTACAGCCTGGCAGTTGAAAAATTCGTTCTAGATGGCCAGCAATCTCGATTAACCCAAGCGGCCCTTGAGACCCTCTCCGTTATTGCTTATCGCCAACCAGTCTCGCGGGCCCGTGTTTCAGCTATTCGCGGGGTTAATGTCGAGGCAGTTATGAAGACCTTGGTGACTCGAGGCTTGGTGGAGGAGTCGGGGATTGAGCATGAGAGTGGAGCAATCCTCTATAAAACGACGAGTTACTTCCTAGAGCGTTTAGGCCTTAACTCCCTAGAAGATCTGCCCGCCTTGGCCCCATATCTGCCTAACTTAGATGGCCTCGACGAAATCCTTGATTCGCTAACTGACTAACATCCGCGCTATCCTTCACCCCTGACTGTCGGGAGGATAGCCATGGGCCAGATGCGTCTGAATAAGATAATTGCTGATGCGGGTATCACAAGCCGCCGTGGTGCAGATGAGCTCATTGAAACTGGCCGAGTTTCAGTTGATGGTCTCACGATTCGTGAAATGGGTTCCAAATTTGACCCGGAATTAGTTCAAGTCATGGTAGATGGTGAGACAATAACGCGCTCATTGTCTAAGTCTTATTTAGTACTTCATAAACCTAAGGGTGTTTTGTCAACCATGTATGACCCAGATGGCAGACCTTCGCTGAGTGATTTCATCGACCTGCGAAAAGAGCGACTTTTCCACGTCGGACGACTAGATAAAGACTCCGAGGGATTAATCCTTTTGACCAATGACGGGGATCTAACTTTTCGCGCGACGCACCCATCTTTTGGTCTGGAAAAGACCTACATCATCGAACATGAGGGAAAGCTGCCGACCGGAATCGATAAAATTCTGCTCAAAGGCATCGAATTAGAGGATGGGATGGGCCGAGTTTTGACCTATAAAGAGCTATCGCCAACCTGGCTCGAAGTCTCGATTCACGAGGGCAGGTACCACATTATTCGCCGGCTCATGGAGGCAGTCGATGTTCAGGTCCTTCGACTGATCCGAACTCACTTCGGTCCGATCTCCTTGGGAGACACCCCAGAGGGGCGCTGGCGAAACCTGAATGAAGGAGAATTAACAAATCTACGTAATGTTTTAAGTCTTTAACGTTTTTACGCTAAATCGATAATAGGTCAAATATAGATAAATATGTTTATTAATAATTTGTAGCACCAATAGCAATATATCGATATTGGTTGAGCACAAGACCGCTTTGGAGTAGCGATAAATCGATAAAAGTAATTTGAGCCGTCAGGGAGTAGATCAGCAGGCCAATTGGAAGAATTATCGAAAAAAGGTTTTGTCGATAAATACTTTTACTATCTTAGAAGCATTCAAAATCGAGCGAAAAAGTGACCGAGAAAGGTACCCTTATCCCATGTCGATGAGAGCTATTCGAGGCGCAACTCAAGTGAGCGCAAATACCCCAGAGGCAATAGCCGCAGGGGTTAAAGAGCTGATCCAAGCGATTTTGGAAGCCAACACCTTGCGACCAAGCGATGTTGTCTCGGTCTTTTTCACATCGACGCCAGATTTAACGGCAGCCTTCCCGGCAGCTGCGTGTCGCGAAATTGGTTTTGCCTCAGTGCCACTTATTGGCTCAGTAGAGGTTGATGTTCCAGGGGCCTTAGCGATGGTTATCCGAGCGATGTTGCACATCGAGAGCGGCAAGAGCCATGACGAGATTTCACATATCTATCTACACGGGGCAGCAGCCCTGCGCCGAGATATCGCTCAGTAATGATTCACTCGGTTCGAATTGTGGGGGCTGGCCTTATCGGCACCTCCATCGGATTGGCTCTTGCAGCCAAAAACATAGCTGTCGAAATGATTGACGTGGATAGCAGTAATCAGGCGTTGGCACAGGATTTAACAGGGGCAGTCTCAATTTCCGAGCCGGAGCTAATTATTCTGGCAACGCCGCTCAGAGCCCTTTCCCAGGTCATAAACGAGCAGTATGCCCTAAACCCAAACTCGACGTTTATGGATGTATGCAGCGTAAAAGTAGAACCTCTAGAAAAGGTTAAGGCATCAGATCTTCCTTTGAGGCAATTTGTAGGCACTCACCCAATGGCTGGCCGCGAAGTCGGGGGAGCAGAGTCAGCTCGCGCCGATCTCTTTCTTTCCAGGAGCTGGATCATCACACCAGATTCTAAAACCGATCCCGAGGCCATATCCAAAGTTAAGGCGTTGATTCAACTCCTAGGGGCAACCTGGGTCGAACTAGATGCGGCTTCTCATGATGCAGCTGTAGCCAGAGTTTCTCACCTGCCACAGATCACCGCCACACTCTTGGCGGGCTCACTTCATGGCGTTGCCCCTGAATGGCTAGATCTAGCTGGAGCTGGTCTTCGCGACACCACACGCATTGCTGCATCAGATGAGAATCTATGGAAAGAGATCATTAATTCAAATTCTCAAGAGATAAAAGCGTTGCTCACCAATTTGCACAAGGAATTAGGCGCAATGATTGATGCAGTAGATGATCAAGACAAGATTGCAGCATTTATGCGCAAAGGTCGTGATGGACGAAATCTGATTCCAGGTAAACACGGCGGAAAAGCGCGCGAATACACCTACGTACCAATTGTTATTGATGATAAGCCAGGACAATTGGGAGCGATCTTTAATGAATGCGCCGCAATGTCAGTAAACGTTGAAGATTTAGTAATTGAACACTCGCCAGGACAACTCAATGCCCTAATCACTTTGGCACTTTCTGCAGATGATGCCGTTAAGTTATCGAATCATCTCTCATTAATCGGGTGGAACGTTCATCCGATCCGTAAATAGAAGTAGGCTCATCTCATGGGCATAGTCGTAGCAATTGATGGCCCGAGTGGCGCAGGAAAATCGAGTACGTCTAAAGCAATTGCAATTCGTGCTGGTTGGAATTATTTAGATACTGGTGCGCTTTATCGCGCTGTCACGTGGGTTGCATTAGAAAATAATGCCATCGAAGCTGCAGAGATTCTTAAGGTGCTTAAGAGTGCTCCGATTAGGTTCGTCTCCGATCCCAATTCTCCAGACGTATTTGCAGGTGACACACAGATTACTCATGCTATTCGTGGAACATCGGTAACTGAAAATGTAAGTCGCATTAGCGCGATGCCTCAGATTCGTGAAGAGCTCTTAGGAATACAGCGCAAGATTATTTCGCAGGCTCTACGTGGAATAGTTGTTGAAGGACGCGACATTGGAACAGTAGTAGCACCAGACGCAGCCCTAAAGCTCTTTTTAACAGCTGATTTAGACGCTCGTGCATTTCGTCGCGAAAATGAGACAGATGATAAAAGCGTCGATGTTAAGAGCTCACTAGAAAACCGCGACTCGATTGACTCTACTCGCACAGTTTCACCTCTGGCTATGGCATTTGACGCCGTGGAAGTGGATTCAACGAATCTTGACTTAGATGAAACGGTTGAGCGAATTTGGGAACTACTTCGTCAACGCTCTCTTCTTGGATTACCTATCGTTGCAATTCTAGGACGACCAAACGTAGGCAAATCAACATTGATTAACCGATTCCTTGGACGCCGTGAAGCAATTGTCGAAGACACACCTGGTGTTACTCGCGATCGTATTCAGTATGAATGTGAATGGGGTGGACGTCGTTTCATCATAATGGACACCGGTGGTTGGGAAGCAAAACCCGACGGCATTTCTGTTCAAGTGAGTGCTGGTGCTGAGATAGCAATGCAGGAAGCTGATGTATTAGCATTTGTTGTTGACGCACAAGTCGGTGCATTAGATGAAGATGATATTTTGGTGCAGCATCTGCGTAAAGCGAAGAAACCTTTGATTTTGATTGGTAATAAAGTCGATGGAGAGCGTGAAGAGTCTGAAGCCCATGGCTTGTGGTCATTAGGACTTGGTGAACCATATTTTGTTTCAGCATTACATGGCCGTGGTTCAGGAGATCTACTTGATCACATTGTCGCCGAACTTCCTGAAGTTGGGGGAGCACAAACACAAGATGGTTATCGCAAGGTTGCACTTATTGGTCGACCAAATGTTGGTAAGTCATCGCTACTCAACGCTTTAGCTGGCGAGAACAGATCTATCGTCGATGATGTCGCGGGAACCACAAGAGATCCTGTTGATGAGTTGATTGAATTTGGTGGATCGATCTGGAGATTTATCGACACGGCAGGGTTAAAAAAACGAGCTAACCAGGCATCTGGTACTGATTACTACGCATCTCTTCGAACACAGACAGCGCTCGAGCGCTGCGAGGTGGCAGTCGTCGTGCTGGATGCATCAGAGCCAATCACCGAGCAGGACTTGCGCGTTATTACGATGGTGGAAGAGGCTGGTAAAGCCATGGTCATCGTGATGAATAAGTGGGATTTAGTTGATGAGGATCGACGGGATCTATTGGACCGGGAGATAGATAGACATCTTGATCAAGTGGAGTGGGCACAACGAGTAAACGTGGCTGCCAAGACAGGATGGCACCGAGATCGCTTGGCCCCAGCTCTGCGTACCGCCCTTGATAGTTGGGAAAAGCGTGTTCCAACGGCCAAGCTCAACTCATTCTTGGGAGCCCTCATAGGAGCGACTCCACCTCCGGTTCGCGGAGGCAAGCAACCAAAGGTCTACTACGCCACCCAAGCGGGAATCGCTCCACCGAAATTTGTAGTCTTTTCGAATGGCTGGATTGAGGCTTCATATCGTCGCTTTATAGAACGAAGATTGCGTGAGGAGTTCTCATTTCCTGGCACTCCAGTGCAAGTGGCGATCAGGGTTAAAGAGCGGGAGTAAAGAATGAATTCATCGCTTCTTTCAATTCCAAACGCTTTAACTTTTCTGCGCTTTTTAGGTATTCCACTCTTTGTTTATCTGACTCTTTCTATTGAGGCAGATGGATGGGCTATCGTAGTTTTAGCTATCGGGGGAGCCACTGATTACTTTGATGGCAAGTTAGCTAGAGCCTGGAATCAAACTTCTCGCTTTGGGGAGTTAGCAGATCCAGCAATTGATCGTCTATACATTGTGACAATTCTGATTGTCTTTTTGATCCGAGACATCGTCCCAGCTTGGATTATCGTCTTACTCATTTCCCGCGATCTCATACTTGGTCTCATCACTCTTATGATGAAGTCTAAAGGCCTGGCACCCTTTGCTGTTACCTATCTTGGCAAGGCTGCCACTTTCAATCTTATGTATGCCTTCCCATTTTTGCTTTTAGCCAAAAGTGATACATCTCTCGGAATTATCGCCTTTGTTTTAGGTTGGAGCTTTGCCATTTGGGGAATAGCCCTCTACATTGCGACAGGTATAAGTTACGGACGCGAAGGCTTTTCGCAGATGAGAGGAACACGTGTCATTAATCCCTGAAGGTTTGTACTACACAAAAGAGCATGAGTGGGTAAGTGCAACTGGGAATCTCTACACAATGGGAATTACTGACTTTGCACAAGAAGCACTCGGTGACATCGTCTATGTTCAACTACCAAAAATTGGCGAAACCCTAACTTCGGGCAAAGTCTGTGGTGAAATTGAATCCACAAAGTCAGTCTCTGAGATTTACGCAGCCGTTAGTGGCGTTGTCAGTGAAATTAACGGCGCACTTTCCCAAACTCCAGAGCTCGTCAACAGCGATCCTTATGGCGCGGGCTGGTTGGTCAGGGTTGAGGTCTCAGGTACGCCTTCCGACCTCATGGACGCCGCCAGTTACGGTCAGATTACCGCTTGACCAAAACCTCTCACCCCTTTAGTGTCAGCCTCAGGTTGACGGTGAAGGAGGAGAGATAAGTGAAGGCAGAACAAAGGCCCAGCGAACTCACCAGCACTTTGCACCTAAGTCTGCGCACAACTAGTGATTCCTCAGTTGGAGCTCTCGATGAGTTTCTAGCCACTATCCCAGCAGCAGATCGCAGCATTATCGAAGAAATCGCACAGTCAGCAGAAAAAGCGATGTTGATTATTAACCGTGGATCAAATCTTGGTTCTAGATTTTTGATTACTTCTCGAGGCGCAAGTATTGGTCGCTCTTCTTCCAGTGATGTTTTCTTAGACGATGTGACGGTCTCAAGGTCACACGCAAAGATTGAAGGTAGCTCCTCAGGATTTTCTCTCAAAGACAGTGGTTCATTAAATGGCACTTACGTCAACAACTCTTCAGTAACAGAACTCGTTTTACATTCCGGAGATCAGATTCAAATTGGCAAGTTCCATCTGCTATTTGTTTCTGGCAGAAAATAATTAGGGGAGACTCACAATGGCAGTTCCAGCTCGCGCGTATCTGAGTATTGGTGAAGTACTCAACAGACTTCGCCCAGATTTTGCAGATATAACAATCTCTAAGATTCGCTTCCTTGAATCTGAAGGTCTGATTGAGCCGCAGCGAACACCATCTGGTTATCGCAAATTCACCACCTCTGATCTAGAACGTCTGCGCTATGTCCTACTTGCACAGCGCGACCAGTACTTACCTCTTAAAGTCATTAAAGATAATTTAGATGCAATTGATCGTGGCCTTGTTCCGGCGGCCACTGGGTCAGTTCCTGCACCGCGTCCAACTCTTGGTCTAGCAACTATTGATGGCGAGATGGCACCGAACACCTTTGGTGAAGTCTCAGAGATGCGTCTGTCTCGAGATGAGCTATTAAAGAACTCAGGGCTCAAAGAAGATCAACTCGTTGAATTGGAAGGCTATGGCCTGATCACCATTCGTGGTCGCCACTATGACGGGGATGCACTCGCAATTGCTAAGGCCGTAACAGAGATGGCTGGCTTTGGAATTGAGGCGCGTCACTTGCGCTCATTTAAATCAGCAGCAGATCGTGAGATCGGTTTAATTGAACAGGTAATCACACCGCTGACTCGACAGAAGGGTGCTGATTCAAAGGCCCGTGCGCAAGAGGTGCAAAAGGAGATTGCCTCTCTTTCAATTCGTCTTCACGCAGCCCTTGTTCGCGGCGGACTTCATCGCCTTCGTTCATAACCAATGATGATTTCTATGGAGGTCATCGGCGTTCGAGTCGAAATGCCTTCAAATCAACCCATCGTTTTACTCAAAGAAATAGATGGAACACGATTCCTGCCTATCTGGGTTGGGGCTGTTGAGGCGACAGCTATCGCTTTTGCTCAACAAGGTGTTAAGCCCCCGCGCCCTTTGACTCACGATTTAACTCAAAACATTGTGGAAGCACTCGATGCCACATTAACCGCAGTCCACGTAACCCACATAGATGAAGGCGTTTTTTATGCCAACCTCATTATCAGAGATAGCGCAGATATCACCCACACCATCTCTGCCAGGCCTTCAGATGCCATTGCGCTAGCGCTGCGGGCCGCGGCCAATATTTTGGCTAGCTCTGAACTACTCGATGAGATAGGAATCGAGATCCCTGCCGAGGCAGCGCCAGGGGATGAGAACCAGGAAGTTGAGCGCTTTAGAGAGTTCCTAGACCAGATTAATCCTGAGGATTTTGCGGGCTAAGGCGTTAAACCCTCAATCTCTAGTAGAGGTTTCGACCGTGTCGGTCATTGAATGGGGGGGCCGGCTGCCCTAGATTTACATCACTCCCCAAGAGAAACGAGTTTCCCCGTGACTTCCCAGGAACTAGAAATTGGCTACCGTGGCGCTACTGCATGTTCTGCCGCCGGTATTACATACCGCCAATTAGATTATTGGGCGCGCACAGGTTTAGTTCAACCGAGCATTAGAACGGCAAGTGGTTCAGGAACTCAACGTTTGTATGGGTTTAGAGACATTCTCGTATTAAAGATCGTTAAACGTTTATTAGATGCCGGCGTATCTCTGCAAAATATTCGCACCGCTGTTGATCACCTTCGCAGCAGGGGAGTAACCGAGCTTGAGAGCATGACATTGATGAGTGATGGCGCATCTATTTATGAGTGCGCAAGTGCTGATGAAATCATTGACTTGCTAGCTGGTGGCCAAGGTGTCTTTGGCATAGCAGTAGGGAAGGTGTGGCATGAGGTTGAGGGTTCACTCTCGCTGTTGCAGGGTGAAATCACTGGCCAAGGCGTAGGTGGCGCATCTAACGACGAGCTCTCGCTACGTCGAAAGAGCAAGGGCGCTTAAAAGGACTTATTCTTATCCCGTTCGGGCCGCTCAGGACCCGTTTGTAAGAGTAGGGGTAGGTTGTTAATGGTTGATTACGACGCTTTTTCGCGTCGACACATAGGTCCTTCCCAGGACCAAGCTCAAACGATGTTGATGGAACTTGGCTATTCATCCATGGCAGATTTTATTGCAGATGTTGTCCCAGAGAACATCGCAATGACAAAGAGATTGAGTGAGACACTACCGACAGCGCTCAATGAAGTTGATGTCATTGCAGAACTGCGCACTCTTGCAGATAAGAATGATGTTTATCGCAATGCGATCGGAACTGGGTATTACGGAACTATTACTCCGCCCGTAATTCTGCGAAACGTCATGGAAAACCCAGCTTGGTATACCGCTTACACGCCGTATCAAGCAGAGATTTCCCAAGGGCGATTAGAGGCTCTATTTGCTTTTCAAACCGTGGTCTGTGATTTAACGGCATTATCTATTTCAAATGCATCGATGCTGGATGAGAGCACAGCAGCAGCCGAGGCTATGACGTTAGCCCGCCGCGTCTATAAGGGCAGTGATGATGCGGTATTTCTAATCGATATCAATGTGCATCCACAAACAATTGCAGTGGTACAGACTCGCGCTATGCCACAAGGTATTAAGGTTGAAGTAGTTGATCTTTCTAAGGTACCGGAACATTCTCAAGTATTCGGAGTTTTGGTTCAATATCCACATACTCATGGTGAAATCCTTGATTATAGTCAACTTGCAACATGGGTTCATGCAAAAGAGGGTTTACTCATTGCAGCCACCGACTTACTCGCACTCACACTCTTAAAAGCACCAGGGGAGTGGGGCGCTGATATTGCAGTTGGTTCAGCCCAGCGCTTTGGAGTGCCTATGGGCTTTGGCGGACCACATGCTGGTTTCATGTCGGTCCGTGAAGGTTTAGAGCGATCACTGCCAGGACGTTTAGTCGGACAGAGTATTGACTCGCATGGAAATCCAGCTTTTCGCTTGGCTCTACAAACTCGTGAACAGCATATCCGTCGTGACAAAGCGACGAGCAATATCTGCACCGCACAAGTTCTATTAGCCGTCATGAGCGCCTTCTATGCCATGTGGCACGGACCAACGGGATTGAAAATAATTGCATCTCGCGTGAACAGACAGACACAAGAGTTAGCAAATTCAGTCAGCGCATCTGGACATAAAGTTATTAACACGAACTACTTCGACACTCTGCTCATCGAAGTTAGGGATGCCGTGGCACTTCACAAGAAGGCAGATGGAAAAAAGATTAATCTTAGAATCGTGGATGCAACACACGTGGGAGTTTCCTTAGATGAAACTACAGATGCAAAGATGCTCAAGGATTTGTGTGAGATCTTCGGTAGTGGGGCAGTAGGAGTTGCCGGCAAGTCGATTCCTGATTTTGCAACCCGTACAACCACATATTTGCGCCACCCAATCTTTAACACCATGCGCTCTGAAACATCGATGCTGCGCTATCTGCGCACCCTTTCTGATCGCGATTTGGCCCTTGATCGCACCATGATTCCGCTGGGCTCTTGCACGATGAAACTCAATGCCACAACAGAGATGGAAGCTGTGACATGGCCTGAATTTTCATCTTTGCATCCATTTGCCCCAGCAAAACAAAACGCAGGATTTCGCGAATTGATTGCACAACTTTCAGATTGGTTAATAAAGATCACTGGCTATGACGCAGTCTCACTACAACCTAATGCAGGAAGTCAGGGGGAGTTTGCTGGGTTATTGGCTATTCGCAATTACCACGACTCCCGCGCAGATCAAGGGCGCACAATTTGCTTGATTCCATCTTCTGCTCATGGCACTAACGCTGCCAGCGCCGTAATGGCTGGTATGCAGGTCGTTGTCATTGAGTGCGATGAACATGGAAATGTAAGCATTGAGGATATAAAGGCGAAGATCGCGCAATATTCCTCGGTTCTGGCAGCCATCATGGTCACATATCCATCCACGCATGGCGTTTTTGAGTCTGCAATTACCGAGCTATGTGGACTTGTCCATGATGCTGGTGGCCAGGTTTATGTTGATGGTGCAAATTTGAACGCTTTGGTTGGTTTAGCTCAACCCGGAAAATTCGGTGCAGATGTTTCCCATTTGAATTTACATAAGACGTTTTGTATTCCACATGGCGGCGGGGGACCAGGGGTTGGGCCGGTGATTTGCCGTGCTCACTTAGCACCTTTTCTTCCTAATCATCCGATGGATGAATTAGCAGGGCCAGCAACTGGTCCGGGACCAATTAGTGGAGCGCCATTTGGCTCTGCAAGTATTTTGCCTATTTCATGGGCATACATTCGCATGATGGGTGGAGAAGGCCTAACCCTTGCAACATCTACAGCGATCTTGTCTGCCAACTACATGGCAGCTAAGTTGAATCCAATGTTTCCGGTTCTCTACACAAGTGAGCACGGTCGCGTTGCACATGAATGCATTTTGGATTTGAGAGAGATCACCAAAGTAAGTGGCGTGACCGTAGATGACATCGCGAAACGTTTAATGGATTATGGATTCCACGCTCCAACAATGAGTTTTCCTGTCGTTGGAACTTTCATGATTGAGCCAACCGAGAGTGAAGACATCGCCGAAATTGATCGCTTTATCGCTGCGATGACTGCGATTCACGTCGAGATTAGCGAGATTATGGATGGAAAGATCTCGGTGGAGGAGTCGCCTTTGCGCCATGCTCCACACACCATAGAAAGTGTTTTAGCAGGTGATTGGGAGCGCTCATATTCACGGGAAACAGGTGGGCTTCCATCAGTGCGCCATGGTCTAGTCAGCGGTGAAATCATCGGAATGCAGGGCAAGTATTGGCCCTCAGTGGGCCGTATCGATGGCGCCCACGGGGATAGGAATCTCATCTGCTCCTGTCCACCCATATCTGAGTTCGTTTAACTTTACATAATGTTACTTATCGGCGATATATATACGCTCGACGGGCAACAATCAAGAGCCAGATCAGCGTGATTACTAAGGCCCAATCCCCATATCTATCTCTTGGCGAAGTGTTGGAAATCAGCGCGATCTCGGCGAAAAGATGCTGCGCAGTCCCCATATCGCTTTTTTGTAAAATCTGGCCGTTGTAATCAATAACTGCGGAATATCCCGTTGTTGAGACTGAAAGAACATTTCGTGAATGCTCTATAGCTCTAATTCGAGTTATTTGCAGCTGCTGGGCACTTTCTGCTGAATCTCCAAAGGTTGCACTATTTGTTTGCACAGCAAGAAGATTTGATGATTTTGCCGCAGCGTGCAGGATCTGATCATCGAGTAATTCGAAGCATATAATCGGTGCAATCTTCGCGCCTGCGACATTGAATATTACCGATTCATTTCCGGTGCTAAAGTCACGAACATCCTCAACTAATGGTGAGATTTTGGTGGCCAGTGAGCGCAATGGAATGTATTCACCGAAGGGTGTTAGGTGTTGCTTTATATAGACATTCTGCTTCTCTTTTGTCCATAATATTGAGGTATTG
This sequence comes from Actinomycetota bacterium, assembly GCA_026392775.1. The sequence continues at coordinate 13,129 of JAPLBK010000097.1, forward strand.
AGAACTTCCTCATCTCTGTTAACAATGGCACCGAGTATAAGTGGAATCGCATAAGTATTAAGCGTCTCAAAGACGTCTGGATTTCGAAAAGGATCAACATCGACTGCATTTTCAGGCCAGAGAATAAAGTCGACCTTCTTCTCACTTTGCAAGGCAGCTTTAGTCTCTTTAACGTGATTATTAAAAACTTCTGTCGCTCTGGAGTTAAAATCTAAACCTAATTTGGGAACATTTCCCTGTATCAATAATGCATTAGTGGTCTGATTTATTGCAACATTAATGGGTATTAATACCAATGCGATTGGTAAAAGAATCAGAAAATTCAGTTGTTTTCGAAAAAGATGGAAAATAAATAGCCCGATTAAGACAGTCATAGCAGAAAGCGCCACCGCTCCCCCATAAGCTGCGATCTTGGCGTATGGAGCATCGGCTTGAGAGTAAGCGATTCTCGCCCAACCAAAACCTTGAAAAGGAAAATGGTTACGGATCTCTTCCAACACAATAAATATAATTGGGAAGAAGGAGATTCCTAGGCGTTTGACCGCTACGAGAGGCAGATAGAAAAGAGCTAACCCTGTGGCCAGGATGATCCATGGCAGAGAGCCCACATAAATACTGGTCCAGTGTAATAAGACGAGATTAAATGTGAGTGCAAAGGCCAGGACACTTAAAAATGTTCGTTCACTTCTTGATAGCGCATACATCTCTAATGCAATGGCAATTGGTGCTAACCACCACATCGCAATCGGTTCAAAAGCTGCACTAAGAAGTAGTCCGCTTAGGGCCGATAGAAGAAGGTTTACCACCCTAGAGCACTGATCAAACGATCAACGCTGGCGCCTAATCCATAGCGTTCCTTGAATTGATAGATATCAGATAGATCTTTTGGAGATTTAGGCATTGATAGATCTATTTCAGGAAGAGGTGCATTGCGGGCAACCTGGACAACTGTTGGTGCAATCTTTAGATAATCAGAGCCAGCGATGATCTTCTTAGCTAAAGCTGGTGGAAGGGAATCATGAGCTGCGTGTGCAGCTGCTAACGCGTCATTGATATTACCAAAAGCATTTGCTATTAATGCTGCTCCTTTTTCGCCAATGCCTCGAACCCCTGGCAACCCATCAGATGGATCTCCGCGAAACATTGCAAAAAGTGCGTAACGATCTCCAGGAATCCCATACTTATTCGTAACGTATGCATAATCGACTAAATCATGCTGAGAAATACCTTTAGCCAAATAGACAACTTTGATATCACGTTTGTCATCGACCATTTGAAAGAGATCTCTATCGCCCGTCACGATCCGAATAGGTCCCTTTTCAATCTCAGCATAGGTAGCCATAACATCATCAGCTTCATAGTCATCTACGCCCACTACTGGGATACCGAAGAGATCTAATAGGTCCAAGAGAATAGGAATTTGTGGCGTCAGGGTCTCTGGCTCTTCTTCCTCATCGCTTTCTTCCTCTAATCTGTTGGCTTTGTAATCTGGGAAAAGCTCCACTCTCCAACTAGGGCGCCAATCCCCATCCAAACATGCAACTAAACGATTGGGTTTATAAACTGACAACAAACGTGAAGTCATATCGATATAACCACGAATGGCATTGACTGGAGTTCCATCAGGTGCTGTGAGTGTGTCGGGCATTCCGTAGTAGGCGCGATACCAAAGCGATGCGCTATCGAGGAGCATTAATGTCATAAATCTCCCATAAGGAATGCAACTACTCCCCTGTCGATGCGCTTGACGGCATCTTTGCATACTGGGCGAAGCTTTTCACTTGCAGCAGCGATTTGATTAAGCAGATCAGATAACTGTTTAGTTGAGCGCACGAAATCGACTCCATACTCAGTTTCAAGCTCTTCTAACTCAGCCCAGATGGAAATAACATCGGCAAGGGCGTTTGATACCCGTGGACTCGGCATCTTAGGAGCAACAGTGTCGGCATTTCGGGATTCAAAGATCATTGTGGAAACAACTGAGAGGAGTTCGGGAGCATTAAGTTCATCTAAGACTCCACGACGTATTGCTTCAGTCAAAAGTAGATCAGATTCAGCGTAGATCTTCGTAAGAATCTTTCCTTGAGTAGTTGGCTTCTCCCCCTCTATATACTCAAGGTGGGTTAGCACCTGACATATTTGATCGAATGTTTTTGCAATAACGTGTGTACGACTTTGAACACGTGTGTGAAGACCATCATTTTCTCGGTTAAGTCGTCCAGCTTTTTCAGAAAAGCGTGAATGATCCTCGCGTTGAGCACAGGCATGGCAGCTGTGATTACGCAATCCCTTGCGCAAATCAGAGAGGTCAGCCTCTAAACGTGCACGTTGTCTGTTATCAAAACTCTTTTTGTGATCTCGCTTAGAGAGAAGAGTCTCTACCTCTTTGATTTCACGACGAATACCAGCGTATTCCAGAAAATCTCCTAAATGGCAAACAGCTTGTGAAAGTAGTTCTTCAATCGCACTTTCATTCTTGGCTATCTGCCTGGATAAACCAACTACCGCACGGTCCGCCTGAAACTGTGCAAAAGAAGATTCTAGAGAACGCCTAGCTCGTTCACGGCCAAATCTTGCGATGAGATTAATCGACATGTTGTATGTGGGAGCAAAAGAGGAACGCAAAGGGTATGTACGCGTGGAAGCCAGACCAGCAGCTGACGCGGAATCAACAGTTGGAGACCACTGGATAACAGCGTTGCCTTCGATATCAATCCCGCGGCGACCTGCACGTCCCGTGAGCTGTGTGTACTCCCCTGGAGTGATTGGCACGTGAGATTCTCCGTTGTATTTGATCAACTTCTCCAAGACAACAGTCCGAGCAGGCATATTGATTCCAAGTGCCAGAGTCTCTGTAGCAAAGACTGCTTTGATGAGACCTTTTTGGAAAAGCTCTTCGACAGCAGATTTAAAACTTGGTAAGAGCCCAGCATGGTGAGCTGCAATTCCACGTTCTAGCGCAGTGAGCCAATCATCAAAACCTAAAACTTCTAAATCTTCTTCTGCAATGTTTTGAGTGTATTTCAGGGCTGTTGCGCGGATCTCTTCACGCTCTTGTGTGGAAGTCAAACGTAATCCCGCGTGCAGGCATTGTTTAACGGCTGCATCACAGCCAACTCGGGAGAAGATAAAAGTGATGGCCGGTAATAAATTTTGATTAGCAAGCTTTTCGATGATGTCGGCTCGAGATAAGCGATCTTGAGCTTCATTAAATCTTCCCCGTCGATTTCTGCTCAAGGATGCTTTGCGCACGGCTTCACGCTCTCGTTGCAGGATCTCGGGGTTTATCTGTCCAGGCTTTTCAAAAAGATCTAGAAGTCGATTACCGATTAGGACGTGTTGATACAACGGAATAGGACGGATTTCACTGACGATGACTTGAGTATTGCCTCGAACCTCAGCCAACCATTCACCAAACTCTTCTGCGTTCGAAACTGTTGCTGATAGTGAAATAACTTGAGCGCTTTCCATCAAGTGAATCAGAACTTCTTCCCAGACCGCGCCGCGGAACTTGTCAGCCAAATAGTGCACTTCATCCATCACGACATAACCCAAGTTCGTCAAAGTATTGGAGCCGGCATAGAGCATGTTGCGCAAAACCTCAGTGGTCATAACCAATACATCTGCTTCACCATTAATACTCGTGTCCCCAGTGAGCAGACCGACTCGATCTTCACCAAACATCGCAACAAACTCTGAGTACTTCTGATTTGAAAGCGCTTTAATCGGTGTGGTGTAGAAACACTTCTTACCAAGTTTAAGAGCTAAGTGGGCAGCAAATTCTCCAACCACAGTCTTTCCGGCACCAGTTGGGGCGGCAACTAGAACACCACTCCCCTCTTCAACTGCGTGACAAGCAGCAACCTGAAAGGGATCAAACTCGAAATCAAAACTCTGAACAAAAGCCGTAGTTTCTTTATACTGATGGCGAACTTTAGCGGCGGCGAATTTCTCTGCTGGGGTTGTCATGGCACCCACGTCATTAGAGCACCTGGCATACATTGAGCGCTTATCGGGAGTTGCCCTACTCGTTCACCATCGGCATATGCCACTGCATCGGCTGTGATTTTCACACTCTTACTACGCACGATTTCAACAGCTGGATGGGTAATATGAGTCCCTTTAAACACACGAGGAAATACTTTTATAAACTCTAATTTTGAGACTGGATGCAAGACCATGACATCAAAATAGCCATCAGCTATGTCGGATTGAGGACAAACTAACATCCCTCCCCCATAAGAACGACCATTAGCAACGGCAATAAGCATCGCCTGTGTAGAAATGGTTCGGTCATCTAACACGATTTCATAATGACGCGGGGTAAATCTAGGTAGTTCTATCGCTATAGCTACGTTATATTTATTAGGCCCCTTTGGCCATGACATCGTGTTGGCCCTTTCATTTACAATCGCATCAAATCCAGTCGATAAAACCGCCCCAAACCACTCTCCATCGACTAATCCCAGGTCCACAGAGCTCGGGCCCTTAGACAAGACCGCTTCAAGAATCGCATCAAGATCATCGGGTGACCAACCCAAAGTTCGAACGAAATCATTTCCTGTTCCTGCAGGAATCAAAGCTAATGGAACTTGTGCTGGAGTAATTTTTTGTAGAACTAGATGAAGCAGCCCATCTCCACCAACTGCAATAACACCACTGCAATCTGGATTGCGATCAAGGAATCTTTGAAGCGAATCTGCTTGGTCCATGCCGTTGCGCCCGATGATAATTTCATAGTTAATCCCACGGCTATTGAGATAACCGGCAACAGAGGTTCCGATCCGAGCACCTTTGCCTTGGCCAGAAACTGGATTGATAACTAAGGCCCACATGGGAAGACCCTATCGGCTATTCCTTAATGGGTGTTGGTGCTTCAATCGCAGAACCACCCGTTTCGACGGACACAGCTTTCTTATCTCGTCGCCGATCGACCAGCACCGCTAGCAATCCAGCCATAAAGTAGAAGAAAATCAAGGGTCCAGATAAGAGAACCATGCTTAAAGGATCTGCTGTCGGTGATAGTGCTGCAACAAAGAAAAAAATTGTGAAGATCCAAATTCTCCATGGTTTCAAAATTGTTTTGCCGCGTAGAAATCCAATCAAATTAAATGTCAAAAGGAAGATTGGTAGTTCAAAAGCAAGTCCTACAAACAGAATCACTCTGAGAACGAAATCCAAATAGTCGTCAAATCTAACCAAGTTACTAATTGAATTGGGAGTAAATCCAAAAAGAGCTTTGATTGCAACCGGAAGAATCAAATAGCCTAGAGTCGTACCCATCGCAAAAAATGGGGTTGCCGCTGCGACGAAAAGAACACTGGTCCGTTTTTCTTTTCTATGCAGGGCTGGGGCGATAAAGGCCCAAAGTTGGTATAGCCAAAATGGTGCTGAGACAATAATGCCTGTCAATAGTGCGACTTTAATCTGTAAATCAAGTGGACCAAGAACACCGCTGATGTAAAGAGCACCACAACTAGCCGCACCGGATTGCTGGGCAACTTTCAAGTCGCACACTGGTTTAGCTAATGTGACGATGATTGAATCGTAGAAATACCACCCTCCACTAAATGCAACCAACACTGCAATCGCAGAACGAAGAACTCGTTTTCGAAATTCGCGTAAATGGTCTAGAAGGGGCATCCGTGCTTCATTAACAGATGCCATTTATCTACTTCTCGGTTTTGCCGTCTTCTTCGATCACACCGTCATCAGCTTTCATTTCCTTCATTTCGCTCTTGAAAATGCGCATAGAGCGACCAAGTGAGCGGGCTGAATCCGGCAAACGCTTCGCGCCGAACAAAACAAGTACAACAATGAGAAGGATGACGATCTCTCTTGGACCCAAATTCATAACGTTAACTCCTTGGCTAATATTTAGGTCTAGGTTACATCAGATCCCTTTGAATGGGTAGGCGATTTCAGCGTGCTTTGTAACGATCCAGCATCGTTTGAGCCATTGCTGCTATTGATTTTCTAACGTCAGGGGGTGACTGCAAGCAGACCGCTCGTCCAGAGGCCATGATGGAGCGCTCTATCCACTGGAATGAGTAAGTTTCAAAATCAAAGGCAGTGTTTACTTGAAGTTCACTTTGTTTGAACCGTTCGGCTACCGCACGGGTTGGAATTAGGACCTTGATCGTGCAGGTATAACGTGATTGCTGGACAGAACTCTTCGGAATCTCTTGTAAAACTTCTTGAACCGCTGCACCTTGAATTCGATCTATTCGGAACTCTCTAAAGTCAGAGGCGGTATAACAGTAGGAACTGAGATATAGATGACCTTCACTTTCAACAATTTCGATTGGAAAAATAATTCTGGTGCTGATTTCATCGCGATAAAGAGAATGGTAAGAGATCTCAAGTCCCATTCTAGATTTCAATGCATCGCTAATTGCGGCTGAAACTTCTTGATTGACAACCGAAGTTGCAGATAATGCCGAGGGGAGTTTTATCAGTCCAGCTAGACGTTGAGACAAGAGATCGATTCTTTCCAAGAGATCCCTTCTCTCGGGTGAAATCACGGAACGTAGTAAATCTAAACCAAGAACAAGAGCGACTCCTTCATCAAAGGTAATGGAGCGAGGCTTTGATAAAGTTTCCGCATTATGAATAGTTACAAAACCAGATTCAAAATTCAAATCCATCAGTTCCAGAGGTGTGTAGCCAGGTAGCCCGCACATCCATAGTGTCGTAAGGTCACTTGTCATCTGAGCTTGATCAACTTTAAACACCGCTGCGAGATCCTTTAATGAGATGCCCTGATGAGAAGTTATGTAGGGAACGAGATCTAGAAGTCGCGCTGTACGCTCAAGAGGTGCTGAGAATTTCTTAGCCATGATTTTTCACCAACGCCTCAAGATGCTCAGCGATGAGATTTCTTAGTTCTGCCGGTTCCTGGACGAAGGCGTCAGGTCCATGCCATAAAACTATTGAACAGAGAGATTCGAGATTCAAAATTGGAACCTTTATCTGATCCCACTCACCCAATGATTGTGAGGAGATGGCCAGAGCGCGAAGAGAGGCAGCTTTACCTACTCGAACATCAATTAGGGCATATTCATGTGTCGGTGATTCCAGATGAGTTTTGCTTGAATCAAATCCAGTTGGAACTTCAAAATCCTTTGGTCCCTTGCTGACCGTGATTGCGCTACTTATTCGATCTACTCGAAATGTTCGAATCTCTTGTATCTCTTGATCAACACCCGACAAGTACCAGAAACCATTGCGAGTCGATAGAGCAATCGGAACAATGCTTCTCATTTTTATACTCAAGGTTGAATCCAGATAAGGAAAAGCTAGACACTGACTTTGTGCTATCGCTTTTGTTATCAGAGACAAATCCTGTCCACCGTCATTGAGTTTGTGAATAGTTGCAGGAATGAATAGCTCATCACTGGGGATACCAATAGAGCGGAGTTTCAAAAGCGCTCTTTGCGATACATCACCAAATGATGCTTCTTGCCAAGCTTCGGCTGCTAAAGAAAGGAGTGAGACTTCTATAGATGATATGTCACCCAGTTCAAACTGATACTTTTCTTGTTTAATCTTGTAACCGGCTTCATCATTAAACAATGGATCAAAACTACCCACTTCAATATCAATCCCCAGCGAACGTAGATCATCTTTATCGCGTTCAAACATTCTCTCTTTTGTCTCCGGAGTACCCTCATAACCTTCAACCGAGGTGAAAATCTCTGTTTTAGTCAGGTATCTCTTCGTAGCAAGCAGGGCGATCGTGAGATTTACTAAACGCTCACTCTTCCGCGACACCGTATGCACCTTTTGATGGCCTGCGACGACGAGCCAACACTTCAACGCCAGGGGCCATGCGGCGACTTTGAATCAAAAATCCCGTATGCCCAATCATTCGCTGTTGAGGACGAACAGCTAAACCTTCATGGTGCCATCCACGAACCAGAGTTTCACTGCTCTCAGGCTCGGTGAATCGACCATCTTGCTTTATTGCTTCAGCTGTTGCAGAGAGCTGTGTTGTGGTTGCAACATATGACATGAAGACACCGCCTGGACGCAAAGCGCGGGCAGCGATATCAACACACTCCCATGGTGCCAGCATGTCCAAAATAACACGATCAAATTCACTATCAAAGCTTTGCTCCTGCAAATCCCCCACAGTTAATTTCCAATTACTAGGTGTAACTTCAAAATAAGCATCAACATTTGAGCGAGCATTCTCTGCAAAATCAGCACGGCGCTCTATTGAATGAACATGTCCCTTTTCACCAGTAGCTCTTAATAATGAAATAGTGAGAGCACCGCTGCCAACTCCAGCTTCGAGCACTCGTGCGCCTGGATAAACATCTGCCAAACCAACAATCATCGCGGCATCTTTTGGATAAACAATCGTTGCACCGCGTGGCATAGTTAATACATAGTCAGCCAACAGCGGCTTGAAGGCTGTGAATTTTAAGCCGGCAGTCGTGCTGACAACTGAGCCCTCAGGCATCCCAATGAGATCATCGTGGGTGATCCAGCCTTTATGCGTGTGCCATTCCTTGCCCGGAACTATCGTGAAGCTATAGAGCTTTCCTTTGGGGTCGGTGAGTTGAATGCGATCACCCGCAGCAAAGAAACCTTGATTCGACACGGGAGCATCTTAGGTCAAATAAGTGAAGCAAGTGCGGGTATGTTGCCGTACGTGAGTAACCTGCCACTGCGCCTATCCCCTAGTCGGGTGAGCGAGTTTGAGAACTGTCCTCAACTCTATAAATACCGTGTCATCGATCAACTTCCGCAACCGCCTTCACTGGATGCTGAGCGCGGAACATTAGTCCACACAGTTTTGCATGACCTCTTTGAAAATGCTCCCACAGATAGAACACCTCAGAGTGCAATCGAACTTTTGCCATCTCGTTGGCAAGCGCAGATGGCCGAGAAACCAGAGCTGATGGAAATGGTCACCAATGAAAAGGAATGGTTTGATCGAGCAGAATCACTTTTGCGCACCTACTTCACCTTAGAAAATCCACAAAGCTTTGAAGCAACGCACCGTGAATTGCACCTAGAAAATGACTTCTCTGATGAAATCTATCTGCATGGCTACGTCGATCGTTTAGATGTTGCGCCAACGGGTGAAGTGCGTATTGTGGATTACAAGACTGGAAAAGCACCCAAGCCAGGATGGGAAGAGAAAGCCCTCTTCCAGCTGCGCGTTTACGCTCTTCTCTATTTCAAAACTCACAACGTACTACCGCGTCTACTACAACTTATTTACTTGGGTGATGGGAAAGTCGTTAAGAGCACGCCAACCTTAACTGATCTAGCAGCAACAGAAAAAGCGTTAAAGCGCGTTGCTAGAGACATCTTCGCCTCAATTGAAAAGGATTACTGGCCACCTAAACCTAGCCGCCTGTGCGATTGGTGCTATTTCAAAACTATTTGTCCTGCTCACACCAGCTAAATATTTGCTGAAAAATCTGCGTACAGATCTTGTAATTTTGCAAAGTTAAGCTGCTCAAGGGATCTAATTACCCGCACACGTTCAGATTCATCTATACGAACTAAGTGTGGAACAGCCACCAACCACGCCCCACTGCTGGTAGCAGCGCCGACACCAGTTAATGAATCTTCAAATACTAAGCAATTTAAAATATCACTATTCGCTAACTTCGCGGCTTTGAGATAAGCATCTGGGTGGGGTTTTGTATTTTTTACGTCATCACTTGAAATAGAGAAAGGAAAAAGATCTGTACCCACATTATCCAATACAGCATCAACAATGAGTCGCGGACTAGCTGAAACCAATCCAGTCTTAACCCCATTATGTTGAAGATCTTTCACCAATTCATAAGCCCCTGGCATAAACGGGGTGTTTAATCGCATCCTTTCGGACTGAACCTCTATGAGTTTGTCGGTGAAAAAATCTGGTGTTTCAGCCTGTTTGCACTTCTGGTGCATGTATTGACCAACGCGCGAGAGAGGCCCGCCCAAGCAAGCCACCTGATCCTCAGGCTGCCATTGATACCCATACGCAGCGGTGATTTCACTCTCGGATTTGAGCCATTCGGGTTCAGAATCAACCATTAAGCCATCCATATCAAAAAAGACTGCGTCGAAAAAAACCTTCACATGTCTCCTTTAAGATTTATATCTAGCAGAAGCCTGCAAGATTACCCTAAGGTTTAGTCCTATGGAGATACACCACATCCCAGCTCTTCGTAATCCGATCATGGTAATGGCCTTTTCAGGATGGAATGATGCCGGCGAAGCGGCAACAGGTGCGATAGAGCATTTACTTTCTGCTTGGCAAAATGAACCTAACGACGTTGTTCCAGAGCTAATTGCAGATATCGAATCTGAAGAGTTCTATGACTTTCAAGTAAATCGCCCACTTATCTATGTAGATGATTCACAAATACGTAACATCACCTGGCCAACGACTGAGATATTTGGAGTTGTTCTTTCTGATTATGACCGTGATTTAGTCGTCGTTAAGGGCACCGAACCCTCAATGCGTTGGAAGAGTTTCACTCGTGAGCTACTTGACCTGGCCGATGATCTAGAAGTCTCCTTGATTGTCACTCTGGGATCGATGTTGGCCGATGTCCCACACTCTCGCCCCATTTCAGTCAGCGGGAGTAGTGCGCATCCAGATTTAGCGAGGCGACTTGGTGTTGAGGTATCTAGTTACGAGGGACCAACAGGAATTTTAGGAATTATTGGGGATGGCTGCATGCGACGAGGAATTGATGCAGTCTCACTTTGGGCTGCAATCCCCCACTATGCATCAAATTCACCATCACCCAAAGCCACACTCTCACTTGTTAACTCGCTTGAGGATTTCTTGGAGATATCTATCCCACCTGCAGATCTAGCAGAGGCTGCTGATGAATGGGAAAAGGATGTTACTGAAATGGCAAAGGAAGATAATGATGTAGCTGAGTATGTGAAAGCGTTAGAGGATTCTAAAGATGCAGCTGAGCTTCCTGATGTGTCTGGAGATTCAATAGCAAAAGAGTTTGAGCGATATTTAAGGCGCAGAACAAAGGATTAAAGCGATAAACCTAGTAGTGCATCTAACGCTGTAACTAGCTCCTCAACGTCCCCACCGCTAACTCCGCTTATTGAATCTAGCGCCCACTTGTCAAGGTGGGCTAAAGCAGTTGGTGTGTCTAAGTCATTGCTCAAGGCCAGAATCATCTTCTCAATTACTGGCTTTGTTGGTGCAACATCGGGTGAAGCAATCGCATCTCGTAACTTCGCAACACGCTTTGTCGCCACTTCCAGCAACTCATCGGTCCACATCCGATCTAATCGATAATGCTGTGACATCAGAGCAAAGCGAATAGCCATGGGATGTGTGCCAGAGTCAATGAGCTTTGATACAAAAACAAGATTTCCCTTACTCTTACTCATTTTTTCACCGTCAAGGCCAATCATAGCCGCATGAACATAAGTGGATGCCAGATCTTTACCTGTTAAAACTTTTGCCTGTGAAGCACACATTTCATGGTGCGGAAAGATCAAATCACTTCCACCACCTTGAATATCGATGCAAGTCGGATCTGATTCAATCGGGGAAAGATATTTCAAGGCGATTGCCGTGCACTCGATGTGCCAACCTGGTCGTCCTACTCCATGAATTGAGGGCCAACCGGGTTCATTCTCACGCTTAGCCATCCACACTAAGCAATCCAACGGGTCGATCTTTCCCGCCAGAGTTGGATTTCCTCCACGTTGGGAAAAGATCTCTTTCATTGTTTCTTTGTCCAGATGTGAAATAGAGCCAAAGTCAGGCGATGAGTAATTCTTAAAAAATAGATCCCCTTCAATTACATAGATCGATCCGGTGGCTTGTAGAGCTGTGACCGCCTCAGTGACTAGATCTATCGCCTCGACTGCTCCGATGTAATGAGCGGGTGGAATAACCCGCAAATTAAACATATCACCCCTGAAAAGCTCAATCTGAGAAGTTGCTAAATCTTGCCAATCTAAATTATCTCGGGTGGCCCGTTCGAGTAATGGATCATCGATGTCAGTAATATTTTGGACATAAAGAACATCTGATCCACTTGCACGCAAATATCGATTGATCAGGTCGAAAGTTACATATGTAGCTGCATGGCCAAGGTGGGTGGAGTCATATGGTGTGATGCCACAGACATACATGCGATAAAGATCTTTCTTTGCAACTAATTCCTTTTTTAGTGTTTTAGAATTAGTGAGTGATATCTGAGGAAAATTGACGGATTTATTTAGTTGTGGAACTGCAACTAAAGGCCAGGATTTCATGGATGGATTCTAGTAACTTTGCCGCTAGAAAGCAGGCCACGGAATAGCTGGCCACTCCGGATTAGGCATAGGCATCACGCCACTGTCTAGCAACCTCAACACTCGCTCACGTAAAGCGGCGATCTCTACTTCTGTTAAATGAGCCGATAAATCCAATTCTTTACCCAAAGTATCTTTAATTGATTTCAACGTCTTTAATTCATCAGCACTTAGTTCATCCCCAGCCCATTGCCACAACACTGTTCGTAGCTTGTCCTCTTCGTGAAATGTAACCCCATGATCGCATCCAAAGAGATGTCCACTCTCATCTGGCAATAAGTGACCAATCTTGCGATCGGTATTATTAATTATTGCATCGAAAAAAGCCATTGAGCGAAGTTGCGGTAAGTCTTGAGAGAAGAATTCGGCAAGGTCAATCGATTCATCGATATCTATCCACTCTTGCACCATTCCAATTCCATAAGGACCTTCACGCAATATAGTGAGTGGTACTAGATCCAAACCGAGAAATTCACTCACCCGGAAAGCTGCGTATTCGCGATCGGCCAGCGTTCCGTCCTGGAAATCCCATAACGGGCGCTCCCCCGCAACTGGTTTATAGATGCATGCGATCTCGGTGTCCTGGTGTGTAACGGTTGCAAAGAGAGTTGCATTCGATGCATCAACTAATCGACCTGTAACTGACATTTCTCCAAAAGTCAGAATCGTGCGCTTATCGTCTGTAGCCATTAGCCCTAGGACATAAATGACCACGTGGATCAATCGGTAGAGAACAGAATGGACATGGAACACGACCAGCATTTACCACTGCATTAGTTCGCGTAATGAAAGCCTTTGCCTGTCCAAGGGTTAAGTTCATCGTTATATCTGCAACTTCGTCCTCGACTTCAATCTCCTTTATTGAAAACAGCTCAACACATACACTCTTTGAAGCATCATCCCAAGCGATAGAAATTGCGCCTATGACGAAATCCTTATCCACTGGTGACTCAAGGGCTGCATCATCGCGCTCGACTCGATCGAGAACTAATGTCGCATCTTCTTTGGCAACTTGCTTGCATAAAATCTCTAATCGCTGCGCCAGCGTTGAAGCTTGGGTCTTTTCAAGGGATGCACTGACAAGGGCTGACCCAGCACGAACTTGAAGATAAAACTCTCGTTCACCCGGTTCTCCAACAGTTCCACAGATAAAGCGGTCTACGCTCTTAAACTCGTAGCTCATTTTCCTGCTCCACCGCCAAGTAGATTTTTACTACGCTTGGGACCAGCTAAAACATCGTGTAGAACAGAGCGAGAATCATTCATTAGCGTCAGACGAGCTTTTCCATTTGAATAATCCAAAATGGTGACAGAGGCTGGATCAATAACGATGCGCTGAAAGTCATCTAGATGCATGCCAAGGGCGCTAGCGACAATGGCTTTAATCACATCACCATGACTGACTAGTACAGCAACTCCACCCCTTTTGACATTCAAGGAGTCGTGGACTGCTGTCATAGCCCTTTGCTGCATGTGAGCTAAGCCTTCACCGTCAGGAAAATACATCGCAGATGGATTACCTTGGACCGTCTTCCATAACTTGTTGCGCGAAAGAACAGATAATTTTTTTCCACTCCAACTTCCATAATCAACTTCAGTGAGATTCTCATCCTTCACCAGAAGCTTCTGGGTAGATTTTGGTAGTGCGCCAAGCCAGGGTGCGATTGTTTCGTGACATCTTTGCATGGGGCTAATGCGGATTTGTGCGATAGGAAAAGAAC
>JAPLBK010000053.1 GCA_026392775.1 Actinomycetota bacterium
AGAATTGTTGCTCCTACAACCACACCCCAGATATTTCCGATTCCTCCAAATACCACGCAGGAGAGAATCAAGATTGAAACGTTGAGTGTGAACATTTCAGGTGCAATAAATAGATTCTTGGATGCATAAAGCACACCAGCAGCACCACCTACGGCTGCGCCTAATGTAAATGACCAGATTTTGTACTTAAGAGTTGGTACACCCATGAGTTCGGCAGCATCCTCATCCTGACGAATAGCCTCCCAAGCACGACCCGGACGGCGCACGCTCAGGCGGCGAATCATCCAGATGGTTAACATAATCATTATGACAACAACCCAAAAAAAGACTTTTTGATCATCTAACTTAAACTTCAAAGGCCCGATATCTGGAGGCATTGGAATGTTAGCAATTCCGTTTGGCCCCTTACTCCATGATGAGTTGAGTAAAACTAAGCGGACGATTTCACCAAAACCCAAAGTAACGATGGCAAGGTAATCACCACGCAGGCGAAGTGTTGGAAGACCGAGAATCACACCTGCCAACATTGCAAAGCCGATGCCAAAGGGCATGATCTCCCACGTGTTTAATCCAGTATGTGTTCCCATTAATGCCATTGTGTAGGCACCGATAGCAAAGAAAGCCACATAGCCTAGATCGAGCATTCCTGATTTACCGACCACAATATTAAGACCTAAGGCCATCAAAACGAATACACCAACTGGATAGACTAAAACTGCATCATAGGCAGCGATTGGTGTTGCTAAAAAGCTCGCGCCAGCAAACGGAAGAAGTCCAACAAGAATGACTGAGCCAATTGCAATTGCAACTCGCTTGAGACGATTAGCTCGCTCCCAAATATCTGCACCCCAGTCGCGAAGATTCCAGTAGTTTCTAATTTTCATGAGTTATGCCCTCGTTGTCTGGACGGCTTCGCCAAATAGGCCATTTGGTTTCAAGAGAAGAACGAGAACTAAGACGATGAAGACAGTTACTGCCTTCCACTGGGTGCCAAGGACTGCAGAGGCATAAACCTCAAGAAGACCTAATGTGAGTCCACCGAAGAAAGCACCGCGGATATTCCCAATTCCACCTAGAACAGCTGCAGTAAAAGCTGCCATACCCATTGTGAAACCAATATTAAATTTAGTGTATTCAAAGACAGTGATGTAGAAGAAGCCTGCAGCACCTGTTGCTAATCCCCCAACAAGAAATGTTGTGGTAATAACGCGGTTCAGGTTTACACCCATAAGTTTTGCTGCATCTTCATTTTGAGAAACGGCACGAATTGCCTTGCCCATACGAGAGAGCTTAATAAAGCGCTCAAGAACAAAGAAAATACCTGCAGCGGCGATAATTGCAATTACTGTATCAAGGCGAATGTTTGCGCCCCACACTTCAGTCAAAATGATCTTTTCAAGAACACGGGGAGCTCCAACTGGTCGTGAGTCTGTTAATAGACGCATCACTTCTTGTAGAGCAATTGATATACCTATTGCAGAAATTAGAGTTGCAAGTCTGTTAGTACCCTTCATGCGAAGGCGACGGTAAGCAACGAATTCAACAAAGACTGCAGTCAGTCCGGCAACCAACATTGACATGAACAAACTTGTGACTAATACCAAGGCAAGTTTTGCACCCGTTGCTGGCTCTGAAGTTTGTGTGTAATGAAAAATATCGCGTGAGGTAATTACAGTTCCAAATGTTCCCCACATAAAGATCTCGGAGTTCGCAAAGTTAATCATGCGTAGCACTCCATAAACCATGGTGTAGCCAAGGGAGATCAAAACGTAGATAAACCCAAGGGCGATTCCTGCAATTGTCAGCGACCAGAACTGATCAATTAGAACTGCAAACATTGCTCTCCTTCGCTAATACCTCGGCGCGAGTATAAACGTACATGTTACGCAAGAGGTGGGTGTCTTGGCCTCTTTTTCAAGAGATTTCCAAAACACCCACCAACTTGTTAAGCGTCAGTCCTAGTTAATTACTTGATGATTCCT
>JAPLBK010000090.1 GCA_026392775.1 Actinomycetota bacterium
ACAAAGCTAGACAAGCTCACGTACGGACCAACAGCAGAGGCTGAGACTGTGCGCAAGATGGTTGTTGCGATGTCTCGTGATATTCGAGTGCTGGTTATCAAGCTAGCTGATCGGCTTCATAACGCGCGCACATGGAAATATGTCTCGCCAGAGAACGCTGCGCGTAAAGCCCGTGAGACGCTAGATATCTATGCACCCCTTGCACACCGTTTAGGTATGAACGCCATGAAGTGGGAGTTAGAAGATCTCTCCTTTGAAGTGTTAGAGCCTAAAAAATTTGAAGAGATAGCTCGTTTAGTTGCTGAACGATCACCCTCGCGCGATAAGTTAACACATGATGTGATTGAGATTGTTACGCAAGATTTAGATGCAGATGGAATCAAGGCAACTGTCACTGGACGGCAAAAGCACTTCTTCTCGGTCTATCAAAAGATGGTGGTTCGAGGCCGTGAGTTCAACGACATCTATGACTTAGTTGGCATCCGCGTATTAGTAGAAGATGTCCGTGATTGCTACGCAGTTCTTGGCGCAATCCACGCTAGATGGAGTCCAGTTCCTGGTCGATTTAAAGATTACATCGCTATGCCTAAGTTCAACTTATATCAATCACTTCACACAACTGTGATTGGACCAACTGGTAAAGCTATTGAAATCCAGATTCGAACATTTGACATGCACTCACGTGCTGAGTTTGGTATTGCGGCTCATTGGAAATATAAGCAAGGCCCTGAAAACAATGAGACTTCTCCAGAAATGCTATGGCTGCGGCAATTGCATGAGTGGCAGAAAGAGACTGAGGATCCATCTGAGTTCTTAGAGGCTCTGCGCTTTGATTTGGGAACACCAGAGGTTTTCGTTTTTACACCAAAGGGAAGCGTTATTGCTCTTCCAGGTGGTTCAACTCCGGTGGACTTTGCCTTCTCTGTCCATACCGATGTTGGTATTCGTTGCGCCGGTGCAAAAGTAAATGGCCGACTTGTTCCACTGGAGTCACAGTTAAATAATGGTGATGTAGTTGAGATTGTTACTAATAAGGGTGAACATGCAGGACCAAGTCGAGATTGGCTTAACTTTGTAAAAAGTCCTCGTGCCCGTTCAAAGATCAAAGCCTGGTTTAGTAAGGAACGGCGCGAAGAAGCAGTTGATGCAGGACGTGAATCTATTGCTCGCCAAATGCGAAAAGCTGGACTTCCCCTGCAAAAGATTTTTGCAGGTCATTCTCTTCTTGAACTAGCACATGAACTTCGCTATCCAGATATTGATGCGTTGTATTCAGCGGTGGGGGATGGCCATGTTTCAGCGGCCTCAATTATTGACAAGCTTGTTGTATCAATGGGGGCTGAGGATTCACATCCAGAACCAACGATGGATACTTTTCCTTCTCGTGCTCCAGCAATAAGACGCTCTAGCAATGCGATAGATGTTGAAGGCGCAGATGATGTATTGGTTAAGTTAGCGCGTTGCTGCACCCCTGTTCCGGGTGATGCAATTATTGGATTTATCACCAAGGGCAGTGGAGTCTCTATTCACAGGAATGACTGCATTAATGCCGATGATTTACTGCGAAATCAAAGTGATCGTATTGTGAATGTTTCTTGGCGGTTGGGTACAGCCAGCGTTTTTTTAGTCAATATTCAAGTAGAAGCATTAGATCGTGCTTCACTGCTTGCAGATGTGACGCGCACTCTTTCAGATCAGCAGGTCAATATTCTTAGTGCTGCGGTGAGTACAACAAAGGATCGAACAGCAATCTCACGCTTTACATTTGAAATGGCAGATGCGACACATCTAGATGCGGTGTTGGCAGCGGTACGACATATTGAAGGTGTTTACGATGTTTATCGCACCACCAACAATTAGTTAAATTCAGCTAAACCCTTTTCAGCCTCTTCCAACCAGACCCTGCGAGCTGCAGCGGATTCTTTAGCCTCTGTTGCTTTTTTAGCATTTCCAGCAGCTTCAGACTTTGCAGCAACCTTTTCGTAGTTTTCAATTGATTCACTCAACTGCTTAACAACTTCTTCGGCGCGAGCCTTAGCTGCCGGATCTGTCTTTCGCCAGATTTCAGCTTCAGATTCTTTGATGACGCTCTCCACAGCTCGCACGCGGGCATCAAGGGATGCGCGCTTATCGCGGTGAGTCATACCGATCTTGCTCCAAGCGTTTAAGTGATCGCGTAGAGCCTTCTTGGCTTGATCCACATTAGTGATCGGCAAAAGTGCTTCGATCAGTACAACTAACTCTTCGCGCTTAATAAGGTTGGCAGCCATGGTTGTGTCGCGCTTTTCTAGATCGGCGTTTTTGGCAGTAAAGAATTGATCTTGCGCGGCCTTAAATCTGGCCCACATCTTTGCATCATCACTTGGCTTTCCACGTCCAGCAGCTTTCCAAGCATCCATAAGAGCTTTGAAACGCTTAGCAGTTGGGACCCATTGAGTTGATGTTGCTAATTTTTCTGCCTCCTCAATGATGGTCTTTTTGGCATCCACAACAACCTTTTGAACAGATTCAAGGGCAGCAAAGTGTGTGCGACGACGCTTATCAAATTTGTTTCGAGATGATGAGAAACGCTTCCAAAGATCAGCATCTGCTTTTTTATCTAAACGGGGTGCAGATTTCCATTCATCAAGGAGGACCTTGAGACGATCTCCAGTTACTTTCCAACTCTCAGAGAGTGCAAGGCTTTCTGCCTCTGCCACAATCTTTTCCTTCTCAACAAGAATCTGTTCGCGGCGAGCGGCCTTAGCTGCAGTTTCAGCTGCCTTCTTAGCTTCATAGGCTTCGCGATGTCCCTCAATGAGTGGCTCAATCTGTTCAACTGATGCAGCAAGAGCATCGAGATCGCCAACACCATTTAAGTCTTTTACTTGATCGCGCAGTTTCTTCACTGCCGTGTAAGCATCTGATGGGACTAGTGCGCCACTTTTAATACGGGCTGCAAGGAGAGCAACTTCTGCCGCAAGGAGTTCAAATTTTCGAACGAAGTAAGCCAGAGCCTCTTCTGAAGTCTTACCAGGATACGAACCCACTGCTTTTTCGCCGGAGGAGGTACGAACAAAGACTGTTCCATCTTCGGCCACTCGGCCAAACGCTGAAGGATCTCCGATTAGTGCTGATGCTGCACTTGCTTGTGGTGTTGGATTGAATTCGCTCATGGTGTGTTCCCTTTCAGCGCGTTGTTCTAATGTAGAACGTCGCTATCAGTGTGCGTGCTCACTCAAGGCGCACCTTGGATGAGCGTGAATCGTGCGGAGGTAAAAGGTACCCTGTTCAGGTGTGTGAGCGTCAATCGCTCCTAATTTTAAGCGTGGGCGAAGGGGTGAATTCGATGCTAGTCGACTCTTTTGCCGCCCCTATGTATGCCACTAACTGTTGGGTCATAGCCCCAAAGGCTGGCAGTGAGTGTGTAATCATTGATCCAGGTATGCCCGATATTTCAGCGATGTTGGATGAAGTTCTAAAAAGACACTCACTCAAGCCTGTTGCAGTCATTGCTACACATGGCCATCTCGACCACACCTTCTCTATTCAACCTATTGCAGATGGATATTCAATCCCTGCCTATATTCACTCACTTGATCGCATAGCTTTTTCGCACCCAGAGCAATATTTGAGCCCAGAATTTGCAGCGACATTATCGGCTATGGACTTTGTTGAACCTGGGGATGTAAGAGAATTGCGCAATGAGGAAGTTGTGGAGCTGGTGGGCATGAAATTTAAAGCCATCCACGCCCCTGGTCATACACCAGGCTCTTTGGTTTTTGTAGTCGATGATGAACTATTAGTTAGCGGCGATGTTCTCTTTGCTGGTTCCATAGGTCGCACTGATCTGCCGGGTGGATCAGCTGAGGCGATGGAGCAAACTTTGCGCAAAAAAATTATGCCAATGGCAGATCACTTAAGAGTCCTACCTGGGCACTATGGCGATAGCACCTTGGGCGCTGAGAAGAAGAGCAATCCATATTTGACTGCCCTCAAGGGTCGTTACTAATGACCGGGCAAAAGATTCAAGCACCTAAAGGCGTGAGTGAATATGTTCCACCTCGCTCTGCAGCTTTTGAGTTTGTACGTGAATCCTTAATTGAGCCAGCACGTAAAGCGGGTTATCAGTTAATTGAACTTCCAGTCTTTGAAGATACAGAACTTTTTACTCGCGGTGTTGGCGAATCAACTGATGTTGTTTCAAAAGAGATGTATACATTCCAAGATCGTGGAGATCGCTCCATCACGTTGCGTCCGGAGGGAACTGCAGGCGTGATGCGTGCAGTCATTGAACATGGATTAGATCGCGGTCAACTACCAGCCAAACTTTGGTATTCAGGCCAATTCTTTCGAGCAGAGCGTCCACAGGCTGGGCGATATCGCCAGTTCTACCAAGTGGGTATTGAAGCAATTGGATTAGATGATGCAGCTATTGATGCTGAAGTAATTGCCATCGCAGATGCTGGTTTCAAAGCTATTGGTCTAAGTAAATATCGTCTTGAAATTACTTCTTTGGGAGATTCTCAATCACGAGATGCCCACCGAGTTGATCTAGTTAAATTTATTGCTGGCATGAGCTTGGATGAGGCAACCAGTGCGCGGACAGCCCTCAATCCGCTGCGATTATTTGATGACAAGCGTCCTGAGATAAAAGATGCGATGGCCAAAGCACCTTTGCTCATTGATTATTTGAATGAGAGTTCGCGTGTACATTTCGAGCAAGTCAAGAGATATCTTGATGTCTTAGGTATTTCTTACATACTCAATCCACGCATGGTGCGAGGTCTGGATTACTACACCGGCACTACTTTCGAATTCGTTCATGAACTTCTAGGTGCTCAATCTGGAATTGGTGGGGGAGGCCGCTATGACGGTCTTATGGCAGAGCTCGGCGGGCAGTCACTATCTGGAATTGGATTTGGATTAGGTGTTGATAGAGCCTTGCTTGCCGCAGAGGCCGAGGGCGTAATTAATGAAAATTCTTTTGTATCAGATTTATTCATCATTCCACTGGGTGATGCAGCAAAAGAGATGGCAATGAAAATCGCTGGTGAACTGCGAGCTGTGGGAAAGAGCGTTGAAATTGCTTTCGGAGATCGAGCCTTGAAGGGTGCTATGAAAGGCGCGGACAAAAACGGTGCGCGCTATGTCATCGTTTTGGGGGATTCAGAGATTTCTAGCACAACGGTGGAGCTAAAAGAGATGAAAACTGGCGCCACTTCATCGGTTAAGATTGCTTCATTAATCAAGGCAATTTAACTATAGGGATGTAGAACGCAACCATGTTAAGAACTCATGACGCAGGCTCATTGCGCAAATCCCATGCCGGAACCACCGTTACTTTGGCCGGCTGGGTCTCCAGGCGTCGCGATCATGGTGGAGTTGCATTTATTGATCTGCGCGATGCCTCTGGTTCAGTTCAGGTGGTTATTCGAGATGAAAAGATTGCTGGATCCTTGCGTGCGGAATGGTGTTTGCTCATCACTGGTGAAGTCTTAGCTAGACCTGCTGGAAATGAAAATACAAATATTCCAACTGGTGAAATTGAAATTATGGGTGACACCGTTGTTGTTTTGAGTGAATCTGCGGCGTTGCCCTTTCCAGTTGATTCAGGAAATGATTCAGATATCAGCGAAGAAGTGCGCTTGAAATATCGTTATTTAGATTTACGACGCGAGAAGCCAGCGGCAAATCTTCGTCTGCGTTCTAAGGTCACTTCAGTTATCCGTAGAGTGATGGAAGATGAAGCTTTTCTTGAGATTGAAACGCCGTATTTAACCCGTTCAACACCAGAAGGTGCCCGTGACTTCTTAGTTCCAGTGCGTCTGCAGCCAGGTAGTTGGTATGCATTGCCTCAATCACCACAGCTCTTTAAACAGTTGTTGATGGTGGCTGGAATGGAAAAGTACTACCAAATCGCACGTTGTTTTCGTGATGAGGACTTTAGAGCCGATCGCCAGCCAGAGTTCACACAGCTCGATATTGAAATGTCATTTATTGATCAAGAGGACATCTTGGCTGTTGCTGAAAAGATTGTTGCAAAGATTTGGAAGGAGGCAGTTGGCTACACACTTCCACTTCCCCTACAGCGCATGACTTATGCCGATGCAATGTCTCGTTATGGTTCAGATAAGCCAGACCTTCGTTTTGGCTATGAACTTACTGAACACACTGCATATTTCGCACAAACCACTTTTAGAGTCTTCCAAGCACCTTATGTTGGAAGCGTTGTTATGCCTGGGGGAGCAGCATCACCTCGCCGCGAACTAGATGCCTGGCAAGACTGGGCTAAAGCACGCGGTGCTAAGGGTCTTGCATACATCTTGGTAAATGAAGATGGAACTTTAGGCGGACCTGTTGCTAAGAATCTTTCAGAACAAGAATCTGCAGGAATTGCAGCAGCGGCTGGAGCAAAGCTCGGAGATGCAATCTTCTTTGCTGCAGGTGAGCGCAGTGCATCGCTTAGTTTATTAGGTGCGGTTCGTTTAGAGATTGGTAAGCGTTGCAATTTGATTCCTGCAGATAAGTGGGAGTTCCTGTGGGTTGTTGATGCACCTATGTTCGAGCCTACTGATAATGGTGGCTGGACTGCCGTTCACCACCCATTTACTGGACCTAAGCCAGAGTTTGCACAAACATTTGCTAAGGATCCGGCATCAGCTCTTGCCTACGCCTATGACATTGTTTTAAATGGTACTGAATTAGGTGGTGGATCAATTCGTATCCATGATCGCCAAATTCAAAAAGATGTTTTCAGCGTTATTGGTTTAAGTGATGAAGAGGCACAAAGCAAATTTGGTTTCTTATTAGAAGCCTTCAACTACGGACCACCTCCACATGGAGGAATTGCATTGGGTCTTGATCGTGTGTGTGCTTTGCTCACAGGATCAGATTCGATCCGTGAAGTTATTGCTTTCCCAAAGACTGCAAGCGGTGGAGACCCATTAACCGGTGCTCCAACTCCTATTACTACGGCGCAACGCAAGGAGAGCGGTATTGATGGCGCTCCTAAAGCAGCGCCTCAGGTAGGCTAATAACATGGGTCCAGGTGGAATTGCAACAATAATCGCAAGTTGTGCGCTGATGGTTATCGCCATCGCAGCTGCCTACGTGATTATTCGTTTAGGTCGTTTTATCGATGAGGCTAAAGCTTCTCTCAAAGTAATCACTGATGAAACCGCACCGTTAATTGATGAAGTTCATACCACTGTCACTTTGGTCAACGGGCCGCTTAAGAGTATTAATCGCATTACTAAGAATGCTGAAGATCTCTCTGACAAAGTAAATGAAGCCACCACCTCATTCATTAACAAAAATGGCTCAGCCGTTAAAGTGGCTGGAGCTTTACTTTCTGCTGCATCGATGAAGAAATCCCGATCTAAGAAGAAGGCTGAGTGATCCCCACAAGTGGAATCCGCCGAGATCCGTTCGCGCTGGCTGCGCTTCTTTGAATCAGATAACCGTCAAGGCTTAACCCACACCGTTGTTCCTTCAGCATCTTTGATTGCTGATGATCCCAATCTTTTGCTTGTTAATGCAGGAATGGTTCCTTTTAAGCCATATTTCCTCGGTGAAATTACTCCTCCCTACAAGCGTGCAACTTCAGTTCAAAAGTGTGTTCGAACGTTAGATATAGATGAAGTAGGCAAGACAACGCGTCATGGTTCATTTTTCCAGATGTGCGGAAACTTCTCCTTTGGTGATTACTTCAAAGAGGGTGCGATCGCACTCGCGTGGGAGCTACTGACTCGTCCCATTAAAGATGGTGGTTATGGTTTTGCAGAGGATCGTTTATGGGTAACGGTTTATCTAGATGATGACGAAGCCGCAGATGTTTGGCACGTGTTCTGAGATTTATTATGATCGCGGCCCTGCATATGGTGCAGAAGGCGGACCGATCGCAGATGAAAACCGTTATATGGAAGTGTGGAATCTAGTGTTCATGCAAAATGAGCGCGGAGTTGGTTCTGGCAAAAACGATTTCCCCATTCTTGGAGAACTTCCAGCAAAGAGTATTGATACTGGTTTAGGACTTGAGCGCATGGCTGCTCTATTGCAAGGTGTTGAGAACATTTATGAAATTGACACAACGATGCAGATTCTGACTAAGGCGTCACAGCTCACAGGTGTTAAATACGGTTCATCTGAGAAATCAGATGTTTCACTGCGCATCATTGCCGATCATGCTCGAACTTCAGCAATGCTAATTGGTGATGGTGTAACACCTGGAAATGAAGGCCGTGGTTATGTTCTGCGTCGAATGATGCGTCGCACCATTCGTAACATGCGCTTACTTGGATCTATGGATCCCATTATGTCTGAACTCACTGTGGCAGCAATTGGTGCAATGGGGACTCAGTATCCAGAGTTAGTTACTGATTCAAAGCGCATCCTTTCGGTCAGTGTTTCGGAAGAAGAAAGTTTCTTGCAAACTCTAAAGAGTGGAACACAGATTTTCGATGTGGCAAGTGCAGCGTTGAAGAAGAGCAAGAGCGCAGTTCTTCCCGGAGAAGATGCCTTCAAACTTCATGACACCTATGGGTTTCCTTTTGATCTCACTGTTGAAATGGCGCGTGAAGAGGGTCTAGAAGTAGATGAAGATGGCTTCCGCCGTTTAATGAAGGAACAAAAGGATCGCGCTAAAGCCGACTCTAAGGCTAAAAAGAGTGGGCACACAGATCTCTCCGTGTATCGCCAAGTGGCAGATAAGAATGGTAAATCAGAGTTTATTGGGTATTCACATCTAACAAGTGAAGCCAAGGTCACTGCTGTTTTAGTTGATGGAAATTTAGTTGGTTCAGCTGGTGCAGACGAAGATGTTGAAATTGTTCTAGATCGCACGCCTTTCTATGCCGAAGGTGGTGGCCAGTTAGCAGATGGCGGAAGGATTACATTGGCTAACGGCGCCATCGTTGAGATTGATGATGTGCAAACTCCAGTGCCAGGTGTATTTGTTCACCGTGGTCGAGTTCTTTCTGGATCACTTGAAAGTGGATCCCAGGGACAAGCAGCTATCGATGTTGAACGCCGGGATGCTATTTCTCGTGCTCACACCGCAACACATATGGTCCACAAAGCCTTTCGCGAACTATTAGGAGAAACTGCAACTCAGGCAGGTTCTGAGAACTCACCAGGAAGATTCCGTTTTGATTTCAGAAGTGATGTCACAAGAGGCCGCTAAGAAGATTGGGGCAATGGCCCTCTTTGGTGAGAAGTACGGTGATCAAGTACGTGTTGTGAGCGTCGGTGACTGGGCCCGCGAACTCTGCGGTGGAACACACGTATCTCGCTCTGGTCAATTAGGAGTAGTTAAACTTTTGAGTGAATCATCAATTGGTGCCGGAGTCCGCCGCGTTGAAGCTCTTGTGGGTGTTGATGCTTATAAGTTTTTGGCTCGCGAACACATCTTGCTCAACTCTCTTACAGAGATTATCAAGGGTGCCCGAGTTGAAGAGCTGCCAGAGCGTATTAATGGGTTGATCAACTCTATGAAAGAGATTGAAAAAGAGCTAAGTGTCTTACGTTCTGCTCAGGCACTTTCACAAGTGGGAGAGATTGCCAAGAGTGCAAAGGTTATTAATGGAACAACGCTCATTACATCTGTCCTAGGTGATGGTATTTCTGGAGATGATTTGAGAAGGATTGCTTTGGATTTGCGTTCAAAGGCTACAAACTGCGTTGTTGCACTTATCAGTGTTAATGATTCAAAGCCGGTATTGGTTGTGGCGGCCAGTGATGCTGCTCGTGCTGGTGGTGTTAAGGCGGGAGCGTTAGTAAAGATTGGTTCAACGGTATTAGGTGGAGGCGGAGGCGGCAAAGATGACTTCGCCCAAGGCGGAGGAACAGATGCGGCTAAATCAGTTGAAGCATTAGCTGCAATT
>JAPLBK010000063.1 GCA_026392775.1 Actinomycetota bacterium
AGCCAGGCGAACTGCTCTTCATCCATAGAGCCCTGCCAGCCACCGAATTGATTGACGCTATCAATGACAATTAGTTTCACTCCCTGAACAAAGGTTGAGTAATACATTGTTTTATTACGCGCGTTCTCATCTGTGAAACCGTGTCCTTTTGGTTCCCCGGGTGAATCAAGGTGCAGTTGTGCATATTCACCGCGCTCTATGGCGCGACGCTCTATCTCTGCGCTCACTTGAACATAAGGGGCATCACCTGCAGCAAGGTATCCAGCAGGGCCAACTTCACCGAATTGCATTAATGTTTCAAAGAGATTTGTAGAAGATGGCAAGCCTGTATAGCGCTTACCGCCAACCATCTCCTTATTTACTACAGGGGTAGGTGTAACTGTTCCTTGCAAAAGTGCATCATGGTTTCCATGCACTGCATACCAAGGAAAATTTAACCCAGTTGCTTTAAAAGGTGTGCGACAAGAGTTCAAAAGATTAGGGACAATTGGGAATCCATACTTAGCACGGGCTTGATCATCTTCTTTTCCTGCAGGAGTTCCATGTGGATGCCAATAGCGCACGTCATAATGTTCGGCGCCATCATCAATCACACCTTCATACTTTGAAAAATCACCTGAATCGGGACGAATCTCTAAGCCATCAAGTAAGGCTATGTACCAATCAACTTCATTTTTCTGCGCATTATCTGTTGTGTCACCAGTAATGATCGCACCAACAATTGGATGACCAGATAAAGGACCAACAGTGATTGAGTTAAGTGATTGCACCATTGATTCAACTACATGCGGTGACAGCATGGCATGTGGACGATAAGTACCAATGGTTCCCACTTGTGCACGAATTGGACTATCAGGATCTGCGTGACGATCTAGATACTCTGGGCGCGTTGGCGACTGCGCATCGCAGACATGTAAATCAGAGAGGTGATGTAGAACTAAAAGCGGTGTGCTCGATGCGGGAAAGGTATGTCCACAATGTGGTTCAGCGGCCACGCTTACAAGGTTGCGCCAACCCAGTGAGTTCGCTTCTCCACGAGCAAATGCCATAGTCAGTATCCTAGCCAAATGGAAAGCAAAGCTGGAAGCATCATCGTCTTAAGTGGCGCCACCGGTTCTCGTTTTGATGCAGATAAATCCCAAGCAATACTGAGTCATTAGTAGTTGATTCACCACATACTCGCAGGCGTTGCCAAAGAATTTGAAATCATCGTTGTTGGAGCAAATCCACTATTTTCTGGAGCTCCGCAGCGTTATATCCAAGAAAACCCAGGTGGCGGTGGACTTGTAGCTGGTATCTCAGGAGCAAAGTAGTGATTCTCTCTACCAATAGCCCGAGTGAGATTGTATGGTTACCCAATGCTCGAGTACATCATTATCTTCCTAGTCGGCATTCTCGTCGGTGGAATTAATGGAATGGCTGGGGGAGCATCAGTTATCTCCTACCCAGTCTTACTCGCCACAGGAATGTCTCCAGTCAGCGCTGCAATTACAAATGCATTAGGTGTGACACCAGCAAACTTTTTTGCACTCATTGCCGTGCGAGACCAGATGCGCGCTTACTTTCAGGAATACAAGAAACTGATCTATATATCCATTATTGGTTCAACTACCGGTGCCTTCTTATTACTCAATGTGCCACCTGGTGTATTTGAAAAGATGGTTCCCTTTCTTCTCTTATTCGCCAGCTTGTCCTTTTTGATTAAAGCTAAGCCTGTTCCTGGGGCTCGACATAGCCTGGTTGAAAAGCTTGGAATCGCAGGCAGCGGTTTGTATTGCGGCTACTTTGGTCCAGGCCAAGGCGTGATGGTGATTGCCGTCCTTGCAAGAGACATCAGGCGAGATCCCAAGACCCTGAACACTGCTAAGAACTTAATTGTTGGCTGGACCTCATTGATCTCTAACATCATCTATATCTTTAGCGGGTTAGCCCATTGGGGGGCAGTCATCGCTCTATTAATAGGTGCCAGCATCGGTGGAACCTATGGGGGGCGCTATGCCGCCAGGATGCCAGCGGCTGTGTACCGAGGGCTCATCTTGAGCGTTGGTTTTGGCGCCTCAGCCTGGCTCTTTTATAAGTATTACCTGAGCTAAAACCACCCCCCAGGGCCTTCTCATTGGTATATCACTGATATATCATCTCTGATGTGAGCCAAGTGATCCGTATTCTCTCCAGAGAGAGCTCCTCGCTATCAGAGGCGGCCTATAGCCGTATTCGCTCAATGATTATTACTTTAGAACTAGAACCAGGTTCACTCATTAGTGAGAGTGCATTGATGAGCACACTCAAAATGGGTCGCACACCTATTCGTGAAGCTCTGCGCTCGCTAGCAAATGAAAAACTTGTTGAGGTTTACCCACGCCGCGGCATGTTTGTTTCCCGCGTTGATGTTGCCAATCTTTCTCAGCTCTCAGAAACACGAGCAGTCCTTGAGATAAAAGCTGCAGAACTTGCCGCAACACGTTCGACTGCTGCTGATCAAGAAATCACAAAAGCTTTAATAAGAGAGATTAATGCCCTTAAAGGTAATTTGGATATGCCAACTTTAATTGGGTTAGACCAGCGAATCCACCATCACATCTATCAATGCACCCACAATGAATTTCTTGCAACAGCCCTAGATAACTACTACGCACATGCCCTGCGCATCTGGTTCTTAGCACTTGATCGTGTGGAGCATTTAGCCGATGCGATTATCGAACACCGAGCTTTATTAGAAGCGATAGCAAGCAATGATTCAAAGGCAGCATCAAAGGCAATGAAAGAGCACGTTGAAGGTTTTGAATCTGAAATCCGTAAGTCTTTATAACCACTACCAACAGAAAAAGGAATAAAAGATATGAGTAAGTTACCTGCAAAGGCAAAGTGCGTTGTTATTGGCGCTGGAATCGTCGGCAATGGCATGGTCTATCACCTTGCAAAATTAGGCTGGAAAGATATTGTCCAGATTGATAAAGGACCTCTTCCTAACCCTGGTGGATCAACTGGCCACGCATCTAACTTTATCTTCCCTGTGGATCACTCAAAAGAAATGACAGCAATTACTGCGGAAAGTATGCGCCAATACAAAGAGTTTGGAACTTTTACGCATACTGTTGGAATTGAAGTAGCTCGCTCAGAAGAGCGTATGCAAGAGCTGGCACGTCGTATTTCATCTGCAAAGTCATGGGGAATCGAAGGTGGCCGAATCCTCACTCCTGCA
>JAPLBK010000046.1 GCA_026392775.1 Actinomycetota bacterium
GCATTTTCGCTAGCAACTAATACTTTCACGCGTACTGGTTACACCTTTAAAAATTGGAACACTGCACTCAATGGATCTGGTACTACCTATACCAATGCACAATCAGTGACACTAAGTGCTAGTACAACCCTTTACCCACAGTGGACGCTTTTAGCTCCCTCAGTTGGAACACTTAGCGCTAGCGCAGGAAATACAGAAGTTACTCTCACACCCATACCTGTTACAGCTTCAGCAACTGTTGGAGCAACCACTTCTGTAACCATCACTGCATACTCAAGCCAAAGTACTGATTCAGTCTTTACTCCGTCTAAGACTTGTACAGTGGTATCTCCGGCAACTAGTTGCGTAATTACGGGTTTAACTAACGGAACAATTTATTACTTTAAGTCAGTTGCAACCAATGCCACAGGTAGCTCAACGTATGGAACTTATGTTTCTGCAACTCCTGCAGGAGTTTTAGTAACCTATAACGCAACAACAAACGGTGGCACAACTGCAACGGCATCAGCCACTTACAGCAAACCAACAGCTTTAACTCTGCCTACTGCAACCAAGACTGGATATATTTTCTCTGGCTGGTATGACGCAAGTAGTAGCGGTAACTTAATTGGTGGCGCAGGAGCCTCATACACGCCGGCAGAAGCAATCACTCTTTATGCCCAATTCTCCGGAATTAAATACACAATTTCCTATAACGGAAACGGAAACAGCGCAGGTACAGTCCCGGCGACAGGAACTTTTGAAACAGGTGGTACCGCTTACACGATTCTTGGAAGCACTAACGCTCCAACCAGAGTCGGCTATACATTTGATGGGTGGTATACAACTTCCACAGGTAGTGGTGGAACAGCATTTGCTGCCGGAGCTTCATATTCAACAACTGCAAATCTTTCACTTTTCGCTAAATGGAGCGCAAAAACTCACACGGTTACCTATGCACTAGATAGTGGATCTTCTTCTGCATCAACTACTCAGTTAACAGGAAAAGTTGTGGGAAATACAGTCACACTGCCCGCAGCAAATACAATGTCGAAAACTGGTTATACCTTTACTGGTTGGAGTGATGGAACTAGCGCTTATGCCGGTGGCGCTACCTGGACAGTTCCTGCATCAGATTCTGATTTCACATTGACTGCACAATGGACGGTAGTAACACTTTCTTATAGTTATGACACAAATGGTGGTGGAACCGCACCTGCCGGAGGCACGAAAACCTATGGCCAAACACTGGTTTTAGACACTGCAGCTTCGCTGTCCAAGACCGGCTACACCTTTGCCGGTTGGAGTGATGGATCAACCACAAGTAATGCTGGGGCTTCTGTAATCATCAACGCAAATAAGGTCTATGTCGCACAATGGACAGCCCTGAGCTATTCAATAACCTATAACGGAAATACTTCTACTTCAGGATCTGTGACAGCTGGCTCATATGTAGCAGGTGGAGTCCCTTATGCAATTGCTACAAATGGATTTGCTAAAACTGGTTACACATTTAGCGGTTGGTATACAACAGCAAATGGTGCTGGTGGAACGGCATACATAACCGGTGCGGGATATTCAACAGCTTCCAATTTAGTTCTCTATGCCCAGTGGACTCCTGCCAATTACACAATCACTTACAATGGAAATGCTGCTAATAACGGAACAGCACCGACAACCACTTCTGAAATATGGACTTACAGTCCAAGCACTCCGCTTACGCTTTCTACACAAGGCAATCTCGCTAAGACTGGTTACACATTTGGTGGTTGGGCAACAACTGCAAACGCTTCAAGTGGTCTGACTACTGCATCACCAACTGAAAACACAACGTATTACGCAGTATGGACTGCAACTGCATATGCAGTGAGTTATTTACCTGGAACGGGTACCGGCTCTGTAGCTTCACCAGGGACTAAAACATTGGGAGCAACGTTTGCACTTGATTCCGGTTCATCATTAACGCCACCTGCCGCTACGGCCGAAGTTTCATACTCATTTGCGTTTTGGAGTGATGGTTCCAACACCTATAAAGGTGGAGCTACTTATGTAATGCCAGCAGCTCCAGTAACTCTAACCGCGCAGTGGGTTGCAATTTATAATGTAACTTATAACCCAAATGGTGGGTCTTCATCAATTGCAAGTGTTCAGAAGGCAGACACTAATCCAATCACTATCGAAGTTGCTGCAAGTAGAACTGGATACGACTTTGTAAAGTGGGTAGATCAAAGTGGTGGACTATGGAGCCCAGCAGATTCAACTACAGTCACATCAAGCAGATATATTTTTTCTGCCTCATGGAGCGCGAAGTCGAACGCAATTACCTTCAACGGCAATAACAACACCTCTGGCGCAGTGCCATCGAGTGGAACCTATATAACCGATGGAACTGCTTATGTAGTTCCCGGTAATACAGGCTCCTTAGTAAGAACTGGATACACCTTTACTGGATGGAATTCAGCAGCTAATGGCACTGGAGTTAATTACGCTGCTGGTGTTGGTGCAACTTACTCATTACCTGCAGATGTGACGTTGTATGCAAAATGGCTAGAAAATGGTTATGTAATTATCTATAACGGTAACGGTGCAACTGGCGGTTCTATCCCAGCTAATGGAAGTTATGTAACCGCAGCCGCATCTCCTTACACCGCTTCTGCAAATAGCGGAACTTTGGTAAAAGAAGGATTTACATTTGATGGTTGGTACACCACTGCAAATGGAACTGGTGGAACTGGATACGTAGCCGGCTCTGGCACTTTAACTCCAACTTCTGATGTAACGTTATTTGCAAAGTGGACTGCAGCAAGCTATTCAGTCACTTATGAAACTGCAGGTGGCAGCACAGCACCGTCTCCAAGTACACAGGCATACGGATCAACTTTCACCTTGGAAACAACTCCGACTAAAGCGGGAAATACTTTCTTAGGTTGGGAAGTTGGATCTGGTGCATCTGCAAATACCTACGCAGCTAACTCTTCATTCACAATGGGATCCGCAGCAGTTACATTTACAGCAAAATGGGTTGGTATTAACTATGCCGTTACATACTCACTCAATGGCGGTGCTGGTTCAACACCGACCCAAGCAAACGTTGCATCCGGTGGTTCATTTACAACTGCGGCAGCCCCAACTAAATCTGGTTACACCTTCACTGGTTGGAGCGATGGTGCAACATCGACCAATGCTTCAACTCTGATCTCGAGTGTTTCAACCAACATCACTTTGACTGCGCAATGGACAATTGCTGTTCCAGGTACTCCAGGGACTGCAATTGCAGCACCTGGCGATGGCAGTGCCACAATCACTATTTCAGCGCCAA
The DNA here is from genome assembly GCA_026392775.1 of Actinomycetota bacterium. The sequence goes on from JAPLBK010000046.1 coordinate 3,299, forward strand.
GTAGTGGTGGAACACCATCTTCTTACACAGTTACGGCATCTCCTGGTGGTGCCTCTTGTACGGTTGTCTCACCAGGAACTAGTTGCACAATCGCTCCTTTAACTAATGGAACTGCCTACACATTCACAACAACTGCCACCAACAGCGCAGGAACTTCCACTTCAAGCTCTGCAGCATCTAATTCAGTTACTCCTGCTGGTGTGCCATCAGCTCCCACAGGAGTTACAGGTTCTGGCACAGGTGGATCAGCAACTATTAACTGGAGCATTCCAAGTAGTGATGGTGGTTCTGCGATTACGGATTACGTAATCGAGTACAGCGTTGTGAGCTCTGGGACATGGACAACTTTTGCAGATGGAACATCTACTGCAACTTCAGCAACTATTACAGGCTTAATCGCAGGAAGTAGCTATCAATTTAGAGTTACCGCCAAAAACATTATCGGCTCTTCAATAGCATCATTCTCTTCACCAACTGTTGCAACGCTGCCTACAGCTCCAACAATTGCCACAACCACAGCAGCTAGTGAGCAAGTAACAGTGACATGGAACGCGCCCTCACATCTTGGTTCAGGAGCTTTAACTGGCGACCAGTATGTCGTTACTGCCTATAACGCTCAGGGAGTTGAAGCAGGATCCTGTAAACCAGCGGCAGGTGAGCGCACCTGTGTAGTTACGGATCTAGATAATGGATCTGCGTATACGTTCAAAGTACTAGCAGTAACCACAGCTGGAAATTCTGCACTTTCTGTAGCAAGTGCACCAGCAACTCCTGCGGGTGTGCCATCGGCTCCAGCAAATGTTGTTGCAACGACTTCTGGAAGTAACATGTCAATCACATTTACTGCTCCATCAGATAATGGCGGTGTAGCTATAACTTCTTATGTTGTCACCTCAGATCCAGCAGGGGCAACGTGCACTGTGGGCGCCAATGCAACTACATATACCTGCACGGGCCTAACTGCAGGAACCAACTACACCTACACAGTCAAAGCAGTTAACGCCAAAGGTCAATCAAGTCCATCTCTGGCCTCTTCCCCAGTGACGGCAGTTGCAGCACCTTCTGCCCCACAAAATGTAAGCGCAGTGATTACTGCCGGTACAACAACACTTTCTGCCACGATTTCATTTGATCCACCTACTACAAATAATGGCTCTGAAATTACTTCTTACACAGTCACAGCATCACCTGGCGGTGCAACGTGCACGGTCAGCGCACCAATTACTTTCTGTGACATTCCAATCTTGCCAGACCGTGTGTATACATTCACTGCCCGAGCAACTAATGCGGTCGGAACATCAGTTGCTTCAACTACAACTCTTGAAATCAAAGCAACTAATGGAATCGCGCCATCTCTTAAAGTTGACCCTATTCCTGCCCCTACCGGCGAAGTGGTCGAAAACAAAGTTCTTACGTCCACAACAACAGCTTCCTCTTACGAGTCAACACCAAATTCTGTTGTTACTTATGTATGGAAGCGCTGCACTAGCCAACTCGATGAGACTTCTTGCACCACGATTTTAGGTGCAACTGCATCTACTTACACTCTCACCTCAGCCGATGTTGATAAGTACATTCGCGTGGAAACAACTGCAACAAACTCAATTGGAACAGTTACAAATCTTTCAACAGCTACTGAAGTAGTAACTGCTGCACCTGTTACTACCCCAACAACCACCCCAAGCACACCAGTAGTTGATCCTGCTCCCGCAGAACCAACGTGTAATGCTGCATGCCAAGCCGCATCAAATGCAGTTGCTAAAGCATCAGCCGATAAAGCCGTGGCTGATGCCGCCGCAAAAGCAACTGCAGACAAAGCCGCAGCAGATGCTGCAGCAAAATTGAAGGCGGATGCAACCGCAACAACTGCCAGCACTAAAGCCGCAGCTGATGCCGCCGCCGCCGCAGCCGCGGCTAAAGCAGCTATTGATAAAGCAGCAGCCGCAGCTGTTGCACAAGCCGCAGCAGATGCGGCCGCAAAAGCAGCCGCAGCACAAGCAAAAGCAGCCTCCGATGCACAAGCCGCCGCAGCAAAAGCAGCAGCAGATGCGGCAGCAGCACTCAAGAATGCATCTGCAACAGCGGCAGCAAAAGCTGCGGCAACAGCAAGTGCGCAAAAAGCAGCAGCAGATGCAACAGCAGCCGTAAAGGCAGCAGCAAGTGCGGCGCAACAAGCAGCAACAGCAAAGACCGCTGCAACAAATGCAAACAAGCAAGTAGATATTGCAATTAATTCTTTGACATCTAAAACGGCAACTTCTCAAGCATCTGCACAAGCTAATGCAATTGCCGCAGCCGCCAAAGCCGCAGCCAATGAAGCAGCAGCTGCTGCAGCAACAAAAGCAGCAGAAGCTAAGGCAACTGCGACTGTTGCACAAAAAGCTGCCGCTGATACAGCAGCTCGAATTGCTACAGAACAAAAGCAAGCTGCAGATGCTGCCGCACAAGCCAAGATTGCAGCTGATGCTGCGGTTAAAGCAACAGCAGAAAAAGTTGCGGCGGTAGCGGTAGCAACTAAGGCATCACAAGATCTTGCTAAGGTTCTTGCAGACAAGGCGGTTCTTGCAGAGCAAGCAGCTAAGGAAACAGATCTTATGGCACGTGCTGAAATTCAAAAGAAAATTGATGAAGTCACAACAAAAGTTGAGGAAGTTCAAAAGAGCGTTGACGCTGCAACTTCTAAAGCAGATGCTGCCGTTGCAGTTCAGGTAACTGCCGTTCAAAGCGCAGAAGCTGCAACTAAGGAAGCACAAACACAGGCAGCAGAGGCTGTTGCCATTAAAACAGAATCGGTTGTGAAAACTGCTGAAGCAACAAAAGCTGTAGCAGCAGCATCAGTTGCTGCAAAGGTTGCAACTGCAGCGAAAGAGGCAGCAGCGAAAGTTCCTGCAAAAGCAACAATAATTCCTAAATCGAGTACATCAACTTCTAAGAACTCAGCAACCGCAACAGTTACTGGATTAAAGCCAGGACAAAAGGTGAAAGTAACAGTTAACGTGAAGGACAAATAATGAAAAAAATACTGGCATTCCTATTATTGCTACTCAATTTTCTTGTCCTTCCTAGCGCTCAAGCTAAAGGTGAAGTGGTTATTGATCGCTTAACGCAATCTGAAGCTGAAG
>JAPLBK010000112.1 GCA_026392775.1 Actinomycetota bacterium
AGAGGAGAAGTCATGGGTTAAGGATAGAGAATCAATTGATAATCGCGTACCGCAATTATCCGAAGAAGATCTCTGACTCCTTATAGCGCTCTAGGGGAACGAGTTTGAGCTGTTCTGTGGCAGATGCCAGCGGAACACGCACGATATCGGTGCCATGAAGTGCAACCATCTTGCCCCAGTCACCTTCGTGAGCGGCAGTAATTGCCTGGAGACCAAAACGTGTAGCAAGAACACGGTCAAATGCTGTTGGAGATCCACCACGTTGGATGTGACCCAAAACAGAAGTACGTGCTTCCTTGCCTGTGCGCGTTTCAATCTCATTAGCTAGCCAATCGCCAATACCTGAAAGCTTGACGTGACCAAATGAATCAAGTGTCTGATCCTTTGTAACCATGTCGCCCTCTTGAGGAATAGCACCTTCTGCAATAACGATGATGGGTGCGTAGTGAGACTTGAATCGAGATTCAACCCAATCGCATACCTTTTCAATTGAGAACTTTTGCTCTGGAATCAAAATACAAGCTGCTCCGCCTGCAAGACCTGAGTGAAGTGCAATCCAGCCAGCATGACGACCCATTACCTCAACGATTAATGCACGGTGATGTGACTCGGCAGTTGTGTGTAGACGATCGATTGCTTCAACTGCGATGTTGACAGCTGTATCAAATCCAAATGTGTAGTCAGTATTGTTCAAATCATTATCAATTGTCTTTGGAACGCCAATAACTTTGACACCAAGTGAATCAAGCTTTGTTGCAACGCCCAAAGTATCTTCGCCACCGATTGCAATAAGTGCATCGATTCCAGCTTTAGCTAGGTTGTCCTTAATCTTTTCTACGCCGCCCTCAATCTTGAAAGGGTTAGTACGAGACGATCCCAGGATTGTTCCGCCGCGAGGCAAGATGCCACGAGTTGTTTCAATATTCAGAGACATTGTTAAGCCCTCTAGTGGACCCTTCCAGCCATCACGGAATCCAACAAATTCATGTCCGTACTCTTTTACGCCTTTACGAACTGCGGCGCGAATCACAGCATTTAGACCTGGACAATCTCCGCCACCAGTTAGCACACCAATACGCATTATGAACTCCATTAAAAAGTAAATGATGAAGGGCTCGAGCTAAGAAAAGCGCCCGGCCTGTGGTCAACGCTGACTGGAACAGTCTAGCCTTGCCACATGGGCAATCAACAAATTATCGCAGGCGTGGATTCATCTACTCAGTCGGTAAAAGTAGTCATGCGCGATGCCCACACGGGAGCGCTGCTGCGCCAAGGCCGAGCAGCACATCCTGATGGCACAGAAGTTAATCCGATTCATTGGAAAAGCGCCCTTGATAGCGCGATAAAAGATGCTGGTGGACTCGATGATGTTGCAGCAATTTCTATCGCCGGACAACAACATGGAATGGTCGCTCTCGATAACAATGGTGAAGTAATTAGACCTGCCTTGTTATGGAATGACACACGCTCTGCCAAAGCTGCCGAAGATTTAAACCGAGAAGAAGGCGGAAATGCTGAGATTGCTCGCAAAGTTGGTTCTGTCTTAGTTGCATCTTTTACTGCATCAAAGCTTCGCTGGATGGCAGATAACGAACCAGAAAATGCCGCCCGTGTTGCATCCGTAGCCCTGCCCCATGATTGGCTCTCTTGGCAACTACAAGGCGGTAAAGACTTCTCCACACTCTTCACAGATCGAAGTGATGCATCTGGAACTGGCTATTTTGATCCAACAACTTCGCACTACCGAGAAGATATTTTACGTCTAGCACTGCGTCATGACTCAGAACTTCGGTTACCAAGAATCATTGCGCCTAATTCTTTTGGCGGAACAACAACTACTGGAATTCCAATTGCTGCAGGTGCTGGGGATAATGCTAGCGCAGCATTGGGTGTGCAAGCACAACCAGGAGATGTAGTAGTTTCACTGGGAACATCTGGCACAGCTTTTGCAGTTTCGCAAACTCCCACACATGATGCAACTGGCGCAGTTGCAGGTTTTGCCGATGCAACCGGTCGCTTCTTGCCTCTTGTCTGCACATTAAATGCGGCACGCATTATGGATGCTGCAACAAAGATTCTTGGTAAAACTCATGATGAAGTCGGTGCCCTTGCACTCTCTGCGACTCCAGGTGCTAATGGTTTAACTCTTCTGCCATATTTTGAAGGTGAGCGAACTCCTAACCGCCCAGATGCAACTGGCGTATTTTCTGGAATGAATTTGAATAACTCCAATCAGGCCGATATTGCACGGGCGATGATCGAAGGAATGTTGGCCGGATTAGCCGATGCCGTTGATTCTTTGATTGCACTTGGCGTAAACGTCAATCGCATACTTCTTATTGGAGGAGCAGCAAAGAATCCTGCGATTCCATCAATTGCTAGTGCACTCTTTGGCCGTGAAGTTTTAGTGCCACCGGCAGGAGAATATGTTGCAGATGGCGCAGCTAAACAAGCTGCCTGGGCCCTTCTCAGTGAAATGCCAACATGGGATCTAGGAAAAGTTTCACATCATCATTCACAAGCAACACCAGATGTAATGGATAAATATCGAACTTTGCGAGATAACACTGCAAATTGGTAGAGTAGGCTCCATGAAGAAATTTGGTTGGGACACCGTTGCCTCCGTAACCAATAACCTCTATCGCGCTGTGATTGCCTAAATGACCCGTAAATCCTGGATCTTTTTTGGCATTGTCGGCTTCTTATGGGGAATTCCTTATCTACTTATGAAGGTAGCTGTGGCTGATATTCCGCCTCCTCTCATTGTTGCTGGCCGCACACTCATTGGTGCTGCAATTTTGATTCCTATTGCAATTAAGAAAAACACTTTCAAAGATGCAATCAAAGGCATTAGATACGTAATTCCATACGCTGTACTTGAAATGGTTGGCCCCTGGATTCTCATTACAAATGCAGAAAAAGAAATCTCCTCTGGTCTTGCCGGATTATTAATTGCTACAGTTCCAATCTTTTCAACTATTTTCTCTTCCTTGCGAGGAGATCACAGCGTCTGGCAACCAAAGCGGATCTTTGGTCTAATTATTGGCTTCGTTGGAATCATTGCTTTGGTTGGAATTGAATCTATAACTGGAACCAGCAACCCAAAGGCGATTGCCATGGTGATCCTGGCTGCAATCATGTACGCATATGCAGTTCTTATGATTACGACCAACTTGCCAGGTGTTGATGGAATTGCCATTAACGGCGTGGCAATGGGGCTTACATGTCTTTTCTACACACCGATTGCGATTGCCACATGGCCAAGTAATCCAGTCTCAACTCAAGCAATCACTGCCTTAGTTGCTCTAGGTGTCTTTAGTACTGCTATCGCCTTCATGCTCTTCTTCATCGTTATTGTGGAAATCGGTCCAGCACGCGGATCATTAACAACCTATGTCAACACAGCAGTTGCTGTTGTTCTTGGAATTATTATCTTAGGTGAGCCAATTACTCTCGGAATTCAGGTAGGACTACCTTTGGTTGTTTTAGGTTCCTATCTAGCAAGTCGCAAAGAGAAAGTTTAACGGCGCTCTTCAAAGCCTAGTTTGTCGAGCATGCGTGCATCACGCTGCCACTCTTTAGAGACCTTAATGTGAAGACCAAGGAAAATCTTGGCAACAAGTGCGCGTTCAATATCTGCGCGCGCCCTGATTCCAATTTCTTTTAATCTTGTTCCTTGATGACCTAACAGGATTGCGCGCTGTGTGTCGCGTTCAACGTGAATAGTTGCGTGAACATCATAAAAGGGGCGTGATCCCTTTTCTTCTCGTTCACCGAATTCATCAATTGTCACAACAATGGAGTGAGGCAGTTCTTCTCGAACATCTTGCAAGGCAGCTTCTCGAATGAACTCACAAATCAACTGCTCGATTGCTTGATCACTGGTAGTGCCTTCAGGGTAGTAAGCAGGACCTGCAGGAAGCGCCGCTCCAATAAGCGTATTGAGTAAATCAATTTGATCATGAATTGCAGCAGAGACAGGAATGATTTCATCCCACGTAAAGCCTTGAGCTAACTCCATAATCCCACTTAAGCGAAGGGCCAGCTTTTCCTTAGAGAGTAAATCTGTCTTGGTAATAACTGCAAACTTCTTAGCTCGCGGGTGCTTGGCAATTTCTTGAGCGATGTATACATCTCCAGCACCTGAGGTCTCATCGGCTGGAATGCAGAGAATCACAACATCAACTGAATCCATAGATTGATCCACTACAGCGTTAAGACGATGGCCTAATAGAGTCTTAGGCTTGTGGACACCAGGTGTATCAACCAATACCGCCTGGAAATTATTTCCATGAACAATGCCTCGAATTGCACTTCTGGTCGTGTTGGGATGATGTGAAGTGATTGCAATCTTGCTACCAACTAAAGCGTTAATGAGAGTTGATTTACCAACGTTTGGACGGCCAACAATGGCAACGAAGCCCGAACGGAAATCACTCATAGGTTTATTCTCTCATTGTTTTACACCAATGAACTCCACTGCATCTGCAACTGATGTGATCAGTTCTGCGGCGCGTTCACTAATTAAGCGATGACATCCCTGGCTCATTGCAGAGTTAATCGGTCCTGGAATTGCCATAACTGGGCGAAGTAGTTCAGCGGCATCGTGTGCGGTGCGAAGTGAACCACTTTTGTAGGCCGCTTCAACCACCAAGGTTGCTTTGGCTATCGATGCAATTAATCGATTGCGAACCAGAAACCTAGAGGGCACCGCGTTCTCATGTGGCATGAGCTCACTTATCAATGCACCATTCACGCGCATTTCATCAAAAAGCTGTTGATTTGATTTTGGATAAGCAACTTCTAGACCTGTTGCAAGGACTGCAATAGATCGTCCATTTGCTTGCAGCGTTGCACGATGTGCAAAGGAATCAATTCCATATGCTCCCCCACTAATTATCATCCACCCTAAATCTGAAAAAGCTCTAGCGAACTCACTAGCAACCTGCGCCCCATAATTAGTTGGTTTGCGTGAACCAACAATGGCCAGAGCTGGAGTTGTGAGCGAAGTTGAGTCCCCTGCAACAATTAATCCAATGGGTGGATTTATAAGTTGATTAACTCCTTGCGGCCAATGCTCATGTTCAGGGGTAAGAAACTTGGCTCCCACTTTTTCAATCTCATAAAGAATCTGACCTACTTCAGCTACACGTATAGAAGAGATAATGGCTTTTGTCTTCTCCCCTGGATAGCTCCCGGAAAGTATGGATTCCAAAACCTTGAGTGGACCGTGCGCACAAATCTCAGCGCTCCAGAAGAAATGACCGGGTTCGATGCATGAAAAGAGAATGGCGCGGGCTTCAAATGGAGTCAGAAAGGCAGGTGTTTGTATGTACATGGGGCGCTACGTTAAAACTGGCAGGTGATAAAAAGCTTAGGTAAAACTACTGCTTGTGAATAAGTGCAGCTACATTAGAAAAAGACTGACGATGTTGTGCACAAGGCCCATGTTCAGTCAGGGCCTGTGCGTGGGCGGCAGTGATGTATCCCTTGTGTCCGCCAAAGCCATAGAGCGGAAACTCCCTATCCATCTGGCGCATAATGCGATCACGTGTGACTTTTGCAACCACAGATGCAGCGCTAATGCTGACAACTACTTGATCACCTTTCCACACCGCCAAGTTAGGAAAACCTAAACCTTCAATTGCATATCCATCGGTTAACACATAGGCGGGGGCTATATCGAGCCCATTAACGGCTCTGCGCATCCCATCAAGATTTGCTGCATGCACACCTCGTGCATCTACTTCTTGGGCCGGCACAATCACCACACTAATGCTGGCTGCACTAGATTGAATAAGTTCAAAGACTTCATCTCTTTTATTTTCACTAATCTCTTTTGAATCTCGCACCGGTGCAAGCTCTGGTGCAAAAGGATCATTTAAAACAACAGCTGCAATTACTAAGGGTCCAGCACATGCTCCGCGTCCAGCTTCATCAACGCCGGCAATAGGTGAAATCCCTGCTTGAATGAGCAGCTGCTCAATAACCTTCATAAAGAACTATTTCAAAACGTTGATTGGTGGAACGTAAGTAATATTTCTAAATGGCCAGATAACAGCAACCACACGGCCTGTTACTCGAGAGAGTGGAACAAAACCTTTATTGATATCCTCTTGATGATATCTAGAATCAGCACTTGCTCCTCGGTGATCTCCCATCACCCAAAACTTTCCCTTAGGCACTGTGACATCAAAATTCATATCGCTAGGCTTATTTCCAGCAAAGATATATGGCTCAGTAATAGCCTTGCCATTAACTGTTAATAGCCCTGCTTTGTCACAACAAACAATTCGATCTCCCCCAACACCGATGACACGCTTAACTAAATACTGTTTAGCTGGGTTAGGCAATACACCGACTGCAACCAGACCTGTCTTTACCTTGGCAACATATTTATTTGTTGAATAATCTATAATTTCAGGTAACCAGCCGGCAGGATCGCGGAAAACAACAACATCACCACGGGCGATGTTGCGCGAAAGAAAAGGAACTTTATTTACTGCAACGCGGTCTTTAATCTGCAAAGTGTTTTCCATAGAGCCGGAAGGGATATAGAAAAACTGCACTAAAAATGTCTTTATAAACAGGGAGACGAAAAGTGCAACTACAACAAGGATTGGGAGCTCCCGAAGAAGGGAACCCTTACGACGCATTGAGGTGATTATTCGGCTTTAGGGGTTTCTTCAACAACTTCTTCAGCAACTGGGGCTTCAACAACAGCCTCAACTACAGGAGCCTCTACAACTGCCTCTACTACTGGCGCCTCAACAACTTCCTCAACAATGACAGCTTCAGCAACTACAGGGGCAATTGGTTCTGGTGTTGAAAGAATTCCATCACCGTAACCTTCAACGCCATCGCGCTTTTCACGAATCTTTGCAGCCTTACCGCGTAGATCGCGTAGGTAGTAAAGCTTGGCGCGACGAACTTCGCCCTTCTTTACTAATTCAATCTTTTCAATAACTGGTGTGTGAACTGGGAATGTGCGCTCTACACCAACACCGTAAGAAACCTTACGAACTGTAAATGTTTCACGAACCCCATCGCCTTGGCGACGAATAACGATTCCTTGGAATACCTGAAGACGGCTCTTGCTACCTTCGATAACACGGACGTGAATCTTGAGCTCATCACCAGCACGAAACTGTGGGATGTCTTTGCGCAGCGATGCTGCATCTACGGCGTCAAGAATGTTCATGGAATTCGTCCTTTTTTATCTTTATCTATGAAGCACCAGCTGTGGCAGGTGCAGACTGCGTATCTTGCCACAGAAGGGGCCTTGAGCCTAAATCGGGTAGATCTAGGCGGGAATCTCCCGCATAAGCTCAGCATGCAGGTGGGCACCGCCTGCCACGGTTAACTCCATCCCCCGCCATGAATGCGTGGTGACAACTGCCCCAGCTTCAGTGGCAATCAGAGCGCCAGCGGCTAAATCCCACTCCTTTAACCCAGTCTCGATGTATCCATCCACCATTCCCGTTGCTACATAACACAGATCAGTTGCAGCAGCTCCCATACGGCGAATGTCTCTAATCTTTGGAACCAGTTGGTTAACTAGATCTAACTGGTTAATACGATCTTTGACTTTATATGCAAAACCAGTTGCGATCAATGCTCGGTTTAATTCAATGGGTTCGTTGCAGGAAATCGGTAGGTTATTGAGGAAAGCACCACCACCACGGGTTGCATGCCATGTCGCATCAATAGTCGGTGCATGCACCACTCCTGCCACCACACCTTGAGCATCTTTAACGGCAATGCTGATGTTCCAACCAGGTAGGCCATAGAAATAGTTCACAGTTCCATCCACTGGATCAATCACCCATGTATAACCGGATGTACTCACCCTATCGGCGCCTTCTTCACCAATAATTCCATCATCTGGGCGGGCTGCAAGAATGGCGTTGACTATGAGTTTTTCACTTGCAACATCCATCTGTGTTGCAATATCTATCGCCGTTGATTTAGAAGTTAACTCCCAAGAGGCTGGACGATCAACCAATAGACGGCCAGCTTGCTTGGCAATATCTAAAGCTAGCTCTAAGAGTTCATAATTAATACTCACATGCACATCTTACTAACCCTGTCATAGGATGGGCAGCATGTTCTCGGCATATACAACCCTGTTTCGCACTCCGGGAGCGATGAGATTTTCAATTCCAGCCCTCATCGGCCGAATGCCGATATCGATGGATTCATTGGCGCTAATTTTCATTGTTGTTGCCGTCAGTGAATCCTATGCTTTAGCTGGGGCGCTGAGTGCAGTTGCATCCATAGTTATCTCTATTGCAGCACCAATTTGGTCCAGGCTTGCTGATCGCATTGGGCAGAGAAAAATGTTACTGCGTGTTGTGCCGCTCAAAATCCTAGGTCTCTCACTCTTTATTGCCTTAGTAATGAATGGAGCACCGGTCTGGACCTGGTTTGTATCCATCATTGTGGCAGAACTTGCTGCAATCAATACTGGTGGCTTAGTGCGCCGCCGATGGTTACATGTCTTAAGTCCAGATAAATCAACTACCGCTGAAAATGAAGCAGATAAGCATGTGGTCAATACTGCTTACTCCTATGAAGCTTTAATGGATGAGATTGTTTTCATCGTTGGTCCCATTACTGCCACGGCATGTGCCACATCGATTGCACCTGCGGCCGGATTAATTGCGGGAATGATTTTGATGTCTATTGGACTGCCTCTCTTTGCAATGCAACGAGCAACTGAGCCACCACCATCGCCGGTGCGCGTTAAGGATCCACATCCCCCAGTGATTGGAATACCTATCGTTCAGGCAATTGCACTTGCCACAACTTTCACCGGTGGATTCTTTGGTGCAATCGCAATTACTGTTGTTGGATTTGCCGAAAGCCAAGGGCAAAAATCACATTCGGGTTTACTACTGGGCTTGTGGGCATCAGGCAGCGCAGTCATGGCCATCATTAATGGGTTAGTAAAATGGAAAACTGCCTATGTTGGCCGTTTTCTTATCTTTTTAACGGCGCTGACTGTTCTATCAATTCCATTTATATTTGTGGATTCAATATTCTGGTTAGCTATCGCGCTATTCTTTAACGGCTTTGCTATCGCGCCTTTAATAGTAAATGCCTATGGTGTTGTGCAAGAAGCGGTGCCCAGTGAACAAATCACTGAATCTTTTACATGGGTTGTGGCGGGCATGCCACTGGGTGGTGCAATCTCTAGCGCCCTTGGCGGATGGGTCATCGACACCTACGGGGCACAAAACGCTTTCTGGGTGCCTCTGGGATTTATGTGTGCAGCATTATTAGCCACACTGCCCTACTTTCGGGTTTATAAGGGGCTCATCCATTACTCTCTGAATCGTGACTGAGCTTCGATTAAATGGCAAGAGTGAGGAAGGTACTCACTTGTCCCTGCATGATAATGATGGCAATGAGTTCACTGTTCGCATTAGCGACACTTTGCGCGCCACAGTTAATCAACCTCGTCTTTCAGCAGTTCCAGAACAAGAAAGCGACACAATTTCTATCAAAGAGATTCAACGTCGCTTGCGTGCTGGTGAGTTAGCAGAAGAGCTAGCTCGCGAAAATAATATTCCACTTGAAAAGATCGAACGCTTCTCTGGCCCAATCTTGCAAGAGCGCATCTACATCATTGATCAAGCTCAACAAGTTTCAGTTCGCAAAGAAGGAAGTCGCGATCCAGTTAACTTGTTAGGCGTTGTCGTTTCCCGTCTTGCCCCACGCAATATCGATCTCTCTGATCTTTCGTGGAACACATGGCGCCATGAAGATTCAACATGGACAGTTGAACTGCATTATCCAAACACCAACGGTGTTGGAATTGCGCAATGGAACTTTGACACCACTCGTCGCGTGCTTACATCTATGGATGAAAATGCGCGTTGGATGATGGGTGATGAGCCACCCGCACGTCAGATGAGCGCACCTGGACTTGTCTATTCAGATGCAAATCACCCTTCTTTGCGTGAAGACATCACCCCTATGCCAGAAGTTCCACGCTTGGCAGTTATTCGTGAACTGCCAGATGATGAAGCTACGCGCGATGGTGTTGTTGCACGTGCAAAGGTTCCAAGTTGGGATGAAATTATGTTCGGCATTAAACCTACTGAAGATCAGTAATTAACTCAAAGCTGCAGTAAACAACCCCACCTGAGATTCAATCTGACTATCGCCACCATGATGGCCAACCATGGCACCTTCTTTTTCGGCACGCTCTGGATCAAGTAAAACAACTCCACCTTGAGCAATTGCAATGACTTCGCCCATGCGATCTAGTGCATCAGCACTTACTTCACTACCAAATAGGCCTGAAGTGATTGCACTTTCACGAGTAAGAACAGTTGCCTTTTCCCCCAAATATTCCTGCCATCTACTAGCTAATTCACTTCGTGCGCTCATGCTGTCATTTTCTGGAGATAAATAAAGATGTCTAGCTCTAGGCTCACCCGCAATGACGGCCACGCCCTCTAGTAATGGATTATCTTGTCCAATAACTATTTTCTCACTGGCATTTACCATTCCATGATCTGAAGTGAGCCAAATGCGGGTGCCATGTGGCATCTCTTTCATCAGGTTTGAAAACATTTGATCAATGACAGAAAGCGCCGCTAACCACTTCTCACTTCCAACACCATCACTATGTCCAGCTGCATCTAGATCATTGACATAGAGATAAACAAAAGATGGTGTCTTTTGCAGTGCAGCTTTAGTCTCTGCAATTAAATCTGCAGCAACATTTGCACCTTTATAGTTCGCCCCGCGAAAGACTGCTCGTGTGAACCCTGAGTTCTCATAGCGCTTTGCTGCAACATGTGTGACGTTGATGTTTTGCGCAACTGCACGCTCAAACAAAGTGGGCACTGGCTGCCAGTTAATCGGATCAACGCGCTCATCCCATTTAAGAGCGTTAAGGATACGACCGCCACTGCGTGGGACTTGCACGGTGTAACCCAGCATTCCGTGAACTCCAGGCAATTCGCCAGTCATAAGTGTTGCTAGTGATGTTGCAGTAGTTGATGGGAATGAAGTATCTAATGTTGAGAACTTAGTTAGGCGCGAGATAGTGGGCATGGCATCGCCATATTTTTCAATGACATCTGCGCCAAAACCATCGATAAGAAATAGAAGTTCACGCCCACTGGGCGAAGGCCCAATCGCTAAAAGGTCTTCGGAAGTCGATAGCCCCAGGGATGTAAAGATCGATGGAGTTATCTGGGACAAATGCACGTTCATATCTTCTCATTACATCGGCTAAGGTTGACCCATGAAGAGTGCAATTAAATATTCAGCCGAAGTTTCGGCTGCAATTGCAGCGGGCACCCCCATCGTTGCACTCGAATCTACGATTATTAGCCATGGATTGCCACGGCCATCCAATTTGGCAGTTGCCCAAGAGTGTGAAGGCATTATTCGCCAGCGCGGCGCCGTCCCAGCCACAATCGCACTCCTTGATGGCGTTGTTCATATCGGACTTGAAGCCAATGAATTAGATGCCATAGCAAATCGTGATGATATTTCAAAAGCATCCAGCCGAGATTTAGCAATCATCATCGCCCAGGGCAAGAGCGCAGCAACAACAGTTGCAGCCACTGCTCATATTGCAGCAATTGCAGGAATCAAAGTATTTGCAACTGGTGGTCTTGGCGGGGTTCATCGAGGGGCCAATGAATCATTTGATGAATCAGCTGACTTAACTGCGCTCTCACAACTCGATATCACCGTTGTGTGTGCTGGAGTCAAATCAATTCTGGATGTTCATGCCACCTTAGAGCGCCTTGAAACGCTAGCAATTGGCATTGTAGGTTATAAAACCAACCGCTTCCCGGGTTTCTACTTAACTGATTCCGGCTTTGAGATTGAACACCGCGTTAATTCAGCCCAAGAGGTTGCCGCAATCATTAAAGCCCGTAGTCAGGTTTCAACTGCAAGTCATGCCTTGATCGTTACTAACCCAGTTGAAAAGCAGATGGATAAGGTCCACCATGATGAGATTTTGGCATTAGGTCTTGCACATGCTGCCCGTGATGGAATTGATGGAAAGTATGTAACACCATACTTACTGGAGCATTTCCACACTGCCAGCAAAGGTGAATCACTTGCTATCAACACTGAAATCATTAAATCCAACTGCGCCTTAGCTGCAGATATTGCGATGGCGATTAAATGAAAAAAATCCTGTGTATTGGCGATTTAGCCCTGGATGTTATCTCCCAGTTAAAAGAGCCGATTAACTATGGCAATGACACTGCCAGCAGAATTTCAAGTCACCCAGGTGGACAAGCTGCAAATGTTGCAACGTGGATTACTCGCACACATTCAAAAGCTCAGTTAGTCGCCCGTGTTGGCAACGATCCCGTTGGTTTTGCTCTTATCTCTGATTTAGATAAATACGGCGTAGAGCACATGAATTTGATGCACTCAGGACGCCCTACTGGAGTTGTCGTTATCTTGGTTGATTCCAATGGTGAGCGCACGATGTTTCCAGATAACGGGGCTAATGCAGATCTGGAAGTAAGTGATTTGCCACCCTTAGATGATGTTGATGGTGTGTATGTGAGTGGCTATGCATTACTAGATTTTCGCAGCCGCGAGGCCGTTCTTTCAATGATTGCAAAGATAAAGGCTGCTGGAAAGCCAATTTATTTTGACCCAACGACAACTGGAGCGATGAAGATTGTTTCCCGTGATGAAGTTTTATCATGGGTCAGCCTCATGGATGGAATTCTGCTCAACTCCGAAGAAGCTCTTTACTTGGGTGATGCAAAAGATGTTCAAACGGCTGAAAAGAATTTAACTGCTTACACCCCACTTGTTGTCATCAAATTAGGTTCTCGCGGCGCTATGGCAGTTCATAATGACATCGTTGCAAAGGTGTCAGCCGTCACTACCAATGTCGTCGACACAACAGGTGCTGGAGATTCATTTGCCGCTGGATTTATTCCAAAGTGGCTTGAAACAAATGATTTAGAAGCAGCCCTTTCTGCCGGAACGGCACTTGCGGCAAAGTGTGTAGCAACTGTTGGGGCGCGCCCTCCCCTAGATTAAGCAACTCTCTTGGCACAATGCTCCAATGGCAACTGCGAAGACTCCCGCGAAAGCTGCGGCAAAGGGTAAGAAACCCATCGGTCCAAAACCTGGTGAATACCCAGGCAAGATCGTTGATATCGATGTTTCAAAGGAAGTTTCTGAATCTTTTCTTGAGTATGCATACTCAGTAATTTACTCACGTGCACTTCCTGATGCGCGTGATGGTTTAAAACCAGTTCATCGTCGCATCTTGCATCAGATGGCAGATATGGGTCTTCGTCCAGAGCGTGGACATGTGAAGAGTGCTCGTGTAGTGGGTGAAGTAATGGGTAAGTTGCACCCTCACGGTGATGGTGCAATCTATGACGCACTTGTTCGTATGGCGCAATCTTTTTCTATGCGCTTGCCACTCATCGATGGTCACGGAAACTTTGGTTCACTGGACGCGGGTCCTGCAGCAATGCGCTATACCGAGGCCCGTCTTGCATCTGCTGCAATGGC
>JAPLBK010000024.1 GCA_026392775.1 Actinomycetota bacterium
TATTCTCTTCACCATGTGGATGATTTTTGGAAGATTCACCGTGCATTATCTATTGCCACGTTTCACCCTAGAGCGTTTAGCAGTTCATGCATCACTGCTTGCGGGTACTTCTTTTCTTATGAGTATTTTTCTCGCTAGAACTCTCTTTGCTTCAAATCAAGACATGGCATTTTTAGTTATTTGTATTGGGTTCTCACTTGCTGGTCTTGGTAGCTCATTCCTCGGGCCAACATTTATGAGTGCAGCTAATGCCCGCTCACAACACCCTGCTAGCGTGGTTATCGGCCATGTGGGTGTTGCAAATATTATTTTGGCCTTTATTTTAAAGTGGGTTGTTGCGTGGACGGCCCAAGCTACATCTTTATCAATTGGTCTATTGATTCCAGGAATTCTTTTACTAACTGTTCCCTTTTTCGCAAAAGCCTTTAAGAGCCTGTAAACCACCTCGTTGCACACAGGGGAGAGTTCGCTTCCTGCAATTCTTGAGATTAACCTGAACCTTCGGTATTGCCAGCTTCTGCAGCCAAGACATCATCAATACGATACTTTTCCATCGCTTGAGTAACAACGCGCTCTTTGATGTCACCTTGTTTACACAGTTGCTGCAAAACAGCGACTGCAATTGATTCAGCATCAACCTTGAAGTGACGGCGCAGCGCACCGCGTGTATCTGATAATCCAAAGCCATCAGTTCCAAGTGAATAGAACGGTGCATCAACCCATGGCGCTACTTGATCCTGAACTGAGCGCATGTAATCGCTCACCGCAATAACTGGACCCTTATGTCCATCTAACTTCTGTGAAATGTATGCACGTCTCTTATCTTTTGGATTTAGCAGATTATGACGATCAGTTTCAAGTCCATCACGGCGAAGTTCATTCCATGAAGTAATTGACCAGACAGATGCTTTAACGCCCCAGTCATCGGCAAGAAGTTGTTGGGCTTTTAGAGCCCAGTTCACTCCAACACCCGAAGCCAAAATCTGTGCTGACTTCTTGCGTGATTTAGCTGCAGGAGAGTAGAGATAAATACCCTTAAGCAGACCATCCACGTCAAGGTTTTCAGGCTCGGCTGGATGCACATATGGCTCGTTATAAACAGTTACGTAGTAATAAATGTTTTCGCTGTTTTCACCATACATACGTCGCAAACCATCTTTAACAATATGTCCAAGTTCAAATGCGAATGCTGGATCATAAGAAACCACAGCTGGGTTAGTTGAAGCAAGAAGTGGTGAATGACCATCTTCATGCTGTAAACCTTCACCGTTAAGTGTGGTGCGACCAGCAGTTGCCCCAATTACAAAGCCACGCACTAATTGATCGGCTGCAGCCCAGAAAGCATCTCCTGTGCGCTGGAAACCAAACATTGAGTAGAAGATGTAGATAGGAATCATTGGCTCATCGTGTGTGGAGTAAGAAGAGCCCACTGCAGTAAATGATGCAACAGAGCCGGCCTCATTAATTCCTTCATGAAGAATCACACCAGTAGTTGATTCCTTATATGACAACATCAATTCACGATCAACGGCTGCATATTGCTGACCACTAGGAGAGTAAATCTTTAACGTTGGGAACAATGAATCCATACCGAAAGTACGCGCTTCATCAGGAATGATGGGAACAATACGTGCACCAAGTCCAGGATCTTTCACTAAATCCTTGAGCATGCGCACAAAGGCCATAGTTGTTGCAATCTCTTGATGTCCAGAACCACGCTTGACTGACTCATAGACAGAGTCATCTGGTTGTGGAAGTGGGCGTGAGATCGCACGGCGGCGGGGAATAGATCCACCAAGGGCAGCACGACGTTCAGCTACATAGATAGCTTCAGGTGAATCAGCTGCTGGCTTAAGGTACGGAGGTAAGTACTTATCTAACTTCTCATCTGGAATTTCTAGATGCAATGTGTCGCGGAACTGCATGATGTCCTCTAGTGACATCTTCTTCATCTGGTGAGTTGAGTTACGACCTTCAAAACTTGAACCAAGAGTCCAACCCTTAATGGTCTTAGCCAAAATAACTGTTGGGCGGCCATTGTCTTGAGTAGCTGCGGTGTATGCGGCAAATAACTTCTTATAGTCATGTCCACCGCGCTTTAAGCCCCAAATCTTTTCATCAGACCAGTCAGCAACCATTGCTGCAGTGCGAGGATCGCGACCAAAGAAGTTCTCTCGAACATATGCACCAGACTCAGCTTTAAAGGTCTGGTAATCGCCATCGAGAGTCTTATTCATTAAGTTAACAAGTGCGCCTTCGCGATCTTGGGCTAATAGTGGATCCCACTCGCGGCCCCAAACAACCTTAATTACATTCCAACCAGCTCCGCCAAAGATTGATTCAAGCTCTTGAATAATTTTGCCATTTCCACGCACTGGACCATCAAGGCGCTGCAAGTTACAGTTCACAACAAAAGTTAAGTTATCGAGTTTTTCACGCGTTGCTAAACCAATTGCACCTAATGTGTCGACTTCATCTACTTCACCATCACCAAGGAAAGCCCAGACGCGTTGAT
Organism: Actinomycetota bacterium; assembly: GCA_026392775.1. Next base: position 2,516 of record JAPLBK010000024.1, read on the forward strand.
CACTGGTGTCTTTGATTCCGCGGTTGTGTAAATAACGATTAAAGCGCGCTTGATAAATAGCATTAATTGGTCCAATTCCCATTGACACAGTTGGGAACTGCCAAAAATCTGGCATCAAACGTGGGTGGGGATAGGAGGAAAGTCCACCAGCTGGATGTGAAAGCTCTTGGCGGAAACCATCGAGCTGATCTTCAGTTAAGCGACCTTCAAGATATGCACGTGCATACATCCCGGGACTTGCATGTCCTTGGAAAAAGATTTGATCTCCGCCACCCGGATGATCTTGTCCACGGAAGAAGTGATTAAAACCAACTTCATAGAGTGCAGCAGATGATGCATACGTTGAGATATGTCCACCAACGCCAACACCTGGACGCTGTGCACGATGAACCATCATCGCCGCATTCCAACGATTGATTGCACGAATATTGCGCTCGATACCTTCATCTCCAGGAAAAGCTGGTTCATGTTCTGGAGAAATGGTGTTCATGTAGTCAGTTGTGCGAAGGTCAGAAACACCTATTTTTTTCTCATGCGAACGCTTTAAAAGGCTGAGCATTAAATAGCGAGCGCGTACTGGTCCGGCATTAGCTAGAGCGGCATCAAAAGAGGCATGCCATTCAGCGGTCTCTGAAGGGTCGGTATCAACTAACTGGTCGATAATCTGATCGGGCGCCTCAAAGGTTTCGCTCATGGTGCCTATTCTTGCGCGAACTGACCAGTAAGTCGAAATGGACCTGGAATATCTCTTGTGTAAGGGGCATACATTGTGTGGAATTAGCCTGTGCCAGCGCGTATGGGGTTCAAGGAGGGTGACCTAGTTCTAGAGGTCGGCCGTTCTGGAGGCTGCGATGAAAGCCTTCGAAAACAAGTCAACGCTATTACTAAAACAGAGTTTGTAGATAGTGCAGCACATGAAGTTGTTGACGGCGTTATTATCTGGTGGCGCGATGGTGATGGCGATCTCGTTGATGAATTAATGGATGCTCTTACCTATTTAAGTCAGACTGGACCTATCTGGGTATTAACTCCCAAGGTGGGCCGTGATGGCCATGTTGAACCCAGTGATATTCAAGATGCAGCGCCAACAGCTGGCTTAAGCCAGACATCATCTTTTTCAATTGCAGCTGATTGGAGTGCTACTCGTCTGGTGGCACGTAAAGTGGGTAAACGGTAGATTTACGCTATGACTCTAACAATTGGCCAAGCCGCTCCAGATTTTGAAGTTCTCAATCAACATGGTGAAATGATTTCTCTTTCATCTTTTAAGGGCGAGAAGAATGTAGTTCTGCTTTTCTATCCCTTTGCATTCTCAGGAATCTGTACGGGTGAGCTGTGTGCACTGCGCGATGATCTAGCTGCCTTTCAAAACGATAACGTTCAACTGCTAGCAATCTCATGTGATCCTATGTATGCACAGCGTGCATTTGCTGAAGCAGAGGGCTATAAATTCCCAGTGCTTGCAGATTTCTGGCCACATGGCGCAGTAGGAAAGGCATACGGAGTATTTGAAGAATCACGTGGCTGTTCAACACGTGGCACATTCGTCATTGATAAAGCAGGCATCTTGCGCTGGCAGGTAGTCAATGGTCTTGGAGATGCTCGCAATATCGCTGATTACAAGGCGGCAATCGCTGCGCTCTAAGCGCGGGATTTAGCGATTTAACTAGGGTGAAGTAAGATTCACCAGTACTCATAGCAGTACAAAGGGTGCTTAGCTCAGTGGTAGAGCGTCTCGTTTACACCGAGAATGTCGGGGGTTCGAAACCCTCAGCGCCCACCAGATATTTACGAAGGGGTTGATTGCACAGAATGAAAGCCAGCCCAAGTGATCAACGTCAGATTATTGATGTGGCAGCTTTTGACCAGAAAACTACCGGGCTCAACCACACCGCCTCAACCCTTCCGCAAATTAACGAGTTAGTAAGCATCACTACAAAATCTCATAATGCCCGCGATCTTCGTATTGCAGCAGAGACCGAACTTAACGATGTTAAACGCGAACTCTTGCGCGCAGAGGCAGATGTTGAACAGATAGTGACACGCATTACTCGAGATGAAGCTCGCCTCTCAGGAGGATCAGCATCCCCAAAAGAGCTTGAACAGCTCCAGCATGAAGTAGGAACTCTTAATGCACGTCGCTCTGAACTTGAAGAAGTAGAACTAGAAATCATGATGCGAGTAGATGAAATTAAAGCCCGCATCACAGATCTTCAGTCACAGGAAGCTGATTTCACGGCACAGATCAATAATCTCAATATCAGCAAAGAAAACGCGCTCGCAAAGTTAAATGGCGAAATGGAATCTATCGCCAAAGAGCGAAGTGAAACTCTGGCATCAGTCTCTGCTGAATTTATTGCGCTGTATGAAAAAATCAGAGCATCCAATAATGGAATCGGTGCTGCTGCCCTTGTTGCCGGCGCATGTATGGGATGTCACCTTTCAATTAATACTGTGGAGCTCAAGCGAATA
>JAPLBK010000116.1 GCA_026392775.1 Actinomycetota bacterium
GCAGTAAATCTTTACCTTCATAATCTCTATCAATCTGTGCAGCTAGTTCTTTAATGCGTGCTTGCAAAGCTTCTTCGGTGACAATGACGCGCTCGATATCGCCTGCGACTGCTGCTAAATCCACGGTGCTCCCTATGGTTAGTGACGTGAGAGCGAAAGTCTGCCCGAAAAACGCTCAACCTTCACACCGCCGGGTAAATGAGCGGGGCCTTGGCCATTCCACGCACAAATCAGGGCCTCAACTGTCCCCACATGCTCCGCCGTGACTGATCCTGATGGGGCACCGGCGGCATAGATAGCTCGGCGAATAATTCGAGAGCGTATGGCTCTAGGTAGGCCGTGTAAGTAGGCGCAATCCAAATCGTGAAGATCTAATCCCACAATTCCTTCTTCTGCCCATTGATCAAGTGCATCAGCATCATCTCGCAGCAGTTGGGCACTTCGCACTAGTGCATCTGAAATTCCTGGGCCAATTGTCTCTTCTAAAACCGGCAGAGCTTGTGTGCGAACTCGGACTCGTACAAATTGTGAATCCTTATTCTGTGGATCGTTCCAGGGGATTAAACCAATTTCACTACACACACTTTCAGTTTGCGCGCGAGTAATCGTAAGAAAAGGTCGAATATATTTTCCATTTACATCTGCCATACCTGAGAGTGATCGAGTACCTGAACCTCGTGCGAGCCCAAGCAAAACATTCTCGGCCTGATCATTGTGAGTGTGACCTAAGAAGATTGCATCAGCTTGTAAATTTTCTAATGCACCGTATCGTGCCTTGCGCGCAGATGCTTCTAAGCCTTCAGTGATTTCAACACTCACTTTCACAACAGCGCACGCAATTTCAATTTCTTGCATTTGCTCAACAACAAGGTTGGCCTGTTCAGCAGATTTATCTTGTAGCTGGTGATCAATCGTTACGGCTGATAATTGCAGAGCTAACTTCTTTACTTCTTGTGAGAGTGCGTAAGCAAGAGCAAGTGAATCTGCGCCGCCTGAAACGGCAACGATAATGCGATCACCGGCCTCCATTTTTTCAAGGAAAGGCCGGACTGCACTGCGAATGGCTGGCAGCTGTGAACTCATGCCTTAAGACTAGACCCGACCACCAAATGGCATTAAGCCCTTAACACTGTAGATACTTGAGAACAGCAGGCCTTTATCCTTGGAGTTGGCCTCCCACATCATGCCATTTCCAGCGTAAATGGAGATGTGGTGAATCGTTGAAATTGTTCCCTTATAGGAATAGAACAGAAGATCACCTGGCACTAATTCATTGAGTGAAACATGCTTGGTATAGCCCGAATACAGCGCTGAGTTAAGACGATCCCAATTTGGCCATCCAAGGCCTGCAGATTTATATGCTGCATATACCAAACCAGAACAGTCAAATGTATTTGGCCCCTCCGATCCCCAAACATATGGCTTTCGCGCAAGAACTTGTGTCTTGGCAAATGCCACAGCGTTATCGCGCTCTGCTTGTGTAGTTCTAACACTCGAGCGACCCTTGAAGCCAATATCTGGCCACACACTCTTTTGTCCAGGTGTTTGGTCAGCCTGATTTGCTTGAGCCTCTTCAAGCAAAGCTAACTGACGTTGTTGTTCTAAAGTTGTTCTGACTTTTCTAGCACTCATCAACTCTTTCATGAGCGCATCTTGAACCTTTTGAAGTTTTGCAACTTCTTCTGCCTGTTCAGCTTTTGCATCATCTGCAACTTTCTTTGCAGCTTCTACTTTTTCGGTGGCAGTTTGCTGCACAACTTTTGCATCATCAGCTGCTTTTTTCGCAGCTCGCGCAATCACTTCTGCGGCTTTAAAACGATCAAGTGCAATTGAGTTTTTGGCACCCAAATTACTTAATGTGCTGAGTTGATCTATTAAATCTTGTGGCCCATTTGAACTAAGCAATGGTTCGATATCGCTCATGCTTCCACCCATAATGTAGGCATTTGCTGCAAGGCGTCCAATAGTTCGATGTGCCTCTGATACTGCTGCTGCAGTCTCTGCTGCATATTGCGCCGCTGCACGCGCTGCTGCAACTGCAATTGCTAACTCTTTTTGAGCTTTAACATATAGGGCCGTTGCTGCATTTGCTTTTGCAGTTAAAGATCTAAGGTTTTGATTAGCTGCAGCTAACTTTGCAGCCTGCGCATCTGCAGCTTTTTTCTTGGCAGCTTCAACTTTTTTCGCCGCTTCAATTTGAGCCAATGTTGGTTTGGGGGTCTTTGCCAGCGCCGGCGCTGTTGTGAGCGTCAGAGCAAGGGCAAGAGCGAGTGAAATCGCTCGATATTTTTTCACGTTAAGACCTCCGGGGGAAGGCCTTAAGAATAAATGGTAATCCTTAGAAAACCCTGGGTTTAGGTGCTGGTGTCTCTAATTAGCTACATCACGGCGAACAAAAAGGAATGATGCAATTGTTGCCCCAATCACAACATAAATTCCACCAACTAGAAGGGCATCCGAATAATCAATTCCTGCCGAACGCCCGGTTGGGGCTCCACCCGACGCAATTGCACCCAATTGCGCACCCGGTAGCCATTTTTCCCAAGAATTTTTAACTGCAATCAATAGGTTTTCAACTATTAGCAGCCACAAAACTCCAAATGAAATTGCACTTATTGGTGAGCGAAGTAGTAAACCAAGAACCATTCCGATGGTGCCAAAACCAATGACTGACACTGTGACATTTACAAAAGTCGTGAAGATTGCATGGCGACCATCTGTACTAAACCATAGATCAGTTGATACTTCAGCCCCTGGGGCCAAAATCACAGAAGCACCAATACTCACAATGGCTGATAAAACAATCATGATCACAGCAAAGAAATTCATCGCAATGAATTTGCCAAGCAATATTCGCAGTCGGCCAGGTTGGCGAACTAATAAATTACGAAGAGTTCCATAGGTATATTCCTGCGCAGTTTGTGCAGCAAATACACAGAGCGCAATTATTCCTAAAAATCCCCCAACATTGCTAAATCCTTGGACCCCACCAGTTGCAAGACCGAGAACTTCGCGGCCAACTGTGCGACCACGATCAGAGTTGCCCTGTGGTGAGTCGATGAGCAGAAATAGTAACGATGAAAATAGGGCACTAAAAAAGACAACTGCACCCATAGTGCCAAAAAATAAAGTAGGACGGCGCAGTTTGCGCAGTTCAGCAAAAGCTACATTCCACATTATTTTTCACCTGTCATTTCAAAGAAAGTCTCTTCAAGGTTTGGTAGCTGTGGAGTCAGCTGAGACAAGGTAATTCCTGCATTAAATGCTGCGCGGTTAAATTCAATGGCCCATTCGGCAGGGCCCTGCACATGAACTGCTCCATCGCGGATAGTTGCATGGTGGCCTGCTTGCTGCGCAATTGCTAATAGCAAAGTTAAATCATTCTCATTTGCACCTTTAGCAATAATTACTGGTTGTTGACTGAGCATTAAATCACTCATTTTACCAGTGAACACAACTTCACCTTTGCGAAGCATTACTAAGTAATCACTTATTAATTCAAGCTCTGAAAGTAAGTGAGAAGAAACAAATACTGATGTTCCATCATTGGCCAGAGAACGAAGTAGTGCACGGACTTCTTGAATACCTTCTGGATCTAAACCATTTGTAGGTTCATCTAGCATTAGTAGTTTTGGATTAGGCAACAATGCAGCAGCAATACCTAAACGCTGTTTCATTCCTAATGAATATGTCTTAAACTTAGATTTTCCACGATCACCCAGACCGACTTGTTCTAATAAACCTTGCACACGATCTGTTGAAAATCCACCTAGAGTTGCTAAAACATTTAAATTTTCTTTTCCACTTAACGCCGGATAGAAGGCAGGTCCTTCAATCATTGCTCCAACTCGTGGCAGATATTTCTCAGGGTGCTTAATTGATTCACCTAAGATTTCGCCGGTGCCCCCGGTTGGAGTAATCAGACCTAGCAACATACGCATCGTCGTTGTTTTACCCGAGCCATTAGGCCCGACAAAGCCGCAGATAGTTCCAAGGGGAACTTCGAATGTGGCATGAGAAACCGCTACCTGGTCTCCATACTTCTTGCTTAAATCTGTAACCGAGATCGCCGTATTGGACATGGGAGCAATCCTGCCACAATAATCAAGGCACAGTTAAATACTTGTTAATACTTTATCAATGAGCCTAAAAATTTGAGGCTGAGAGCCACATCTCTCAATACTGTTTATATCTCTAAACGCTCAGCTGCGCAGCCACAAGGATTACTGAGAATAAACTCAAGTAGGTAATTGACCACTGAAAAATCTTAGAAGCGGTTTCAGAGTAGTTTTCAGCACCTTCTTTTAATGCCAGAAGTTCTCGAGCAAAAACTAAACCTAGTAACACTGTCACAACCATTGACCATAAGGGAAGTTCTGCCGAAATGATCAGCCAAATCGAACACGCAATCATCATGATTGTGTAGAACCACATTTCTTTGTGGACTCGAGCTTTAGTGGCAACAACTGGAAGCATCGGAATACCTGCCGCTGAGTAATCTTCTTTGTATTTAATGGCAAGTGCCCAAAAATGTGGTGGAGTCCAAAAGAAAATAACCATAAAGAATGCCAGTGCAGTCATTGATAGTGAGTTAGTGACAGCAGCCCAACCAATAAATACTGGCATGCATCCTGCCGCTCCACCCCAAACAATATTCTGTGAGGTTCTGCGCTTTAAACCAACTGTGTATACAACAACATAGAAAGCAATTGCAATGAGAGATAATAATGTAGCCAGTGGAGTTGTAAGAAACCAAAACATCAATAGTGAGATGACTCCAATTATAGCTGCGAATATCGCAGCATTTGTTTTACTAATAACTCCAGTAACAATTGGACGCTTTGCTGTGCGCTCCATTAATTTATCGATGTCACTTTCAATCACCATATTAAAAGCGTTTGCACTTCCGGCAGCAAATGTTCCTGCAACAATTGTTGCAACAGCTAATGAGAATGATGGAAGGCCTTTGGTAGCTAAGACCATGGCCGGCAAAGTAGAGACTAGGAGCAGTTCAACTACCCGAAGTTTCATCAGGTCGACATAGGCCCCTATAACTGTGCTCACTGGCTTAGATTAACTCAGTAACCTCGTGCATTCTTCCCAGTTTCTTCTAAGCCTGAGCAACTCTTACTAGTGTCTAATCCACTGGCAAAAAGCCTATGGGTAGGGGCGGTGACGATGAAGGAGATGGGGACTAAGTGATTGCCATTACAGTTAGCAAATGCGCCGCACCTTTTTTGCAGTTCTATTAATAACTTCACTATGTGTCATTGCAACCCCAGCCCAGAGTGAAGTTGTTTCTGCTGATACTAAAATGTTGCTTGTTAAGACCATAACTGGGGGTATTTCACCAAAGTCAGTTCGATCATCCGGAAGTGGACTAGTCAGTGCCCATAACATGATGTACAAACACAGCGTCACAATTTATGACGCCAATACTTTTGAGCTAATAAAAACTGTCTCAGACTCTGTTCAACTTTCTAAATTTGGTCACTCAAAATACACGTCCGTCTATAAAGGCGCCCCGGTAGAGGGCACCTATTCACCAGATGGCAAATACTTGTATGTAACTAATTACGCCATGTATGGCAAAGGTTTTAACCGTGAAGGCCACGACACTTGCTCACCTGCATCTGGCTATGACACAAGCTTTCTTTATCGAATCAACCTAGCTAGCTATGAAATAGATAATGTTTATCCCGTTGGCTCTGTTCCAAAAGTTGTCGAAGTAACGCCAGATAATAAATATGTCCTTGTTTCAAACTGGTGCTCCTACGACCTTAAAATCATCTCAGTGGACTCACAAATGGTTGTCAAGACAATCAAAATTGGACGCTATCCACGGGGCATTGCAGTGAGCAATGATTCTAAGTTTGCTTACGTTGCCGAAATGGGTGGAAACCGAATACATGTGATTGACTTGGAAGATTTCTCCGTCTCCTATATTCCAATCGGTAGTAATCCACGCGCAATTGTCTTATCTCCTGATAACTCAACGATGTATGTGACCATGAATTTATCAGGCAAGGTAGCATCTTGGGATCTTGTAAATAAAAAAGCTGGCAAATCAGTCAGAACTGGAAATGCTGCGAGAAGCCTTGCTATTTCCAGTGATGGTACCGCGCTCTTTGTAGTCAATTTTGTAAGTGACACAATATCAAAAGTGCGCGCAAGTGATATGAAAGTAATTCAAAACATAAAGGTTTGTAATGAACCAATTGGTATTACTTATGACTCACCAACCTCGCGTACATGGGTTGCATGTTATGGTGGAGCTATAAAGATTTTTGATAATAAATAATTAAGGTGTTGCTGGTACTGCAGGTATCTCTGCAGGAATATTTGGTGCAGCAATTCTGCCTAACAATCTATCGATTGCGGCGCGCGCTTTAGCGCTTGCAGCATTGCCACGAGAAATATCATCAGCCAAAGTGACAAAGACATACTCTCGATCAGCTGACTCAACATAGCCAGCCAAAGTTACGGTTCCGTTTAGCGTTCCAGTCTTTGCTCGCACTAGCCCAACCGCATTTGGTGCCGTTTCTAGAAACCGTGAACGCAAAGTTCCAGAGACTCCACCGACTGGAAGTGAATCGTATAAAAGCCCATATTTTGGATCTTTACGTAACTGATATAGAAGTTGTCCCATCATTGAAGCTGTAATGCGATTTTCCTTGGACAATCCACTAGCATCTTTAGTAACTAACTTGCTGGGATCAATTCCATACTCCACAAGAAGCGCTTCAAAAAGCTGAGTAACGCCTTTGTCAGTAAATGAATTCCCAGCAGCTTTTGCCGATAATCGTGCCAATCTATCGGCTAAATTATTCTCACTCCATAGCATCATGTAACCCAATATTTTAGAAATCTCCGGTGACTGATCACCGACTATGAATTCATTGGCATTAAGTAGGGTCTCATCACTAGTAACTGCTCTCATAACAGGTTTGAAACCCCTTTTCGCCCAAAAAGCTTTGAGGTTTTTAACATCTTGCGAATATAAACCTGAGTATAGAACTGTAAAGCCCTTGAGCGAACCCTTATTACTTTTTTTAACAGCAGTTAAAGTATTAAATGCTAAATAAGGTAAGGAGGTGCGATCCATCTTATTTGCAACACTATGACTTAGACTTATCCAAGGATCATTACTTCCCTGAATTACTAAAGTTTTTTCCTCAATACCTAAAGAAATATTGGTGCTAAAGCGTGATTGCATATCTAAGTATTTAACTGCAACTGCTCCGGCAAAGATCTTCATGACTGATGCTGGCTTGCGTGGTGAGTAAGAGTTTTTCTCATAAATTACTTCGCCAGTTGTGCCATCAATCAAAATCATTGCAGGGTTTGAAAGAGCCGGCCGTTGTAAGAGTTCTTCAAACGCTGCTGGGATTGAAGCTGGGGATAGCACCGCACCTGCCGGTGCTGTGGTAAGGACTGTAGCTAGTGTAAGTAGAACTATGACTCTACGAGAGTGCTTCAACTTAGTGGCTCCAAAGTGTTGCAACTAGCATTGTATTGATAGCTGGCATGTATTCAGTTTAGAGTGCCTACATGTCTAATCCAACCACCCCAGCCTCAATTGGTTCAGGTGAATTTTTCCCGGTAGTTGGTGTTGGACCTCATGAAAAACCATGGCCAGAAGGTGCTCAATATGATCCTGATTTGCTACTCAATGGCGATCGTAGAAATGTTTTAGATCATTACAGGTATTGGACTGTAGAAGCCATAGTCGCAGATTTAGATTCAAAGCGTCATAAACTACAGATTGCAATTGAAAACTGGCAACATGATTTAAATATTGGCTCAATTGTTCGTACTGCAAACGCGTTCAACGTCTCTGGTGTTCATATCATTGGTAAGCGAGATTGGAACAAGCGCGGTGCAATGGTGACGGATAGGTATTTAACCGTATACCATCACCCAACCGTTGAAGATTTTGCAATGTGGTGTAAAGAAAACAAACTGCCAATTATCGGAATAGATAACGTTCCTGGATCAAAACAGTTGGAATCGGCGCAGCTGCCTGAAAAGTGTGTGCTCTTGTTTGGTCAAGAAGGTGCAGGTATGTCTGATGAAGGAATTGCGGTCTGTGAAGTTCTCTATGAGATCAACCAATACGGTTCAACAAGGTCAATGAACGCATCAGCTGCTGGGGCAATCGCTATGTATCACTGGGCGTTGCAGCATTTAGAACAATGAAGAGAATCTGGCTAACTCGTAATCTAATCCTTTTAACAATGGTCTCACTTGCTCAAGATGCAGCAAGTGAACTTCTTTATCCCCTACTTCCAATTTTGCTTACGGGTGTCATAGGTGCTGCGCCACTGGCTCTAGGTCTAATTGAAGGATGCGCTGAAGCAGCAGCAGGATTTACTAAATTGATTAGTGGGAAATCTAGTGATCATTTGGGTCGCAAACCATTTGTCATATCTGGATACACATTGGCTGGTGTCGGTAAAGCATTTGTAGTAGTTGCAACATCTTGGCCCCTTGTTTTTCTTGGTCGCGTTACAGATCGCATCGGCAAAGGCATGCGCAGTGCACCGCGTGATGCCTTAATCGCTGATTCTGTAGACAAAGCCCACCTTGGCAAAGCTTTTGGATTCCATCGCACAGGCGACAATATTGGCGCGGTAATCGGACCTGGCATTGCGCTATTCGGTTTAGCAATGCTCGATGGTGATGTGCGAGCAGTTGCTATGTGGGCATTGATTCCAGCATTAATTTCTGGATTACTCACCTTGTTTATAAGAGAAAACTTTATAAAACCAAAGAAGGTTGAAGCTAGAGTCAAGGTGAAGCATCCGCCTTTACCAGCACCACTTAAGAAGTCGATTACAATTTTGGTGCTCATTCAACTAACAAATATTCCAGATGCGCTTTTATTGTTGCGCTTATACGACATTGGATTCTCAACTCAGGGTGTAGTTCTTTCATACATGCTCTTTAGCGCAGTAACCGTCTTAGCGGCTTATCCAGGGGGTGCTATCGCCGACAAATACTCACCAAGAATTGTCTACTCTGTTGGCTTGGTAGCTTTTGCTGCGGCCTATGCAACCTTAGGCCTAACACAAAACCACACAGTTGCACTCATCGCTTTAGCACTCTATGGATTATTTCCAGCACTTACTGATGGAGTTGGTAAAGCTTGGATTGCAGGATTAAGTGAGGCAAATCATCGTGGTCGTGCGCAAGGTGTTTACCAAGCATCAATGAACTTTGCCATTCTCGGTGCTGGCATTTGGGGTGGTGCACTGTGGAGTAAAGGAGATATTCAGTGGCCCCTTGTTGTCGCTGCCATTGGTGCACTTATTGGCGCGATAGTTCTTGCAACAATCCATCTACGGCGCGCTCGATCATAACGAGCGTCTCTTCGTAGACTTCACTGGTTTGGTCATATGGATCTGGGACCTCTAATTTATTGAACTGCGCTGACGCTGGATCAATTGCCGATAGAGCCGGATCAAAGCAACGTAGGTAGAAAACTTTGCTCCGGGAGTCATTATCTGGTGCAAGTTCAATTACCTTCTTATAATTATTTGAATCCATCACCAAGATTAAATCTGCTTCAAAGAAATCATTTGACTTAAATTGGCGCGCAGAGTGGGAATATTTGTATCCAGCTTTTTCCCAGGTTTTTTGTGAAGTTGGGTGTGCACCTTGACCAATATGAAAAGCACTTGTCCCAGAGCTATCAACGATGATCTTGGGTTTAGTCCAATCAGCGGTGCGATGAGATAGAACAGCTGCAGCCATAGGTGAGCGACAGATATTTCCCATACAAACCATCGTTATGCGGATTTCAGACAGGGTTTTTAGATGCTCAATCAAGCCTGCGGCTCTTCATCTAGCGTCTCCTGCACTGACTTCAGGCGACGTTCAATCTCATCGGCCTCATCAGTGCGGCCCTGCATGCGAATAATCTTTGCAATTCTTGTCTCAACATCAAGGATAAATTCGAAGTCTTTAGGCTCATCTTCACTCACCACTGAGAGCACTTGCTCCAGAGTGGCCAATGCATCGTCGAATTTTTCCAGCAAAATCTGTGCTTTGCCATATTCAAATTGAGCAAAATTCTCGCGACGGTGATCATGCCCAGTTTCAAAGACATCTACTGCTTTGCGGGCAGTTTCAAGGGCTAATTCGCCCTCACCTAACTCAATTAAGCATGAAGCAATTTTTTGGTCACATCTGGCTACGTGGATTACTTCTTTGTTTTGCTTAAATAATACGCGAGCCTCTTTGAAAGCGTCAATAGATTTTTCATAGTTTTTCAGTTCACGCTCAGCGCAACCAATTAGATGTAGATCATTTGCTGCGCCAATTTCATTTCCATCTACTAAATGCTCTTGGGCACATTCATTCATTGTTTGAACAACTTTGTCATACTGCTTTGAGGTGTACCACCACTCACCTAGTGTGCAAGCAAGTTCTAGTGCAATCGGAGATTTATTCTCGCGCAAAATTTCGACTGCTTTGCTCATTGCAGTTGCAGCTTCATCCATACGCTTTAACTGATTTAAGTTATAACCGATTGCAGAATATGCCTGAGCTAATCCTTCACTTGGTGCGCTGTCTCCAAGTGTTGAGTAAATATCGCGCGCAGTTTCAGCTAACGCTAATGCTTCGTCATATTGTCCACGTGCATAAATTCGAGCACTTAATTCATAATATGTGCTGGCACGTTCTTCGCCATCTACTTCAGGAATTCGATCCCAAAGCATTTCCTCGGTGATGAGTTCTTCCATGTCGTCATCTTCACTCACGAGTGTGACTCTATACGCTAACTCTTAGGGACGAGTGGGAATATCGATATGCGGCACACGCCAATTCCCAATCTTTTCTCGCCCGGCTTGCCCTCAACGCCAGGACCCCTTGTTCCCATCGCTGTATCGGCTTCGTAGCCGTAAATACCTTTGATCTTGCCCTCTTTACCGAGAACTTTAAATGGCCAACTTTGTGCTGCCTGCACTTCTAAATCTTTGTGAATCCCAAATGCAAAAAACTGTGAACCCATGAACATTGATTCCGGTTGATTTATATCGCGATAAGGAATTCTCTCATTCATTGTTCGCTCAATTAGCTCTGTTTTTGCATACGCAGTATTGCCACCAAAGACTAACAAGTTTGTGCCCTCCTTGATTTCCTTTTCAATCACATCCCGCATTGCCTGAGTCCAAAACTCACTATGTCCACCAAGAATGATGGAAGCAGACCCAATCTCTGGAGCTTTATCTAAATCAACATCTGTTAAGTAATTGATATCCAAACCGAGTTGTTCCATCAACTGAACAAGAGGTTGCTCCATATATCTAAATTGCCCAGCACCATCACCATCATAGGGACGATCAAGTGAAACCGATTTTACCCGTGTTTCTCGTTGTCCGTCTGCACCTTTGTATAGTGACTCTCCACCCCACTGGTTGTATGCCTGCCACGTTAAGACAGATGAAATAAAAGTTACATCACTGCTTACCTGTCCTGTGATGACTAGCGGCACAAAAGTAGATTGGAAGCCTGGCGATTTTAATTTAATTAAGTACTGACCTGGTGGGGTTGATTGCGTGGCAGTAATTTTCTTTGCAGATTTAATGCTTTTAATGAGGCGAGCGCCAGCCCCCTTGTAGTAGCCAATGCGGTAAAGCGAGATATCTGCAGATTTAGCACCAATAATTTTCAGAGATGCACTTTGCCCACAGCCAATACTTGTCTGATCAAAATATCCTTCAACTCGTTTGACTTCTTTGCGCCGTGTGAAATCTGCGCTAAAGCGCATCACGACATCTGAATCCCAACTTTTGTTTCCAACCTTTGAATTCTCAGCCTTTACCCAACCGCTTTGAAAGGTGCACTCCTGGGCCGGGGCAGCTGCCGGTGCCATAAGCCCTAGAACTAGGGCACAGACCAGCTTCAATCTCATCTGCCAACCTTAAACTCGTTTCAAATAGACAGCCGCATGAGCGTGACTTACGCTTCCTACCTGCAAATCATTCGCAACTAGGAGGCCCGCCGTGAACGTCGTAGTGAAGCCGGTTGAGCGCACCCCGCTTGCCCAGATGCTTACCCGCGATGAGTGGCGTCGAATGGCTGCCATGTTTGGCTTCATTCTTTTACTTCACGTAGCTGGTGCGATATTGATGTGGCAAGCCACCTCTGGTAACTACGAATTAAGCGATGGATCACTTTTTGGTTGGGGAACAGCAGCCCTTGCATACACACTAGGTATGCGCCATGCCTTTGATGCCGACCACATTAGCGCCATCGATAACACAACTCGTAAGTTAATGTCAGAAGGCAAGCGCCCCTTAGCTGTGGGTTTCTTTTTCTCGCTAGGTCACTCTTCAGTTGTTGCAGTGCTTGCACTCCTGCTCACTTTTGGAATCAAGGCTTTGGGTTCACAACTTAAAGACGAAGACTCACAACTCCATCACTACACCAGCCTTATTGGTCTGACTGTGAGTGGAACTTTCTTAATGCTTATTGCAATTCTTAATCTAATTATTTTAGTTTCGATCGTTGGTGTTTTTATTCAAATGCGCAAGGGCACATACAACGAAGAAGAGTTAGAAAAGCATTTAAATTCCCGTGGATTACTCATGCGCTTCTTTGGGCCAATTGCCCGTCGTATCGATGCATCATGGAAGATGTATCCACTAGGAATTCTCTTTGGTTTAGGTTTTGATACCGCAACAGAAATTGGTTTACTAGTTCTTGCTGGAACATCAGTCATTGCAGGACTGCCTTGGTGGGCAGTCCTTTCCTTGCCATTATTCTTTGCCGGTGGAATGAGTTTGCTCGACACAATCGATGGTTCATTTATGAACTTTGCTTATGGTTGGGCATTTTCAAAGCCAGTACGTAAGGTTTACTACAACATTATTATTACTGGACTCTCAGTGGGGGTTGCATTATTCGTTGGAGGATTAGAGCTCTGCCAAGTCTTAGCCCAACAGTTAAACCTGACCGGTGGCTTTTGGGATTATGCACTGGCCTTTAACCTAAACAGTGCTGGGTACTTCATTGTGGGGGCATTTGCCGTAGTCTGGACTGTGGCATTGCTGCTCTGGAAATACGGCAAAATCGAAGAGCGCTGGCATAACAAAGCGCATGCGGCTCAATTAGCGCGCGGTGAACAAAGCAATCACACTGCAGCTGGAATTGATTTAGGCCCTATTACAGATGGATTTAAGATCGATTAGCAACCGCATCAAAGAACTTCCCTTAAGCGCTGCACCTGTAGCGCTACATGCGAGTCTTATCACCACCCTGACGGCCATTGAGCGCCGATCACACCCGAGACGCGCTTGTCGTCTCGATTGGTATGTATTTCTATGTCATTAACACCCCGTACTTCAGCGCCCGGAAAAGCCCGTCGCGCAGCATCAGTTGGTAAGCCTAAGCGCGCAAAGAAAGCTGCCTTTAAAGCAGCTGGTCCAAAAGCGCGCAACACAACTGCACAAAAGAATGCACGCAAGAGCGCTGCAACTACTTCTAAAACAGGAAAGCCTGCATCTACTCGTCGTTATTCAGATGTTGATTCATCAACACAGTCAAAGAAGCAAGAGCGTTTAACTGATCGTTCAAAGCTTCGTGCAAAGCGCTTCCAAGAAAAGACTGCATCAAAGCCACGTCCGATTGAAGCACCAGAAGAGCGCGCAGCACGCATCGAACAATCACAGCGCCCAGAAAGTCGCGCTAAGAAGTTTGTGGCACAACGCGATGATCGCACCAAGCGCGCCTTCGATAAGAAGAAAGAGTTTGTTAAGCCTGAAAGTAAAAAACCTGAATATAAAAAACCAGAGTTTAAAAAGACTGAATACAAAACATCAGACACTCGTCCAA
>JAPLBK010000146.1 GCA_026392775.1 Actinomycetota bacterium
CGGATATCAATAACCTTTTTCTTAGCCGCCATAATGCCTTTAAAGGATGGATAGCGAGGCTCATTAATCTTTTCAACAACACTTACTACGCATGGAAACTCTCCATGGACTTCATCAACACCAGCTTCAGTAACCCGTGTAATCGAGACCTTCTTAGCTGCTGGATCTACGGAAACCTTAGAAGCAAAAGTTAATTGAGCACAGCCAAGCTTCTCACTCATCATCGCCGGCACAACGCTCATACGGGCATCTGTTGATTCAGTTCCGCAGATAACGATGTCAAACTCACCTTTCAAGATGACATTGGCTAGAACTTCAGCCGTCACAACGGCATCTGCCCCAACTAGAACAGCATCGCTAATTAAAATCGCATCATTTGCACCCATAGATAGGGCTTTACGAACAGCTTCAGTTGCGCGCTCTGGTCCCATTGAAATAACTGTGACTGAGTTAGCACCACCTTCTTCATTGCCACCATGTGCTTCTGCAATTCGAAGTGCTTCTTCAACAGCGTATTCATCTAAATCATTGAGAACAGCATCAACGTTGGCGCGATCAAGTAATCCGCCAACCATCTTCTTCTCAGCCCATGAATCTGGGACCTGTTTGATGCAGACAGCGATCTTCATGAGTCCAATGTTACTGGCCAGTAACCCGAAAGGCCAACTGAATCTCAGATTTCACGCATGATTTGCCAACACGTAACCTCAAGGATTACTTGAGTCTTTTGGGGTAACCGACCCTGTGAGCCATGAGTCAAAAAATGCGCATTGCGATCGTTACCGAGTCATTTTTGCCTCAAATCAACGGTGTCACTAACTCTGTTTTGAGGGTTCTTGAGCATCTTAAAAACCAAGGCCATGAAGCATTAGTTATCGCACCTGAAAGCATTGATGCCCCCCGTGAATTTGCCGGCTTTCGTATCAAGCGTGTTCCCAGTCTTGAAATGAAAGGCTTGATTCCTCTTGGCTTTCCGCAACGGGCCTTAGAACCTTTGATTGATGGTTTTGCTCCAGATGTCATTCATTTAGCGTCACCGATATTTCTTGGAAAATATGCAACCAAGATTGCACAGAATCTCAATATTCCGACGTTATCAATTTATCAAACCGACGTTGCCGGATTTGCCCGTCATTACGGCTTAACCGTGGCGCACAACTCACTGAAGAAGTGGGTCGCAAAGATTCACTCTTCCAGTGATCGCACTTTGGCGCCTTCGACTTGGTCATGCAAAGATTTAGAACAAAGTGGAGTTAAGAATGTGCACTTATGGCAACGTGGTGTTGACGCAGTGAAGTTCTCACCAGAAAAGCGCGATATTGATTTGCGATGTGAGCTTCTAGGCTCACGGCCCGATCGCAAAATTATTGGATACGTTGGCCGCCTTGCAAATGAAAAACGAATTGATGACCTTAAGGTCCTAGATGTTCGAGATGATATTCAATTAGTAATCGTTGGCGATGGTCCAGCACGATCTCGCCTTGAAAAGCACCTACCCAACGCCCGCTTTGTTGGCTATCAAAGTGGTGAGAATCTAGCCCGATACTACGCATCTCTTGATATTTTTGTTCACACAGGTGCTCATGAAACTTTCTGCCAATCAATTCAAGAAGCTCTTGCCTCTGGTGTGCCGGTCATCGCACCTAACTCCGGCGGGCCATTAGATCTGGTCAAGCACGGTTGGACCGGATATCTGATTAATACGGCTGATTCTGTGGCACTTAATCAAAACGTTAATAATCTATTAATTAAGCATGAGCCAGCAATCTTGCGAGAGCGTACGCGCGCCTCAGTCATTGATAACACTTGGGGCCTTGTTAATGATCAGTTGATGATTCACTACAGAGAATTAATCCAGATGTCAGACCTGCGCATGAAGGAGAATGTGGCATGAAGATAGTTCATATCGCCAATTTCTATGGCCCAAGATCTGGTGGAATTAAAACTACGCTTCATCAATTAGGCACCGGGTATGTTGCCCGTGGTCATTCATTTACTTACATCGTGCCGGGAACTGGCTTCTTCTGTGAAGAATCAACGAGTGGGACCAAAATTACGATGCCCTCCATTGAAATTCCTTTTAGTGGTGGCTATCGCATCATTCGCAATAATCGCGATGTTAAGAAACTTCTCATCACACTCAAGCCAGATGTATTAGAGATTTCAGATCGGTTTACACTCTCAAAGATTGGTGCCTGGGCAGGCCAGCGAAATATCGCAGCAGTTGTTTTTAGCCACGAAACTTTAAGTGGATTAGCTAAGAACTACTTCCCTTTCTCACTTAAGCGCATCGTGGATTGGCATAACCGCAGACTCTCATCACGCTTTAAGCACGTGATCACTACAACAGAGTTTGCTTCGAAAGAGTTTGAGGAGATTAAAACCACAAACCTTGTAAGAGTCCCTCTGGGTGTTGATTTAGATAAGTTCTCACCATATTTACGTAACGAAGATTTCCGTAAAGATTTACTGCAAGGTGCGCAAGTTCTACTAGTTCACTGCGGCCGCATGTCCCGGGAAAAGCACCCAGCTCGTTCGATTGAAGCGTTGAAAGTCTTGATTGAACGCGGAATTAACGCACGTTTGATTTATGTTGGTATCGGTCCCATGTATGTAGATTTGCGCGAAAGAAGTAAGGGCCTACCAGTTACTTTTCTTGGCTATATTGCAGATCGTGAACGCCTTGCTGAAATTCTTGCTTCTGCAGATGTTTCACTTGCACCTGGCCCAATTGAAACATTTTGCCTAGCTGCCCTTGAGTCTCTGGCTGCTGGCACCCCGGTAGTTGCATCTAATACAAGTGCAGTTGGCGAATTCCTTCTAATCAATACTTCTGAACCAGTTGGGGCCGTGGCGGGTAATACTGGACATGAGTTTGCAAATGCAATTGAGCTAGTACTTGAAATGCGTAAAGATTCCAAACTGCCCCAGCGCTGTTTCCATCAGGCAGAAAATTTTCCATGGAGCGCAACACTTTCTTTGATGCTCAAGCTTCATGGTGATAGCCAAGAAGTTAAAAGAAGGTTGCGGGCGGCTTAAGTGGAGCGCGTCGCAACCTTCGCAGTATTGGGAGATAGCGCCGCATCTGGCGTCGGCGACACCGATAACAATGGCATTTCTCGGGGTTGGAGTTACTACTTAGCTAAGAATTTCACAGATCCCCTGGTCTATATAAATTTTTCACGCCCAGGGGCAAAATCAGATGAAATTCTCCATGATCAACTTCCTAAGGCTATTTTGCACTCCCCCTCAATAACGGCAGTAATCGTCGGGGGAAATGATGCCCTGCGAAACGGTTTTTCTCCCGAGCGTCTGCATCACAATCTTCGCAGCACCATTAAGCAACTCAAAGCTATTGGTTCAGAAGTTCTACTCCTGCAATTACATGACCCCACCTTAATTGTGCCTATGCCAAAAACTTTAGGCACTGTTTTGCGCCGACGCATCAACGCTGTTAATCAAGTAACTCAAGCAATTTCTGCAGAGTTTGGGACAGAGATCTTAAGAACCCGTGATCTTGAAGGTATCTATGAAAGAAAAGTTTGGCATATTGATCGGATGCACCCATCTAAGTTTGGGCATCAATTATTGGCCCACCACTTTCGTGAAATCTTAAGCAAGCGATGGGAAATATCTCCCATTCACCTTGAACCCATTGTGACAAAACCAAAAGCTGAATCGATTAAATGGATGCTAAGAAATGGAACTCCATGGTTTCTTAAACGCTCAGTTGATTTACTTCCAGCGGCTATCTACCTCATAGCTTGTGAACACTTACGAATGCTCTTCCATCCGAATGCCCACGCAAACGCTGTGATCTATTTCCCAGAGTTTGTAAATCACCGAGAAGCGGGCTTACTTGAAGTATTTGAAGAGCGGGTGTCGTAATCCAAAGCGCAGCATTTCACGGCATTATTGTGCCCGCCCATACTGCACAACTCTGCTGAGTTACTCGTACTAGGTAGTATTCGCCCCATTCGAGTAAAGTAACAAATGTGTTAGCAGTTATCGCTCCGGGGCAGGGTTCCCAAACTCCAGGAATGTTTAATTCGTGGGTAACTAACCCCGTGTTTCATGAGCTTCTATCCAAATGGTCTATGCGTATTGATTTAGATTTAATAAGACTTGGCACAATCTCTGATGCCGATGAAATCAAGGACACCGCCAATGCCCAACCACTAATCGTGGCTGCATCTCTATTAGGGGCACACGCACTTGGCCTAAAGAATTTTGCATACACATCAGGTCACTCTGTTGGAGAACTAGCAGCAGCGGCAATGAGTGGTGCAATCTGCGATGAAGATGCGTTGCGCTTAGTGCGAGCTCGTGGCCGTGAGATGGCAAAAGCTGCAGCGATCTCCCCTGCTGGAATGTCTGCGGTTTTGGGCGGAGATCGCGAAATCGTTTTGAAAAAACTCGAACAACTCCACTTAGTAGCCGCAAACGATAATGGCGGAGGACAAATTGTGGCTGCTGGTGATTTAGCAGCACTTGCCGCGCTTTCTGAAAATCCACCTGAAGGGGCGCGAGTTCGAGCGCTAGCTGTTGCCGGGGCTTTTCACACATCTTTCATGGCACCTGCCGTTGAACCTCTGCGCACACTTGCTGCGACCATCTCAACTTCCCCAACAACAATCTCAGTCATTTCCAATAAAGATGGTGAAGTTGTTACAGATGGTGCGCAGGTGCTAAACCGCATCGTTAACCAGATAGCTAACCCTGTGCGCTGGGATTTATGCATGCAAACACTTAAAAACTTAGGAGTTACGGGTGTCATTGAATTACCACCAGCTGGAACTCTGGTTGGCTTACTCAAGCGCGGTACTCCAGAGATTGAAACATTCGCGCTTAAAAGTGCAGATGACCTGTCTGCTGCTAAGGAATTCGCAGGAAGGCACGCATGATTATCAAATCATCACCAACGACCAATAGTGCAATCCTTTCTGTTGGTTCTTATCGCCCTAAGCGTTTAGTGCCTAACTCTGAAATTGTTGATCGAATTGAATCAAGTGATGAATGGATTCAACAACGCACAGGCATTGAATCCCGCCGCTTTGCAGGTCCTGACGAAACCGTAATCACTATGGCCAAGGCTGCATGTGAAAGTGCACTCAAACGAGCCAAGTTAACTATGGCCGATATCGATACTGTGATCCTTTCTACAATTTCCTATCCCTATCAAGCACCTAGTGCTGCAACTGAACTCATTAATGAAATGGGTAATCCCAAAGCTGCAGCTTTTGATATCAGTGCAGCCTGTGCTGGCTTTTGTTATGGCGTTGGAATGGCAAGTGATTTAGTGCGCGGTGGAACATCGAAAAATGTTTTGGTAGTTGGTGTTGAAAAGCTCTCTGACTTTACTGACCCAGATGATCGCGCAACTGCATTTATCTTTGCCGATGGTGCCGGCGCTGTTGTCGTGGGACAAAGTGCAGAAGCAAAAATTGGT
>JAPLBK010000015.1 GCA_026392775.1 Actinomycetota bacterium
TTGATGGGGCGGCGAGCGCTGTCAGTGAGTGAAAATCTCTCCAGTAACTCTTCAGCTCGCTTTACAGATGCAGCTTTACCTAAGTGATACAAACGACCAAACATTACTAAGTTATCCCAGCCAGTTAATGTCTCATCTACTGCTGCATATTGACCTGATAAACCAATTAATTCACGGACTTTGTCAGGATATTTATTTACATCGATGCCTGCAACAGTCGCAATACCTGAATCAGGTTTTAATAACGTTGCGAGTATTCTCACAGTTGTTGTTTTACCTGCACCATTTGGTCCTAATACGCCTAAAACTGTTCCTTCCTCAACATCAAGAGAGAGATCATCCAGCGCTTTGACCTCGCCGTTGCGATAGGTCTTCACTAGATGTTCGGCTATAACTGACTTCACACGCTAATCTTACCTACATGACTAAAAACCCCCCAATTAACGCATCAGCAAAGGCCCACACCCACAAGGAAATCATGATCATCCTGGGTGGCCTTATGACTGGAATGCTCCTTGCAGCCCTTGACCAAACAATCGTTTCGACAGCGCTAAAAAACATTGTTGAAGAATTTGATGGTCTCAACCACTACACATGGGTTGTTACCGCCTACCTTCTTACTTCAACTGCATCAACTCCCCTATACGGCAAAATTTCAGATATCTACGGCCGTCGTATTGTCTTCCAGTTCGCAATCGTTACCTTCTTAATAGGTTCATTGCTCGCTGGTGCTTCACAAAACATGGAGCAGTTAATTGCTACTCGTGCACTACAAGGTCTTGGTGCTGGCGGTCTAATGGCACTTACTTTCGTCATCATTGGAGACATTGTTCCGCCGCGCGAGCGCGGTAAGTATCAGGGTTATTTTGGCGCTGTATGGGGTTTGTCATCAGTTGCTGGTCCACTTCTCGGTGGATTCTTTGCAGATAACGGAACTATTTTGGGTATCGCTGGATGGCGTTGGATTTTCTTGATCAACCTGCCACTTGGAATTCTATCTCTCATTATTACTTCAGCCGTTCTACATATTCCTAAAGTAAAACGTGAGCACTCCATTGACTATTTAGGCGCAGTACTCATGGTTGCCTCTGTCTGCTTAATTCTGCTTTCAGCTTCAATCTATGGCCCTCAATATGGCTGGGGCGATAGCCGCACGATTACATACGCAGTAATTGGAATTCTCTTATCTGTTCTCTTTTTAGTCTGGGAAGACAAAGCCAAGGAGCCAATCCTTCCTTTGTATCTGTTTAAAAACCATACATTCTCAGTCACATCAGCTCTAGGCGCAGTAATTGGCGCTGGAATGTTCGGTGCAATCGTTATGTTGCCGCTCTACTTCCAGGTTGTTAAGGGATATAGCGCAACTGAAGCTGGACTTAAACTGATTCCACTCATGCTTGGAATTGTTTCAACTTCAATAGTCTCAGGCAAAATGATTTCAAAGCATGGTCATTACAAGCGCTTTCCAATCATGGGAACAGCGATTATGACTGTTGGTATCTTGCTCATGACACGTTTGCAGATTGATACCCCTTATTGGCAGATCTCAATTTATGCGATCCTGGTTGGTGCAGGCCTAGGTTTATCAATGCAGACCATTGTTATTGCACTACAAAATGCAGTTGAATTCAAAGATATGGGCGTTGCAACTAGCTCAAATACATTCTTCCGCTCACTCGGTTCAGTATTTGGAACTGCGATCTTTGGAAGTATTTTGACTAACCGTGTTGTGCACTACATGGCATCTGGTTTTGGTGACTTAGCCAAGACGAATCCAAGTGCACTTGAAGGCTTTGATAATTCTAAATTAGCTGCTCTTACAACTAATACAGCTGTATTAGAGACATTCTCGCCAGTAATTAAGCAGACTGCCTTAGAGGCTTTCGTGAACTCATTCCACATCGTCTTCTATGCAGCAGCGCCTATAACAGCCCTGGGATTATTGCTGGCATTTATGTTGCGTGAGACTCCACTTCGCACATCCCAGGACTATGCCGCAGCACGTGAAGATGCAGCTGGAGAATCACTGGGTTAATGCAATCTCCGTTTAAGGATCTGCCGCGAGAAGTTTCCATACTTGTTGCGGCATCCTTTTTTGTTGCAGTCGGTTTTGGCATCGTATTGCCGGCTATCCCCGTCTTTGCTAAATCTTTTGGTGTCAATAATGCTGCAATTGGTTTGATGGTTTCTGCTTTTGCAATCACTCGCTTTGCCTCTGGATTAATCTCTGGCACTTTGGTCGATAAGTTTGGTGAGCGCGCTGTGTTCTCTGCTGGTGTATTTATGGTTTCAATCTTCACATTCCTAGCTGGCCTTGCACAAAGCTATGAACAGCTTCTCTTTTTCCGTGCAGCAGGTGGTCTTGGTTCATCGATGTTCTCAGTTGCTGCAGGCTCAGTAATTATGCGATCTGTTGATGACGCTAATCGTGGTCGAGCCCAATCGGTCTATCAAGGCTCATTTCTTCTAGGTGGTATCGCAGGTCCTGCAATCGGTGGCTTACTTTCAGTTGTTTCACTTCGTGCACCATTTTTTGTTTATTCAGGAATGCTTCTTTGTTCAGGAACGGTTGCCTTCTTTTTCCTAAAGGGCGACAAGATCGGCAAAGTAGATAAAAACACTGACACCTCAGAGCACACCAGCGTGCGCGAGGCGTTAGCGATGAAGCCGTATCGAATCGCACTTGTATTAGCATTTATTGGTAGTTGGGTTTTCTTTGGACTTCGTGCATCAATCTTGCCAATCTTTGTTACAGAAGAGTTGAACTCCACAACTGCAGTTGTTGGTTATGGTCTTACCCTCTCTGCAGTGGTTCAGGGCGTAATCCTCCTGAAAGCTGGCAGATACTCTGATGAGAAGGGGCGCCGGGCTGCATCAATCATCGGTGCACAAGTTGTTTTACTCGGAGTTCTATTACTTACTTTCTCAGTTCACATCTGGATGTTTTTACTTTCAATGGCAGTCCTTGGTTTTGGTGGGGCTTTTCTATCAACCACTCCGGCCAGCATCGTGGGCGATGTTATTAAGGGCAAAGGTGGCAAGGTAATTGCCATCTTCCAGATGGCTGGAGATGCAGGAATGATGATTGGGCCGATTATTATTGGTGCGGTTTCAGATTTTTACTCCTATCGCACCGCTTTTGGTTTATCGGCTGCCATCTTTGCAATCGCCCTTGTCTTGGTCTATCAAATACCAGAGACCAGAAATGTCGAAGAGCCCCAGGTTAAAAACCTGAGGCCCCTCGATGAAGATCTGTGATTAGTCGTTGCCGCGCAAGATTGAAAGCAGACGCAGAACTTCTAGATATAGCCACACGATTGTGACCATCAAGCCAAATGCAGCACGCCATGACTCTGATTCTGGTGCTCCAGCGTTGATTCCCTTTTGAATCTGATCAAAATCTAGAATCAAGAAGAAGCTTGCAAGAACCATTCCACCAGCAGCCATGATTAAACCAAGACCACCGATGTTATAGATGCTTGCACCAAAGAATGAACCAACACCAACAAATGAAAGCAGAGCTAGTACGAGATAGCCGATTAATGCAGTCATGAGCACCTTTGTGAACTTAGGTGTCACACGAATGCGTCCGCTCTTATAAGCAAAGAGCATTCCTGTGAATGCACAGATAGTTACGATGATTGCTTGGCTAACAATTCCTGCATATACAGAGTTATAAATATTGCTAATTGTTCCAAGTGCTAAACCTTGAAAAGCTGCATAAGCAATCGCTAACGCTGGCTTAACGGTTTTGCTAAAGCTGTTGACCATGGCAAGTACGAAACCACCAAAAACACCGAGCATCATTGCCCCGCCGCCTAGGTTAAGTGTCCATGCAACTGCGCCAACGGAAACTAGAACTGCAAATAAAATTCCTGTACGAGTGACAACATCGTCAATCGTCATGCGACCTGTGCGCAAGGATGATGCTGCAGGTGCGTTGTATAAATCTTCCATCGCTGCTGGGTCTGAGTTAATTGTGCTCGGATCAAATGCAGCGTAACCACGCTGATTAAACGCCCGTCCAAGAACAGGGTTTGAACTGCGCATATCTTTTCTCTCCTTTTGTAGTGTCACCAGAACCTCTGGTGGTTTGCCGTGCATAACAAGTTTAATGCCTGGAAGATTCCCCGGCTAAACAAAGGTGGTGCCCCGAGTGGGGGTCGAACCCACACTGGGAGGATTTTAAGTCCTCTGCCTCTGCCATTGGGCTATCGGGCGTCTAGAAATCTAAGCCTACTCACCGTTAAAGTGAGGTAAAACCTAGCTTTTTCTCTGAGTAGCTTTGTATTTGATATACAACACTGAAACTCCAACGCC
>JAPLBK010000016.1 GCA_026392775.1 Actinomycetota bacterium
AAAAATAATGCACGCTGGCGTGAAACACGGTCCAGAATCGTTCCAACAAATGGGCCAACGATTGAATACGGCAGTAAAACAACGGCAAAGCCAAGGGCTGCACTTAATGCGTTGGCTTGGCGTTCAGGAGAGAAAAGAACAAAAGAAGCTAGGGCGCTTTGAAAGATGCCATCGGTGGCTTGACCTGTCCAACGGATTGCAAGCAAGCGGGAGAACCTAGGATGCCGCAGCAAACTAAGGAAACTCATAATGAAGAGCGTACTGGCTTAATTAGGTTTATTCTTTACCCTAATGAAATCTCAACGTTCGTTCATCGACTATTCACTCGACAAGCGCGCCACTTTAATGGCCCTCTTCCGTGGTGTTGTTGATGCGTGCGACGCGGATCCGTACTTGATGCGGGCGGCAAAGTGGCATGGGGAGAAAGTTGGGCGCAGTTGCCCGGTGTGTAAGAAGAATGAACTTGTTGAACTGCGCTATTCATTTGGTGAACAGTTAGGCCAGTATTCAGGTCGTATTAAGAATGTTAAAGAGTTAACGCAGATGGAAAGCGAGTTTGGAGAGTTTCGCGTCTATATCGTTGAGGTGTGTAGAGGATGTTCATGGAATCACCTGTGTGCCTCATTCATTTTAGGTGACGGCCACGAACGCAAGGCGCCCCGCAAGGTGCGTACCTTGGAGGACGAGGATTACGCCACAAGGTAGCCTTAAGTAATGCGTAAGTTCCTGATCAGATCAGCTGTCTTTCTAGGCGGCTTTGGCTTCATTGCAGGATCTGTTCTTTTTGCCCTCGCATATTTCACCGTAGATATTCCTGATGCAAATGCATACGTGAATTCTCAATCGACGATTATTCAATATTCCAACGGCGAAGAGATCGGGCGAGTGGGAACCCAGAACCGCCAGATTGTTCCGCTCGCAAAGATTCCACTTAACGTGCGCCACGCAGTTCTGGCAGCAGAAGATCGTGGTTTTTATTCCAACCGAGCCTTCTCTGTTACTGGAATTCTGCGCGCAGTTGTTAATAACTTAAAGGGTGGTTCACTGCAAGGTGGATCAACCATTACGCAGCAATATGCAAAGACAGCGTTTTTAACACCAAGTCGAACAATTCAAAGAAAAATTAAAGAGTTAGTTATTTCTATCAAGTTAGAAAATCAACTCTCTAAAGATCAAATCTTTGAAAGTTATTTGAATACTATTTACTTTGGTCGTGGCTCTTATGGTGTTATGACAGCATCCCAACAGTATTTCAACCGTAACGTGGATCAACTAACAAATTCGCAAGCTGCAGTCATCGCATCTATTTTGCGCTCTCCTGGTTTAT
Organism: Actinomycetota bacterium; assembly: GCA_026392775.1. The sequence goes on from JAPLBK010000016.1 coordinate 1,328, forward strand.
ATGACCCAGCATTTAAAGAAGGAAATCTAGAACGTGTGCAGGCACGCTTTGAATACGTTAAAGAAGGAATGATTGATGCTGGTTGGTTAGATGAAGAAGCCGCAGCAAAGATGAAGTTCCCAACAGTTGCACCACGTTCCACATCAGGCCAGCTCAGCGGACCTAAGGGTCACATCATCGAAGCTGTTACTAAAGAGTTAGCTAAATTAGGTTTTACCCAAGATCAACTTCTCGTTGGTGGTCTTGTTATCAAAACAACGCTTGATCAAAAGGCCCAGCAATCTGCCGTTGATGCAGTCAATAAGTTCTACCCATCAAAAGCGCCAGAAAACTTACATATTGGTTTAGTTGCAATCAGGCCTGGAACTGGCGAGATCGTGGCACTTTATGGTGGCCGGGACTACTTACAGCGCCAACTCAGTGATGCAACACAATCTATTGCCCTCGCTGGTTCTACCTTTAAACCCTTTGCAATAGTTGCAGCCCTTGAACAAGGCATTCCATTGACCTCGATGTGGAACGGTGATTCACCACAGATATTTGATGATTTAGGAAAGCCTTATGTTGTTTCTAACTATGGCGATGAGGGGTGGGGACAGATTGATCTGCTCTATGCAACTAAGCACTCGATTAACACAGTCTTTGTTCCACTAGGAATTAAAGTAGGTCCAGCTGCAGTTGTTGATGTCGCACGACGCGCAGGTATTCCAGAATCAGTTGCAATGATTCCAACACCTTCTGTTGTTCTAGGTGTTGCAAGTCCGCGCGTTATTGATGTTGCAAATGCCTATGCAACCTTTGCTGCTCAAGGAATCAAATCAAGACCCTATTTAGTTGCCCAAGTAATTGGCTCCAACAAAGGTGTTTTATATGAAGGCAAGCAAGAGACACAGGAAGTATTTGGTAAAGAAGTGATGGCCGATTTAACATATGCGCTTAAAGGTGTTGTTACAGGCGGAACAGGTGCTGCAGCCCTTGCATTAGGCCGTCCAGCTGCAGGAAAGACTGGAACTTCCCAGTCCAACGCCTCTGCTTGGTTTAGTGCTTACACACCACAGCTAGCCGCATCCGTTGCGCTGTTTCGTGATAGCGCATCTGAATCCTTAAATGGAATAGGTGGATTGACCTCTGTAACAGGTGGAACGTTCCCAGCCAGAATTTGGACCGCTTTTATGAAGGGCGCACTTAAAGGAGAACCAGTGATGGATTTCCCAGCACCTTCAAATATCGGTGGCCTTGATCCGGTTGTTATAACTTCTGGTGGAAAGCAAACCCGCAAACCATAATGGCAATGCGCACGAGGGCATTACTAGCGTTAGCTATTCTTGCAGCGCTGCTCTCTTTTTCTAAGTTTTCACCGTGCCAGGAGACCAACTGGGCCACGCCAGATCAATATATTCACGCTTGTTATAGCGATCTTCCATCTCTTTTTGGTGAGCGAGGAATGGCTGATAACAAGTGGCCATATGCAAGTGATACCAACGCAGTTGAGTATCCAGTACTTACTGGATTAGTTATGTATGCAACTTCTTTTGTTGCCCACTCACCCATCTCTTACTTTCACTTCAACGCATTTCTACTAGCGCTACTCTTCATTGGGCTGGTATTCATCGTTTACCGAATAAGACCAGAGTTCACATATCTACTTCCCCTTGCACCGGCCATGATTGCATCTCTCTACATCAACTGGGATTTATGGGCAATCATCACAATGATGCTGGCAATCTATTGGTTTGATCGAAAAGCTTACTTGTATAGCTCCATTGCACTTGCAGTTTCAATTTCAACTAAGTTCTTACCAATATTCCTGCTTTTACCAATTATCTTCATTCTCTGGCGCTCTAATCAAATGAGAGAGATGTTCAAATATACTGTAACCACATTTGCTATCTGGTTGGCCATTAATCTTCCCTTTGTACTAACAACTCCAACTGGTTGGTGGCGTTTCTATAAACTCAACATGGAACGCCAAGCTGACTGGGGTTCGCTGTGGTTGGCCTTTAGTCAATTAGGTTTAGGCTTAGCGAATTTGAATTACCTAGCTATTTTATTGTTACTCATTGGATTAACGGCCTTTATAATATTTCTCTTTGAAACGCCGCTGGCAGTAATTGCACTTACTAATAAAAAAGATCTGCACGCTTTTTGGATCTGGCAGATTGCAGAGACGCTGTATCACGTTGCAATCTGGCAGCACTTAGCTCTTTTCACCGGCGCAAAATTTGGTCTGCAACAGGGCGGCTATGCCACCATCACGCTCATCCGTATCGCGGCCACCATCTATCTGGCCTGGGTCCTCATAAAGCGGGCTTTGGCGGCCCGAAATACACAGGGATCCCTGTTCGATTTACTCTTTGAGGCCTCTAAGCCTTACCCTTAACCTCCTTGAACCGGCCCCTGGGCTGGATTAAGGAAAGTATTAACCCTCCTGTCACGGAAAACAAGCTCGCCTTGTGGGGCCGTCGTCGTATGTCTTTTGAAATTGCGAAAAAAGGCGAAGGTATTTATGCAGTCATCGATATGAACTGCGAACCAGCTGCAATCAAAGAGTTGGATCGCCAACTCAATTTGAATGAAGCAATTCTGCGCACCAAAGTAATTCGCCCAGAATAATTAATTAAGCACGGACTCCACGAGTAGATAAAGAGGAAATAGTTATGGCAGCAGGAGATACAACAATTACGATGATCGGCAACCTTGTCGATGATCCAGAGCTTCGCTTTACACCCTCGGGTGCAGCGGTTGCAAAGTTTCGTGTAGCTTCAACCCCACGCTATTTAGATAAGCAAACTAATGAATGGAAAGATGGCGAGAGCCTTTTCCTTCAGTGTCAGATCTGGCGTCAAGCAGCTGAAAATGTTGCAGAGTCACTGACAAAAGGAATGCGCGTCATTCTCTCTGGTCGCTTGAAGCAACGTTCTTATGAAACTAAAGAAGGCGAAAAGCGCACTGTCTTTGAGGTAGAAGTTGATGAAGTCGGACCATCACTACGTAACGCAACTGCAAAGGTCACTAAGACCCAACGCGCTGGCGGAACAAGTGGCGGATTCTCTGCACCTGCTGCAGCTGATTCATTTAACGAAGATCCTTGGGCAGCAGCTTCTTCTTCACCGGCAGGCGGAGGTTGGGGAGCATCCTCAACAACCGACGAGCCACCGTTCTAAACCAACCTATCCATCCATTCCTAGTTCATAACTAGGGCCCGAAAAGGAGCACCACAATGGGAGCAAGAAATAACAAAACTCTTCGTGAACCGAAGAATAAGGGCGCAAAAGCAGCTGCCCTTAATAAGAAATTTAAGAAGAAGCCATGCAGCTTCTGCCAGCAGAAGGTCACCTATATCGATTACAAAGATATTGCCACCCTTCGTAAGTACATCTCAGATCGCGGCAAAATCCGCGCTCGCCGCGTTACAGGTGCCTGCACACAGCACCAGCGTTCAATCGCAACTGCGGTAAAGAACAGCCGTGAAGTAGCCTTACTTCCTTACACATCAACAGCGCGATAAGGGGAACTGACTATGAAACTCATCCTTACTCGTGAAGTTGCAGGCGTTGGTTCTGCAGGAGATGTTGTAACTGTTAAAGATGGCTTCGCACGCAACTACTTGTTGCCACGCGGAAATGCAATTGCATGGTCACTGGGTGGAGAAAAGCAGATTCAGAGCATTCGCCGTGCGCGTTCAGCTCGTGAAGTGCGCGATATCGACCACGCTAAAGAGATCAAGGCCAAGCTTGAGTCAGCAACTGTTGTTGCTAAGGCAAAGGTTGGCCTAAAGGGTGCTCTCTTTGGTTCAGTAACAGATAAAGATGTTGCTGGCGCAATCAAGGCAGCGCTTGGTCTAGATATCGATCGTCACTCAATTAAGACTGCTGGTCATATCAAGAAGGTTGGAAACCACGATGTGAAGGTCTCACTTGGCCACAATATCGTTGCAAAGATTACAGTTTCTGTAGTTCCAGAATAAAGCTAATTAGTAAGAAGGCCCGTCGCTTATGCGGCGGGCTTTTTTATTTCGTTGTAACTGCCACCAAAGCTTTTTTGAAGTACTCACTTGTAAATTCACTTCTAGCTAAATCGTATTTAGACATTCCCCACTCCCAGAAATCAAATTCAATCTCACTGACCGAAACTTGAATTGATGCCCATAGCGTCCATCCATACTTTGCCATCAACGCCCACAGCCAAGCACGTGCAACTTTGTCGGGGCGGTGCGCGCCGAAGTAAGCGGTGACTAACTCTTCTAGCGCCTCTATGGGTTGAAAGGCCTCTGCCCAGACGTTGCCAATCTCAAAGCAGGCATCGTTATTTCCTGAGTATTCATAGTCAATAAGCCAGATCTTTTTGCCATCATCAATGAAATTGCCTGGCAATAAATCATTATTACAGGGCACTAACCCTTCAAAGAGAACTTCAAAAACTTTTTTGATGTGAACAACCATAGGTGCAAAATCCTCATAGCCATCTGGAACTCTAAAGCCCTGCTCTTTTACTATCTTTAAATAATTACTCTGGGTATTAAACATATTGAACTCATGGTCAAAAGGCTTAAGTGCGTGCAGATTACGAAGGCTGGTTGCGATGCGGGGCAAGTTAGCTGCAACATCATCTGCCCCAAATGTTTTGCCGCTGATGTAGGAGATAAGAAGCAGGCCTTCACCAGGTATGTAATCTAAAACTTCTGCCCCCACGCCACCTTCACCTGCAATAGTGGAATTTATAAACTCAGATTCGCGGTTAATAGAGAGTAAGGATGAAGAGTTACTAGAGACCCGGGCCACATATTTATCGCCCCGAGTTTCTATAAGAAAGTTTCTATTGGTTAAGCCCCCGGAAAGTTCTTTGATAGATGTGCGGGCTTTGAGCAAGGCGAATTTATTGAAGCGTTCACCAAACTCTTGCTCAAGGACACTATCGTCAGGCACGCATTCAGGATACATTTCATATGTGGCCGTGTCAGTACTCCCAACCAGAGCAAAAATCATCATTATTGGTGGTGGCGTGGGCGGAACATCTGTTGCCTATCATTTAGCCGAGCTTGGCGAAAAAGATGTCATTTTGCTCGATCGCAATGAACTCACCAGTGGCTCCACATTCCATAGCGCAGGCTTAGTTGGTCAACTACGCGCAGATCCAACGCTGACGCTAATGAATATGCACTCCGTTGATCTCTATAGAAAACTGCAACAAACAGAGACACCCCCAAGTTGGCGAGAGTGCGGCAGTATTAAGTTGGCTTCCACGCCTGAACGCATGCAAGAGATTCGGCGACAAATCGGTTGGGCTAAAACATTTGGTTTAGATTTAAAAGAGATTTCTCCGAAAGAGGCTCAAGATCTCTTCCCTCTCATTGACCTAGAAGGTGTTGTTGGCGCCTGTTATATGGCCTCAGATGGCCAAGTCGACCCTTCACAGTTGGCAATGGCATTAGCAGCCGGTGCAAGACGACAAGGCGTTCAGATCTTCACACACACCAGAGTCCTTGAAATTAAAACAACAAACGGACGAGTGAGCAGTGTTGTTACAGATAAAGGTGAGATTGAATGTGAAATAGTTGTTAACTGCGGTGGAATGTATGCACCGCAAATAGCACGCATGGTTAATGTTCGCGTGCCAATTGTTCCTATGAGTCACCAGTACTTAATTACAGAAAACTTCATGCCTCAAGATGCCCCATTTTTGCCTTCCCTTCGTGATCCAGACAATTTGATTTACTTTCGCCAAGAAGTATCAGGTTTACTCATGGGTGGATATGAGCGCACATCAAAGGCGTGGTCTGCTGACTACAACACCATTGATGACATCCCAGCAAACTTTAACAATTCATTATTGGCTGAAGATTGGGATCGCTTCACAGATATCGCTGAAGCATCGCAAAAGCGTGTGCCTAAGATGGCTGAAGTTGGAATTAAAAGCTTTATCAATGGACCAGAGGGCTTCACACCCGATAATGAGTTCTGCTTAGGTGAAACCTCTGTTGGTGGTTTCTTTGTTGCTGCAGGATTTTGTGCACACGGTATTGCAGGAGCCGGTGGGATTGGCAAAGTAGTTGCTGAGTGGGTTGTTGCAGGTGAGCCAACGATGGATCTGTGGCATATGGATATCAAACGCTTTGGTGCATCCTATGAATCCCCAGATTTCACATTGCAGCGTATTACAGAAAACTACGAGCAGTACTACGACATCCACTACCCAAGTGAAGAGCGCAAATCTGCGCGGCCTAAATTTACCTCCCCCGTCTATGAATGGCACAAAGCTAATGGAGCAGTCTTTGGTGAGAAATCTTCATGGGAGCGCGTCAATTT
>JAPLBK010000140.1 GCA_026392775.1 Actinomycetota bacterium
CACCTTACTAATCACCGCTTTCCTTATTGGTTTAGCTGAGGTTTTGCGCGATAACAGTGCCCAGACATTGATGCCATCGGTCGTTGACAAAGAAAACCTGGAAAAAGCCAACGGGCGCATGTGGTCGGCGGAGTCGTTAACCAATAGCTTTATTGGGCCGCCTCTAGGCTCACTATTGATAGGTATTGCAATCTTTATTCCATTTTTCTTTGATGCAGTCTCATTCTTTTTCGCAGTTGCATTGATTGCAGCCCTTAAAGGCACATTCAAACCAGTAGCTGATGACAAGCCACGAGAGAAGATAAATTTCAAAGCAGAGATTAAAGAAGGCTATGTGTGGTTGTGGGCACACCCATTGCTGCGCCCCATGGCGATCATTTTGGGATCAATGAATGGTCTAGCAACGATGGTTGGTGCAACCTATATTTTGTTTGCGCAAGAAGTGCTACACACATCGGTTTTCACTTTTGCACTCCTGGGCACTGCAGGTGCAGTCGGCGGAACTGTTGGGGGGCTACTAGCGCCAAAAATCTCTGCAAAGCTTGGAAGTGGTCGCTCACTTGCGATGACCCTTGCTGCAGCACCCATTGGTTCATTGATCATCGCTTTAACGACAACATGGCAAGTGGTGTGGGTTGTTGTTGTCTTTGAAAGCTTTTTTGCAATTTTATGGAACACGATCACTGTCTCACTTCGACAAAGCATCATCCCCACTCACTTATTGGGCCGTGTAAATAGTGTCTATAGATTCTTTGCCTGGGGATCGATTCCCATTGGGATGTTTGTAGGGGGAGGGTTAGTCAGTGCGCTAACCCTTGTGCTCTCGCGTGAAAACGCTTTGCGCGCCCCCTACCTATTCGGTGTCGTCCTAGGTCTGATTCTTTGGGCCATGGCTGCCCCCCGGCTGACTACCGCCAAAATCGAGGCAGCCCGAAAGGCCGGCTAAAAATCACCCCTTCACAAGACCCTCATACCTTCTTTATTACGAACATCGTTACACATCCCACGCTCATGCACACCATTCTCCTGTTGCGCTAATACGCTCAATTCGGGCAGACTCTAACCACCAAAAGCGCCTTTGGGGCAGGTCGACTCTCCACAGACGCTTTTACTTATCCCTCGAGGAGGATCTATGAAGTTCACACGAAGCGCAAAGTTTGCGCTGGCAGCTGCAGCATCAGCGGCGTTGGCAGTTTCACTGCTAACACCAGCACAAGCTGCAACTCGTTCAACAGTTATCTTGCATGAAACTAACCCAATCACAGGTTTGAACTGCAGCCTTTCATCTACAAACTCAACAACTTGTGCTGCAGTTGGTTATCTACAAGGTGCTGGCTTTAACTATTACAACAATAAGAAAGAACTTGTAAAGAACTCAGTATTTGGTTCATACAAGATCGTAAAGAACTCAGCGACAGATTTCCGCACACAATGGACTTTTAACCAAGGCCGTGTGTGGTCAGATGGAACTCCAATCACTGGCGAAGATTTGCTTCTCTCACACGTCTTGAGCAGCGATGCTTATTCAAAGGCTGCAGGTTTGGGAGATCCAAAAGACAAGAAGACTGCTCCAGCATTCAACGGTCTTGGATACTCAGGCGTTTATGCCGAAAACATTGTTGGAGAGCCAGTTCTCTCTGCAGACAAGATGACTGTAACTCTTCAGTTCAAGAAGAAGATTGCTAACTGGGATCTTTATGGTCCAGGTCCAGCCTCAGTTCACACACTTGTTTTGATGGCTGAAGGAGCGACAAAGCTTGGAACTGTTGCTGAAAACGTAGCAGCTCGTGATCGCTTTGTTAAGGCTTTCACAAGCAAGGACACAGCCCTACTGACAAAGATGGGTAAAATTTGGTCAAATGATTACACCATCACAACTGTTGACTCAAAGACAAACCCATTGCTTCTTGTAGGTAACGGTGGATTCATCCTTGAGAGCGCAGTTGCAAAGACATCTGTAACACTTGTTAAGAACCCTAAGTACAACTCAGGCCCAGCCATGAGCGGAACAATCGATAAGGTTGTTTTCAAGTTCATCGGTGATGGAACTGCTGCTGCACAGGCACTTGCAAATGGAGAGCTTGATGTTTACTCAGGTCAGGCAACTGCTGACGGTGTAGCAAAGCTCAAGGCAATCCAGAACGTTAACGTTGTTGGTGTCAACAATGTTGCTTATGAGCACTGGGATCTTCACTATGACACTGTCCCTGATGAG
>JAPLBK010000026.1 GCA_026392775.1 Actinomycetota bacterium
GTTCTAGCGAGAAAAATACTCATAAGAAAAGAAGTACCCGCAAGCAGTGATGCATGAACTGCTAAACGCTCTAGGGTGAAACGTGGCAATAGATAATGCACGGTGAATCTTCCAAAAATCATCCACATGGTGAAGAGAATAAATGGCAAAGTATTAAAACCACTCTTAATTCCAATTTCTTCCTTGGTATAAATAGTTGCCCAGTCGCTCAATGCGAACTCTAGGAAAATTGCACTGATAAGACCCAATGAGACAAGTCGATCAAAGGAGAATCCTGCAAAAAGCTCCTTGAACTTATATTCAATGTCTGCATCTTGATTAGCTTTGAGAAGTTCTGGTGCCAGGGCGCTAATTACTATCGTTTGAACAAGAAATATAATTACAGTTAAAACTCCAATATGAATGTGCAGCGAAACACGGTCGACTAAAAATCCCGATATAAAGGCAGTGATTAATGCACCAGCGCCCCACATTCCACTCATCTGCGTAATAATGAATTTTCCTATGCGATCTTGGTAGTTAAAGCCTTGGGCATTAACTGAAATATGAAATGCCGAAATAGCAGCGCCAAAGAGAATATTTGCAAAGAAAAATACAAGAGGTGAATCAACGGTAGTAAGAATTATCAACGTTGCCATAAGAAAGAAAGAAGCAGCGTGCAAAACTCTTTTAACGCCAATTCTGTGAACAACATGTCCCACAGTCAGCAGTGAAATGAGTGATCCTAAAGAGCCCGTACTAATTAGTGAGCCAAAGCCACCATTTGTTAGGTTGAGTGCATCTTTAACTTCTGGAAAGCGAGGAACCCAGGACATAATCCCCAAGCCAAATGTGAAGAAAAGAATTCTTAAGTAAATGAGCTCATTTTTAGCTGTAAGGACACTCATCTTAAAATAGGGCGTTCGCTAAAGCGCTACGGGCTGCAGTTAAGCGTGGATCAGCTGGATCTACTAAGGCAAAGAGTGAAAGCAAATGCTCTTTAGCTCTATTGCGCTCATCGCCTGCACTTTCTCTGACTGCATGTAAAAGACGAGTAAAGGCTGCTTCCACTCCCCCATTTACTATCTCCATATCAGCTGCTCTTAGCTGCAAAGATAAGTCTGAAGGATTATCTGTAGCTTCTTTGATTACTGCATCTAGAACTAAACCATCGGTTCGAATAAGTAGCTGAGTTTGGGCAAGACCTAATTTCACAAAGGAATCTGTTGGTTTTCTAGCTAGCAGTTTCTTATAGGCAATCTCTGCAGTGGCAAAATCTCCTGCTTCAAGGGCTGCAACTGCTTCTTCCTCTTCAGGTTCAATTATTTCAACTGGTACATCACCAACACCTTGTTCTGCAGCTAGCGTCAAGACTTTATCTAAAACAAGACGTATCTGGGCTTCCGGATATGCTTGTTCAAATAGAGGGACTATCTGTTCATTTATTAATGCAACTGCATAAGGGATCTTTTGGGTTTGTAGCGCTTGGGCAACTTGTGGCTGTGCATCAATATCAACATGTCCCAAGCTCCATGAACCTTTATAGGTAGTTTCCAAAGTTCCCATCACATTTAGCATCTCAACAGATTCAGCACTGCGCGGCGACCAGCAGAACAAAATCACAGCGCGCGTTTTAGAAAGAGGTAAAAACTCTGTAGTTAGGTTTTCGGCAGTGACTGCAACACCTGGTGTGGGTCCTGTTGCGACGCTCTTTGGCTTTCCTAATGAACTCAGATCAACAGCTTGCGCAAAATTAGGAGGGTTGCTCACGTGGTAATCCTAGTGGGCGATGAGGTCAACGCCAGAATCACGCCGATTGGGCAAAATCTCTTGCACATAATTATCAGTAGCAAAGGCCAAGCCCACATCGCTTCCATTTTGCTCGCTTAAATACCAGCGATTTTCAAGGATTTCATGGAACATCTGAGCTCGCTCCACGCGACCACGCATATGCTCAGGTATTCGATTAATTGTTGGTTCAAAGACTTCTAAGAACCATTTTTTTGCCATTTCAGTTACTGACATGGCGGTGTTTTCATGCCGGGCACGATAGCGATCAAAAGATGCGAGTAAGCGCTTGGCTTGTAGCTCTTCAGTATCAATTCCCATTAATTCACGCAGACGTTGTGTGTGATAACCAGCGGCAACCAAACGCGGTTGGAAAGATAAAAGTTGTGAATCGCCATCCATAGTGATTGTTACCTCTTCAACAGCAAAACCTAAATCATGTAACTGGCGCATAGCGCGCTCAACAGCATGTCGATCTTTAGGATCAAGAAGTTGGCGCTCTTTCAGAGCTGCCCAAATTCTGCGATAGCGGCGGATAACAGCTTCAGCAGCGCGCACTGGATCCATACCTGGATAAAGAACTCCAGATAAACGCAAATCTTCTAACTCTGCGGCAACGTTGAACATTGCAATATCTAAATCATGTTCTCTCTGACCATCGCTTAAGGATTTCTGGAACTCACCAGTCTCAGCATCAACAAGATAGGCAGCAAAGCCCTCGGCATCTCGGCGAAAAAGAGTGTTTGAGAGCGAACAATCGCCCCACCAAAAACCTAAAAGATGTAATCGTACAAGTAGAAGTGCAAGGGCATTAGCCATCGTATTAATATCATGGGGAGTAACTGAGCCTGAGAGAAGAACTCGATAGGGCAATGAATACGGCAAGAAGCGTGTAACCATCGCGCATGGAAGTTCTTCGCCCTTTGCATCTGTTCTGCCTTCAACAACGGCGATTTGTTCAACGCAAGGGGCTTTTAGGGAGGTTAATTCCCGTAGGACTTTGTACTCACGGTTAGCAAACTCTGAGACAGTTTCTTTAACGGCATAGACTGGTGCATCTGCATCGGTTGTGGCTCGAACTAAGCGGACAACGTGGCGGGAAATACCTCGTTTTTCTGCCAACACTGGATCCTCGGGCCACTCCTCTAAACTCTGCTGCCATGGCAGGCCAGTAACAGCTGCGATCTCCTCGCCTATTCCTGTTATCCGTAGGGCCATGGGCTCATTCTTGCCTAAAAATGTGTCAGGAAGATGAACACCACGTCTCATACAAGTGAGATAACTATCTTTACAATGCATCTATGGCAATCAAAGAGCGAATTAAGAAGGTTACTAAGCGTGCGGCTAAGGCTGCTCCAACCCCAGCTGACTACGGAATTGCTGGCATTCCAATTAACAGATCTCACCCGTATTACTTTGGTTTTGTTGCAACGTTAGGCGCGCTAACTGCAATCGTATTGATGCGCGCTCTTGCAAGCGTCTCTCAGATTTTTATCTTAATCCTCATTGCTCTGTTCTTGGCAACAGGTCTCAACCCCGCAGTGGAAGCTCTTCGCCGTCGCAATATGTCACGCGCTACTGCAGTGGCAATCATCTTTACTTCAGTTATTGCATTTGTAATATTCTTTGCACTTGTAGTAGTTCCGCCAGTAATCTCGCAGGGAACCCAACTGATCAATAAGGCCCCCACCCTTTTGGCTGAACTAACAAATAACGCAACGATTAATAAGCTCAATGACCAATATGGAATTATTGATACGCTACAAACCAAATTAAAATCTGTAACTTCTGATGGAACGCTTTTGATTTCAGCCTTTGGTGGCGTTATTGGTGTTGGTAAATCCGTACTCTCAGGATTCTTCACATTTCTCACCATCCTGGTTTTAACTCTCTACTTCATTACTTCTTTACCTCAGGCTGTTGATCTAGGACTTTCACTAGTTCCTGCAAGTCGTCGCGAACGAGTTGGTAGTTTGACTAATGCAATCATCGCTCGTGTTGGTTCATTTGTGGGTAGCCAAATAGTCATTGCAGCTATGGCTTCTGTTTTTGTCTTCATTCTTTCAATCGTACTGGGTCTGCCTTCACCAATTGCTATCGGCATGATCGTTTTGGTCTGCGGATTGATTCCTTTGATAGGACATTTCTTAGGTTGCACAATTGTCACAATAATCGCCTTAACCCAATCAATTGCAATCGGTGTTATTGCCTTTGTCGCTTACGTGGTTTATGTCCAAGTTGAAAACTATGTCGTAACTCCACGCATCATGAAAAGAACTTTGGCTGTTCCTGGAGCAGTAACAATTATCTCAGCCCTCATTGGTTCATCTCTTTTGGGGTTAGTGGGCGGATTACTTGCTGTGCCAGTGGCTGCTTCGATTATTTTGATTTTGGACGAGGT
>JAPLBK010000093.1 GCA_026392775.1 Actinomycetota bacterium
GTAATTGCAACGTTGCGGGATTACTAACACAACCTTTCCTGGGGGTTAACACAGATTTCACCCCCTGTTCTCACACCGCTCTATAGCCACGAGGTCTGCCCTGGTTCTAGAGTTGGGTTCTCATTAACAGAAGTAATTTCCCTTAAGGACCAGTCTCGATGTCACTAGGATCTTTGATTGCAAAGGCGCGTAAAGACGCGGGGCTTTCACTTGAAGATTTGGCTGCCAAAACCAATATTCGAATAAGCGTTTTGAGTGAGATAGAAAAAAATAATTTTTCCCACTGCGGTGGTGAAACCTATGCTCGTGGCCATGTTCGCAATATCGCTGCTGTGTTAAAAGCTGATCAAAAAGAGTTCATCCGCCTCTATGAAGAAGAGCAAGGTGGTGAAACCCGCTCAATCAAAGATTTACTTATTGAAAATAGCGTTATGCGATTACCAGCCGAAGCTCGCAAAGTCTCATGGAAAGTTCTTGTGATTATCTCTGTAGTCTCACTATTTGTTGTTGGGATCGCTCAAGTAGTAATTTCAAATATCAACACAAATGATCTGGCCGGTGCAGCGCCTTCTGCAAGTGCATCACCAACAGCTGCTGAATCACCATCGGCAGAACCTTCTGCACAAAGTACTTTCTCAACTGGAAGCGGTGTTGAAGTAATTATTGAGGCTGCCCGTGCTAAGTCATGGCTCTTTGTCTCTGATGCTGCGGGCAGAATTCTCTTTAGTGGTCAAGTATCACGTGGGGCGGTTAAGACATTTTCCTCAGATTCACAACTCAATCTCAAAGTTGGAAATGCTGGGGGTGTAGATCTGAAAGTAAATGGCAAGAAAGTTCAAGCCATTGGCGTTGATGGTGAGGTAGTTAGCGTGTCGTATGGAGTCGATTCATAACACGCTAAGATTTGCCAAATGAAGCGCACCGTAGCAGTTGTCACTTTAGGGTGCTCTCGAAATGAAGTTGATTCAGAGGAGTTGGCTGGTCGCTTAGCAGCCGATGGATGGACCTTGGTTGATGATGTTGAATCAGCTGAAGTCGCCTTAGTAAATACATGTGGATTTATTGAATCAGCTAAAAAAGATTCTATCGATGCCTTATTAGAGGCAAACTCACTCAAAGGACATGGCCAGACGCGGGCGGTAGTTGCGGTGGGATGCATGGCTGAGCGTTACGGCAATGAATTAGCAGAAGCCCTGCCTGACACCGATGCGATTTTAAGTTTTGATGACTATCAAGATATTTCTGCACGGTTGCAATCAATCGTTGCAGGTAATTCACACACGCCTCATATTCCACGTGATCGTCGCGCTCTCTTGCCTATCGCTCCAGCTGATCGCGCTGAGACGCGCGAGAGCACTGAGTTTTCCCGCAAGCGCTTAGGTGATGCACCTTGGGCGCCACTTAAAATTGCATCTGGCTGTGATCGTCGCTGTTCTTTCTGCGCAATTCCATACTTTAGAGGTTCATTTATTTCTCGCCGTCCCCATGAGATCTTGGATGAGGCACGTTGGCTAGTAGCCAATGGTGTTACCGAACTCTTCTTAGTCAGTGAAAATACAACCTCCTATGGAAAAGATTTAGGTGATCTGCAATTAATGGAGAAGATGCTTCCAGAGATCGCAGCCATCGAAGGAGTTGAACGGGTCCGACTTTCATACCT
>JAPLBK010000143.1 GCA_026392775.1 Actinomycetota bacterium
AACAATTCCTTTAGTTGTAGCAAACATGACCGCTATCTCTGGTCGTCGTATGGCTGAAACTATTGCTAGGCGTGGTGGCCTTGCAGTTATTCCACAAGATATTCCACACGCAGTAGTTGATAGCGTTATTAAATGGGTTAAGACCCGTCACATATTCTTTGATACACCAATTACTTTAAACCCACAGCAAACTGTGGCAGATGCCGTTTCTCTCTTACACAAGCGTGCACATGGTGCAATCGTCATTGTTGATAGTGGCAAGCCCGTAGGAATTGTTACAGAAGAAGATTGCAAGAGCGTTGATCGCTTTACGCAGCTCCATCAAGTAATGAGTAAAGAACTCATCACGATGGCAGATAACCTTGATGCCCGCGCTGCTTTTGAATTTTTAAACCAGCATCGCCATAAGTTAGCTCCAGTAGTTTCAAGCAATGGCGATCTAGTAGGCATCATGACTCGCGTTGGCGCACTACGAGGCACCCTTTATTCACCAGCCGTAGATGCAAATAACCACCTGCGCATTGCTGCAGCTGTTGGCATCAATGGAGATGTCGCCGCAAAAGCTGCAGCCCTTGTTGAATCAGGGGCAGATGTTCTAGTTGTTGATACTGCCCATGGCCATCAAAAGAAGATGATTGAGGCCCTTAAGGCGATTAAATCTCTCGGTCTTTCAGTTCCAATCGTTGCTGGCAATGTTGTTACAGCTGATGGCGTGAGGGATTTAGTTGCTGCAGGAGCATCAATTATTAAGGTGGGCGTTGGGCCAGGGGCTATGTGCACAACCCGTATGCAAACCGGTGTTGGCCGCCCACAGTTCTCAGCAGTTTTGGAATGTGCAACGGAGGCAAAGAAGTTAGGTGCACACGTCTGGGCAGATGGAGGAGTGCGCCATCCTCGAGATGTCGCACTGGCACTTGCTGCCGGTGCATCACAGGTAATGATTGGTTCTTGGTTTGCTGGAACATATGAATCACCTGGAGATTTGCAAAGTGATGTCAACGGTCGCTTGTTTAAAGAATCATTTGGAATGGCATCAGCACGCGCAGTTGCTGCTCGAACCTCTGGCGAAGATGCCTTTGAGCGCGCTCGCAAGGCGCTCTTTGAAGAAGGAATTTCAACTTCTCGTATGTATCTAAATCCTGCGCGACCAGGTGTTGAAGATCTACTGGATGAAATCATTGCTGGGCTGCGCTCTTCTTGCACCTATGCAGGTGCACGAAATCTTGATGAGTTTGCAGAAAGAGCAGTTATTGGAATTCAATCTTCTGCCGGCTATGCCGAAGGTCGTCCATTGCACTCTTCGTGGGGAAGTTAGAAGCGTCCACCAGTTGTTGTGTCCTGGCTCAAACGTTGCGATAAGTAAATTGGAACAATTGATAAAACAACAAGAGTCGCTGCAACCACATTAACAATCGGTGCTTGATTGGGTCTAAAGAGATTGTTATAAATCCAAATAGGTAGAGTCTGGATACCAGGTCCGGCCGTAAAGGTGGTTACGACAATCTCATCAAATGAAAGCCCAAAGGCTAGAAGGCCACCAGCAAACAGGGCTGAAGCCAGATTTGGAAGAGTAATTAGGCGGAAAGTTGTAATTCCATTAGCACCTAAGTCCATTGAGGCTTCTTGCAATGATGTCCCCATGCGGCGCAAGCGGGCGATTGCATTGTTATAGACGATCACAATACAAAAGGTCGCATGGCCAATGACAACAGTTAATAAGCCCGTTGACATGCCTAGTTGCTTGGTGAAGGCGTTGTTAAGAGCGATACCTGTTACAACTCCAGGAAGAGAAATTGGTAATACAACCAATAATGAAATTACTTCACGCCCAAAGAATTGGTAGCGGCTAACTGCAAAAGCTAAACACGTTCCAAGAATTAAAGCGATTACTGTTGCTGATAAGCCAGCGAGGACGCTCCATTTCAATGCTTCTCTTACGCCTGTGTTTTCAATTGCTTTCGACCACCACATGGTTGTGAACTCAGAAGGTGGCCAAGAAAAGGTTTTGCTTGCATTAAATGAGTTAATAATGACCACAGCAAGTGGAACATAGATAAATGCAAGACCCACACCTAGCAAAGAAGCTAGGAGTAAACGAGCGTTGTGGGATATTGTCATTACATACTCGCTAACGCACCCGTGCGGCGCACAAGGTATAGATAGAGAGCCATGATTGAAACAGGAATCATTGCAATCGTGGCTGCAAATGGAAGATTAATACTAAAGTTTTGATAAACAACATTGCCCAACATTTGCAACTTACCGCCAATAATTTGGGCGGTGATGTAATCACCCAGACTTAATGAAAATGTAAACATGGATCCAGCTACTAAAGAAGGAAAAATTAAGGGGAGAATCACTTTTCTAAAGGTATAGAAATTATGTGCTCCCAAATCACCGGAAGCATCTAATAGATTATTTGGTAGACGCTCTAACCCTGCATATATTGGCAAGATCATGTAAGGAAGCCATAGGTAGGAAAGCCCAATAATGATCGCAGGCCCACCAAACCCAGGTGAGTGAATTCCTATTGGACCTAGCAGCCAATCCAGAACGCCATTTCCTGGCTCCAACATAGTTCGCCAGGCGTAGATTTTTACTAAATAAGAAGCCCATAGGGGAGTTAAAACGAGTGCGACTAAAATCTTTTGTGAACGCGGACGAGCAATTTTAGCCATGTAAAAAGCCATGGGAATTGCTAAAACAGAACAAAGAAATGTGACGCTTATAGCAATCCCGAGTGTTCGCAAAACCACATTCTTATAAGCAGCATCTGTGAGCATGTCTTGAAAATTACCAAGATTGAACTGCTGAATAACATTGCCAGTAAAACTATCAATCGTAAAGAATGCTGTTACTAGGAGCATCGCTAAAGCGCCTAAGTAGGCAACTACAAGCCATAAAACTGGGGTTGTTAATAGTGCAACGAGTCGCAAGCGTTGCTTCTTATGAAAGTAATTCGATAAAGAATTCAACACGTGCGACTCCTTTCTAACAAGAAAACCGGGCGCGGGAATTAACCCACGCCCGGTTTATTACTTATGAATTACGCAAGCTGGACCAAGCTTTGACCCATTCAGCGTATGGAACGCACTTTACATCAGTACGTCCGTCAAGACATGCCTCTGTTGCTGTGTTCCAGTAATAAACATCTGCCCAGTAAGCATCATCTGCAGCGTGGAAAGTTGCACAGTGATTCTTATCAGCAGTTAGGTCGCAAGACTTTGCATTAGATGGAGCTTCTCCGAACCATTCCGCTACTCCAGCATTTGCTGCAGGTGATGCAATGTGGTTCATCCACATGTATGCACAGTTTGGATTCTTAGCTTTGCTACTAATCATCCATGTATCTGACCAACCTGTTGAACCTTCGGCAGGTTTGATGCCTTCTACCTTGGTGCCTTCACCCTTTGCAAGATTGATATTTACTTGCCAGGTTGTGCCAAGCACTGTTCCACCTGATTTAAGTGATGCAACATGCTTGAGGTAATCGCCCCAGTACTCACCAATAAGTGGCTTCTGAGCCTTTAGAACTTCAATGGCTGCATCAAACTGAGTTTGATCAAGAGCGTATGGATATTTAATTCCTAGCTCTGGCTTTGTCTCCATCAAATAAAGTGCAGCATCAGCGATATAAATAGGTGAGTCATATGCTGTGATTTTGCCCTTATATGGTGAATTTGCATCAAATACTGAAGCCCATGAAGTTGGAGCAGGCTTTACGATATCTGTGCGGTATGACAATAGGTTTGCACCACGGCCGTGAGGAATGCCGTATGCAACACCAGCAACTGAGTTCCATTGCTGCATCTTTAGATTTTCAAAGATGTCTGCATAGTTTGGAATTAGGTCAGTGTTTACAGGTGCAACATCTCCACCGTAAATGAGGCGAAGAGATGCATCACCTGATGCAGAAACAACATCGTATTCACCAGTCTTCATTAATGCGACCATGTCATCTGATGTTGAGCCAGTCTTAACGTTTACTTTGCAACCAGTTTCTTTTTCGAAACCAGTGACCCAGTCAACTTTTGGATCTGTTGAACCATTTTCAACATAGCCTGCCCATGCAACTAGATTAACTTGGCCTTCTCCAGCACCAAGTTCTTTCATCATGTCTACTTTAGGTACACCGCTATCGGATGCAGAATCGCCACCTGAGCTGCAACCAGCGAGAATGAGCGCTGTTACTGAGGCAACAGCTATTAGTGAAACCAGACGCTTCTTATGCATCTGTACCTCCATCTTTACTTAACATATTCAGCGGTTGAATATGCACCCTAGTTCTTCAATGAACTAAGAATTCCTTTTCTGTCTCCCATGACACGGTCACGGTATCGCCAACTTTGAGAGCACCCTCAGGGGCAACTGAAATAACAGGGCCGCAGCTGGTATCCACTAGGTATCGCGTAATAGCCCCTACGAAAATCACATCGCGGAGAGTTCCCTCTAATGAACGATTTCCTGAACTTTTTGACTTTGATACTGAAACTGATTCAGGTCGGATATTAATTCTTGCTCCGTCGATAACAATTTTATTCGTTTGCCCAACAAATTCAGATACAAAGGAACTAACCGGATTCCCATAAATTTCACGAGGAGTTCCTAGCTGTTCAATCTTTCCATTATTAAATACTGCGATTCGATCACTCATCGTAAGTGCTTCTTCTTGATCGTGAGTGACAAAAATAAATGTAATGCCAACTTCTCGCTGTAACTCTTTCAATTCAATTTGCATCTGTTCGCGCAATTTCAAATCCAGAGCGCCTAGTGGCTCATCAAGAAGCAAGACTGATGGTCTATTTACAAGTGCTCGAGCAAGTGCAACACGTTGTCTTTGTCCGCCAGAAAGCTGAGATGGTTTTCTTTCTCCATAACCTTCTAGTCGAACTTGCTTGAGTGCTTCAAGTGCGCGTGCGCTGCACTCCTCTTTTGCAACTCCTTTTACTTTCAACCCATATTCAATATTACTAATCACGTTCATATGAGGAAATAAGGCATAATCTTGAAAAACAGTATTTATATCACGCTCATAAGGTGGCAATTGTGAAACATCTTTGCCAGCTAATTCAATTATTCCAGAGTCCGGTTTCTCAAAGCCTGCAATCATTCGAAGAACAGTAGTTTTTCCAGATCCTGAAGGACCGAGCAGAGTGATGAATTCTCCTTCATAAATATCTAGATCAACCCCAGCAACTGCACGCACATCACCAAAGGATCGAGAGAGCCCTTTAATGGAAACAATGACAGTGCTAGACACCCCGCTGACTTTACTCAAAATGGGCTCAGAAGTAACTAATAGGTAGGCTTTGTGCCATGTCCAAACCCACAATCATCCTTGCAACCAGCAATGGTGTTGGAATGGGCCACCTGGCACGGGCCAGCGCAGTGGCACTTGCACTAAAACCTGTTGCTAATCCCATCATTGTTTCGATGGCTGGCGGAATTGCAGAAATCCCATCCTTTATGGGTATTCGATGCGAATATATTCCTGGGCGTGATCGTTTATGGATGCCGCGCGAAAACTGGGACGCATACCTACGTGATCGCCTTTTAGCATTAGTGGAAGAAACCGATGCAAAAGTTTTATCCTTTGATGGCGTTGTTCCTTATCCAGGCGTTATAGCTGCGCGTAATGCAAACCCACAGTTAAAACTTGTGTGGGTGCGACGTGGTCTATGGCAAAAGAAACCCCAACGTTTCATCTTAGGTTTACAAGCAAAAATGATGGATGTAATTGTTGAGCCAGGAGATATTGCTCGCGCTTATGATTTTGGTCCAACATCAAAGCGCAAGGACTCTGTTTTAACATCCCCGGTTTCACTTTTTAGAAAAGAAGATGCCCTATCTCGCGAGGATGCTCGTAAAGCGTTGGGGCTTGATCTCAACCGCCCAGTTGCATTGGTTCAACTTGGTACAGGTGATAGCGATGTTAACCACAAGATGACTGCAGCACTTGAAGGTCTACTTGGTTGGAAAGATTTGCAAGTTGTATTAACTAAAGCTCCAATTGACAAAGATGGGAATTCGCTAGCTCCAGAAGGCCTAGATATTAAAGTTGCGCGCTATTTCCCACTAGCAAAGGTGCTTCGTGCATTTGATGCTGGTATTTGTGCAACTGGATATAACGGCGTGCATGAATTATTGCCAGCCCAAGTGCCAACAGTATTTGTCTCAAACATCCGCGGAACCGATGATCAAGAGGCTCGAGCTCGCTGGTGTCATGATTTTGGCTATGCACTGCGTGCAGACCAAGCAGATTTAGCTGATATTACAAAGACAGTTAAGAAATTACAGGACCCACAAGTCCGTGCAGGCTTATCTGCAAAATGCGCAGAACTTCCCAATACAACTGGCGGCCAAGAGATTGCAGATATGTTGTTGGCACTTACAAAGCGACAGAGTCCACAACAAGCCAAGTTATTAACGTTTAAACGTTTAATGATTCAAGATCACTTTAATCGTGGCTTGCGTCACGTTGCAAACCTAGGTCTTCGCCGAGTCGCCTTGGTTTATCGATTCATTAACCCCCACAAAGATGTTCAGATAACTAAAGAGGAGCCACCAGTATTTGGTGATTCAACTGATTTAGTAGAATTACAAAAGTTAATTAAATCGCCCATCAGATTTGAACACTTTATTATTGGTGCATCTGCTGCCTATGTGGCAAAGCGTAAAGAAATTGCAAATACTGCTTACGGCGAATTAGTTGAGAATATCAAGAAGTAATGATTATCTCGAAGTAAAAGATGCGAGAACACTTGTCTTGACTTAGACTGCGCAAATGATGAAAGCACAGACCGCAGTAGATATTAATGAAGTATTAGCCAATCGACGTAGCCCACGCTCTTTAGATGCAACGGCAGTTCTTGCAAAAGATGATTTATTGGCAATTTTGGAAGCTGCACGCTGGGCCGCCTCCGCATTCAATGGGCAACCTTGGAGATTTTTTGTCGGTCAACGTGGAGATGAAGTTTTTACTCACATACTTGATTCGCTTGCTCCCTTTAATCAAGGTTGGGCGTATCGCTCATCTGCTTTGATTCTTGTGGCTGGTGTTCACTCAAGTGAAGACGGAACTCCAAATAAGGGCTATCTCTATGACTGCGGTTTAGCAGTTTCGCAGATGGTTGTTGAAACGCATCATCGCGGACTTGCTGCTCACCAAATGACTGGCTTTGATCCAGCAAAAGCTGCGCAAAACCTCGGAGTAGATGCATCGCTCATTCCTGTTGCAGTTATAGCAATAGGTAAGCAAGCATCAGCAGAGCAGTTAGAGGGTCCTTTACTGGAGCGTGAAAACGCACCGCGTGTGCGCAAATCATTAGAAGAGATTGTGGTTAAAGGTTTACCCAATTAAAAGCGTGAACGGATTTCCCACAGATCTTTAAAGACTGGTGCAAACAAGGTACTTGCTAGATATTCCACACCACTTGAACCCCCGCTACCGATTTTGTGTCCAATGGTTCGCTCCACCATCTTCACATGACGATAGCGCCACTCTTGCATGCCCTCATCAATATCAACTAAGCGCTCACAAATCATTACACTCTCTGGATCTTTTGTATGAACTTCCAGTAATACATCCTGCACAGGCAAATTAGCCTCATAAGGCAATGAACGATCGCGCTTTAAGACATCAGAAGGAATTGCATGGCCACGCTTTGCTAAATAAGCTAAAGCTGAATCCCACACTGAATTACCTGAAGTGATGAGTGCAATCTCGGCTTGAATTGCAGGTGGTAAATGACCAGCCATTTTAGTATCACGACGGCCAAGCAGAGCTTCTACTTTTCTAAACTGCGCGGATTGGAAACCACTTGAGGATGAGAGATATGAGCGGAATGCATTGAACTGCAAAGGCGTCATGGTTTCTAAGATATCGATCTGTGTGACACAGACTTTTAGAATGGTGCGAATACGTCCCAAAATCGCCAGAGAATAATGAGTATCCCCAGATTCCATTGCACGCTGAGCTTCTGTGAATTCATGGATCAGTTGCTTGAACCAGAGTTCATAGGTTTGGTGAATGATGATAAAAAGCATTTCATCATGCTCTGGTCCTTGCGAGAGTGGACGTTGCAAACCCAGGAGTTCATCAACAGCTAAATAAGATGTGTATGTCAGCGCTGAATCGAAGTTTTCGCTCATGTGACTCGTGAACCGCCCTCTTTGATTGTCTTGTATTGGCCAGATGCCACTATGTCACGCGTACGAGCAAAGCCGTCCCACACTTCAACAAATGATGTTGGAAGTGGTGAGATAGCCAAACGGATTGAATTAGGGGTGCGATAGTCAGGAATGACATTAGAAATCTCGCGCATTGCAACGCATATCTGAGCAGCATCAGGATGTATCAAAGAAATATGTCCACCACGCTCTTTAGCATCGCGTGAAGTATTAAGTTCAAATCCAAGTGGAGCCAACCAGGCGTCATAAAGATCAATCATCATCTGTGTGCCAACTGCGGCCTTTTGCGCAATTGCAGCAATACCGGCTTCTTTAATCATTGAAAAAGCTGTTTGGACACAGCGAATACCAATCAGTGAGGGACTAGCAATCTGGAAGCCGCGAATGTTTTGTGCGCGCTCAAATACTGGGCCCATTTCAAACTGGGCATCTTGGGCAAACCAACCTTGAATTGGAACCTGTAATTCTTTTTGAATTCTCTTACTGACATATAACCAAGCAGGAGAACCTGGACCTGAGTTTCCATATTTATATGTGCAACCAACGCAAAGATCCACACCATTGGCATCCAAATTCAATTCAATCGCACCGACTGCGTGGCTGGCATCCCAAACAACCAGACCACCAATTGCACGTACTTGATCAGTAATTGATTTGATATCAGTTCTAGCACCTGAGCGATATTGAATAATCTGTAACGTCACAAGGGCAACATCATCATTAAGATATGGCGCTAGAACTTGGGTAGTAATGCGCTCATGTGTTGCAATTTCTGGATTTTCATTATAAATAAGGACAAGATTTAACCCAAACTGCTTAGCAATTCCATCAAGTATGTAGCGATCTGTTGGAAAGTTTGCTGCATCTGTAATGATTGTTTTGCGCCCAGGACGTGCATGCACGGCGGCTAGACAAAGTTGATAAAAGTTAACTGATGTTGTGTCACACACAAGAATTTGGCCAGGTCCTGCGCCTAAGGCCGCTTGTCCCAATAGATCCCCTGTTGGTTGAGCTTCATCAACCCAGTGGCCCCAACCGGTTACAACTTCTGCGCCCCATTCAGTCAAAAGATTATTTACAGCAGAAATAGTCTCTTTTGGAAGACGACCTAATGAATTTCCATCTAAATAACACAGCTCGGGGTCTTTGACCACAAATTGTGATTTGAAATGAGCGAGAGAATCGTTTTTATCTAGCTCTAGGGCGTATGCGCGGTCAGTAACGTTCATGAAGGAAAGGTACGCTCTCCCATCATGGCGCGCAATGTTGTAAATATCGAAGAGGTCTCAAAGGCCTTTGATATTAAAGAGCTGATTCAGCAAATCCTGAGTGCACTGTGGGCGAAGTTGTATTAGGGGATACCGCAAAACATGAATGGGCCAGTGAGCCAAATATCCGTGAAGTTTTCACTGGATTATTTGGTTCATTCGATGATCATATTTTTGATCGCAAGTTCGGACAGTTATCTGGGGGAGAGCGCAGACGTGTGGGATTAGCCAAGCTACTCATCAACGAGCTTGATCTAATTTTGCTGGATGAGCCAACAAATCATTTAGATGTTGAAGGTGTTGCCTGGCTTGCACAGTATTTAAATAACCGAAAAGGCTTAGCTGTAACGGTTGTAACGCACGATCGTTGGTTTCTTGATGCAGTTACCGATCGCACGTGGGAAGTCGTTGATGGAAAAGTTGAAGAATACGATGGCGGATACAGCGCTTTTGTTTTAGCTAAGGCTGAACGAGCACGCCAATCTTCTGTTTTGGATCAGCGCCGCAACATGTTGATTAAGAAAGAGCTTGCCTGGCTTCGCAGAGGAGCACCGGCCCGAACAACAAAACCAAAGTTTCGAGTCGATGCCGCAAATGTTTTAATTGCTGGGGAGCCTGAGCCACGCAACCAAGGTGAACTTCTTAGATTTGCACTTAACCGTTTAGGTAAGACGGTTTATGAGGCTCACCATGTTCAGGTAAAGCTTGGAGATAATGAATTAATTAATGATTTGTATTGGAATGTTGGTCCAGGAGATCGCATTGGCATCGTGGGCATTAATGGTGCTGGTAAAACAACCTTAATGAAGACTCTGGTGGGTGATATCCAACCGACGGCAGGAAAGCTTGTAACTGGAATTACTGTTAAAGCAGCATTCCTTACACAACACCTAGATGAGTTAGATCCGACTTGGCGTGTCTTAGAAGCCGTTGAAAAAGTCGCTAACCGTGTTGAAATCGGCGGCGGACGAGAACTATCAGCTTCACAACTCTGTGAGCGATTAGGTTTTGATCGCGAATCACAGTGGACTCCTGTTGGTGATTTATCAGGCGGAGAAAAACGACGCCTACAACTCACCCGCCTGCTGATGGATAGCCCCAATGTTTTATTGCTCGATGAGCCCACAAATGATTTTGACATCGAAACTTTGACGGAGTTAGAAGATCTACTTGATAGCTATGGCGGAACCCTCATTGTTATTTCTCACGATAGGTATTTCTTAGAAAGAGTGTGTGATCGCTTTGTTGGTTTGTTGGGGGATAAGAATGTGAGAGATCTTCCAAGGGGCGTGGATGAATATCTTGAACTTCGCCATGAAGCCTTACAACCCGATGTAAGCGCTCCCAAAGAGAAGAAAACTTCTAGTGCTGCCGAGGAGCGCCAACTCAAAAAAGACAAAGTTCGCCTTGAGCGCCAAATGGAAAAAGCGGATACACGGATCACCGAACTTGAGGGTGAGCAAGAAGGTGCATCTTTTGATGCAGAACGTTTGCATGAAATCACCAATGAGATAGCGCAATTACGGGGTGAGAAAAACAGACTCGAGGAAGAATGGCTTCAGGTCACGGTTTTGCTAGAAGGGTAAGTTAAAATGCGCTCTATGAGTCAACTATCGCACGCTATTGAAGTTATTCTCTTTCGTTCTCGTTTTCTGCTAGCCCCGCTTTACTTAGGATTAGTAGGTGCATTAGTTCTCTTGGGTTACCGCTTTATCATTGAATTTATTCATTTAGCTGAAAAAATTGGCGATGCAACTCCCCAGAGTTTCACTCTAGATCTACTTGCACTTTTGGATTTAACGTTGCTCGCTAACCTCATTTTAATGGTTATCTTCGCTGGCTATGAGAACTTTGTTTCCCGCATCGATGTGGCAACAGAGTCAAAGGATCGTCCACACTGGATGGGAACAATTGACTTTAGTGGCTTAAAAATTAAGTTGATTGGTTCTTTAGTAGCGATCTCAGTAATTGAACTCCTCAAAGACTTTATTGAACTATCCGGTCAGGACCATGTTGGTGCAGGAACCAAATGGAGAATCGTTATTCACCTGACATTTGTTGGCTCTGGAGTTTTGTTTGCACTGATGGATTGGATTGCCGACAAGCGAGAGTTTAGCGGCACGCATTAGTAGATGCGCTTAGATTTATTAGCTGCAATTTCTGGCTTAATGATTGCCTTGCAAGCGCGTGCAAATGGTGAACTCTCGCACCGACTAAATAATGGTCTAGAAGCAGCACTTGTTTCCTTTGGATCAGGGCTAATCATTATTACGGCCATTGCTGTATTTAATCCAGCAATTAAAGAGGGAATAAAGAACTTACGTGCGGCAGTTGCCAATAAAGAGATGGCGCGGTGGAAACTACTTGCCGGAGCTTTAGGCGGAGGTTTTGTTGCGATTCAAACTCATATTGTGCCTCTCATTGGAGTTGCAATCTATTCAGTGGCATCAATTGCAGGGCAAACGGCAATGTCCTTGGTTGTAGATCGAATTGGCCTAACTGGCGGCGGTAAGAAACTTATTTCTGGGCGCCGGGTTGCCGCAGCTGTATCAACAGTTTTGGCAGTCTTTGTTTCAGTCTTTGATCGAATAGACGCCGAGAATCTCTCACTTTTTGCTGTGGTGCTTGGTTGTATAGCCGGTGCTGTAGTGGGTGTGCAACGTGCGCTCAACGGCCAGATTAATGAGCATTCACATCAAAGTTTTACAACATCACTACTTAACTTCATTACAGGAACATCCCTACTTGTTGTTCTAATTCTTGGCGGTGTTCTCATTGGAAAGATTGAATTAGTGCCCTTACCTATGGGTCCATGGTGGATATACACCGGTGGAACTATTGGTGTCATTTATATTGCTTTCACTTCAACAATTGTGCAACACCTGGGTGTTCTAACCTTCACACTTTTTAGTGTTGGTGGGCAGCTAGTTGGATCCTTAGTAATTGACTTAGTTTCACCAACAAATGGTGTGAATGTGAGTGCTTATCTTGTAACTGGAATTGTTATGACTTACTTGGGTGTTATTGCCGGTGGCGTAAATAGTTCACGAGTGCAGAAACCAAAGAAGCTGTAATACAGAAGGCTGCAATTGCATAAGACCAGGTTTTAACCCAAGGTAATGAAGCTGCGTAATAACCAGCAAGAGTAATACCCGCACCCCATAACAAGGCACCAAGTGCATTAGCCGATAAGAATTTGTAGTAGTTCATCTTTGAGGCACCAGCAATTGGTGGAACAAAGGTGCGAATCCAAGGGAAGAAGCGCGCAGCAACTACTGCCCACCACCCGGTTTGTTCATAGAAGCGCTCAGAGCGAGCAATCATCTTTTGCATGCGCGGGGAGTCATGCTTTTCAAGATAAGGACGGCCCACTAAACGGCCTAAAACAAAACCTATTTGATCGCCAAAGAAGGCAGCGATAAAGATGACGCTTACAAGAATGACAATATTTATATCTCTGTGAGCTGCTGCAACCAAACCGGCGCTAAAGAGGATTGAATCACCAGGTAGGAAAAAGGCAAATAAAACACCGGTTTCAAAGAAAACTACTACTCCCACCGTTAAGTAGATCAGATACGGAGCCAGATTAGAAAGTTGAGTATCAAAAGATGCGGCTAGTTCAATCACACTGATTTCTTAACCGCCGCAGCTACAGCTTTAGTCACATTTGGATCAAAGACGCTGGGCACAATAAATGAGGCATTGAGCTGCTCAGGAGAGACACAGTCAGCAATAGCTTCAGCTGCTGCAACTAGTAATTGATCAGTGATTTTATGGGCATTTGCATCGAGTAATCCTCGGAAAATTCCAGGAAATGCCAAAACATTGTTAATTTGATTTGGTTGATCACTGCGGCCTGTAGCAACAACGGTTGCATATTTACGTGCCACGACTGGATCGACCTCAGGATCTGGATTTGCAAGAGCAAAAATAATTGAACCCTTTGCCATTGTTGCAATGTCAGCCTCTTTAAGAATGTTTGGTGCGCTCACGCCAATAAACACATCAGCACCAACAAGAGCCTCTGGCATTGTTCCAATAAAACTATGTGGGTTACTGTTATCGATAAACCACTGCTGCATTGAATCTTCAGATTTCATGCCATGATGGATAACACCGTGGTGATTAAATCCAATAATGTTCTTGGCTCCACTGAGTGTGAGCAAACGGGCAATTGCATTTCCGGCAGCACCTACGCCGCTTAAAACAATCTTTACTGAGGACAGATCCTTTTTAACGAACTTAAGAGCATTTCGAAGTGCAGCTAGAACAACAATGGCAGTTCCATGTTGATCGTCATGGAAAACAGGAATATCAAGGAGTTCGCGTAGTCGACGCTCAACCTCAAAGCATCGGGGAGCAGAGATGTCTTCTAAGTTAATTCCGCCATAGACAGGTGCAATCAACTGGACTGTGCGAACAATTTCATCAACATCTTGTGTATCCAGGCAAACAGGCCAAGCATCAACAGCAGCAAAGCGCTTAAATAGCGCAGCTTTTCCCTCCATCACAGGAAGTGCTGCTGCTGGACCGATATTTCCTAGGCCTAATACTGCTGAGCCATCAGTAACAACTGCCACTGTATTTCGCTTAATAGTGAGGCGGCGAGCATCTGCAGGGTCAGCAACAATTGCCTGACAAATACGTGCAACACCTGGTGTGTAAGCACGAGAGAGATCATCACGTGTTTTTAGTGGAACTTTAGATTGAATTTCAATCTTTCCACCTAGGTGAAGAAGGAATGTTCGATCAC
Source organism: Actinomycetota bacterium (assembly GCA_026392775.1). Next base: position 14,212 of record JAPLBK010000143.1, read on the forward strand.
TGACTTTGCGAACTGTTAGTTCTGGGTTCTTTGCAAGTGCAATAGTT
>JAPLBK010000041.1 GCA_026392775.1 Actinomycetota bacterium
ATCAGAAGGTGCTGGTCTTGGCAATAAGTTCTTAGCAAATATCCGTGAAACAGATGCGATCTGCCAAGTTATTCGAGTATTTAACGATGGCGATGTTGTTCACGTTGATGGCCGTATTGACCCAGCTAGCGATATCGAAACAATTAATACTGAGTTGGCGCTGGCCGACCTGCAAACAATTGAAAAGGCAATCCCACGTCTTGAAAAAGAAGTACGAATTGCAAAAGAAAAAGCCCCAGCGCTAGAGGCAGCAAAGGCTGCTAATGAATGGTTGCAATCAGGTCGCCCGCTATCTCAAAGCTCAATTAGCCGAGAAGATCTAGCAGAGCTCCATCTACTTACTGCCAAGCCATTTCTCTATGTTTTCAACGTAGATGCTGCTGAGTTAAATGACACCGAGCTTCGTAAGAAGCTGCAAGAGTTAGTTTCACCAGCAGAGGCAATCTTTTTAGATGCAAAAACTGAAGCAGAGCTATCAGAGCTCAGTGATGAAGATGCGCTAGAGCTTTTGCAATCCATTGGTTTAGAAGAGCCTGGGCTTGCAACTCTGGCCCATGTTGGTTTTAGAACTCTGGGCTTGCAGACTTACTTAACTGCAGGTCCAAAAGAGGTCCGTGCTTGGACAATTCACAAAGGTGACACTGCGCCCATTGCTGCAGGTGTTATTCACACAGATTTCCAAAAGGGCTTTATTAAAGCTGAAATCGTTTCATTTGCTGATTTGATGGAAGCGGGATCAGTTGCCGAAGCGCGCTCTAAAGGAAAAGTGCGTATGGAAGGTAAAGATTACGTAATGGCAGATGGAGATGTTGTTGAATTTAGGTTCAACGTCTAACTACCGGTGTAATGCTTTCCCATTTCAGTGAGCGCTTTATCAAACATCTCAAGACCAAGCTTTGCATCTTCAACTGAAATATTGCATGGTGGGCACAAGTGAATGCGGTTGAAGTTATTAAATGGCATTAATCCATGATTCTTACATGCAGCCACTAATTCATTCATTGCAGGACTTGATGCACCGTATGGAGCAAGAGGTGCATGTGTTGCACGATCAGAGACCATATCAATGCCCCAGAAAACACCTGTACCGCGGATATCGCCAATAATTTTGTGCTTCTTAGCTAACTCTTTTAGCCCAGGACCAAGAACGGTTTCGCCAATCATTGTGGCGTTTTCCAGCATCTTTTCTTCCTTCATGACATCGATAGTTGCAACAGCAGTAGCACATGCCAATGGGTGGCCCATATATGTCATGCCGCCAGCAAATACTCTCTCATCAAATGTCTTTGATACTGGCTCACTAATGACAACTCCACCCAGTGGGATATAGCCAGAAGTAACACCCTTAGCGAAAGTGATCAGATCTGGAACAACTGCGCTGTGTTGGTATGCAAACCACTTACCTGTGCGACCAAAGCCAGCCATCACTTCATCTGCAATCCACAGGAGCTTGTATTTATCGCACAGTGCACGAATTCCCTCAAGATATCCCTTAGGCGGTACTAACACACCAGCAGTTCCTGGAATTGATTCAATCAAGATCGCAGCAATTGTGTTTGGGCCTTCAAAGATGATTGTTTGTTCAAGATGTTCTAGTGCGCGCTGGCACTCTTGCTCTTCAGTTGTTGCCCAGAAAGCA
>JAPLBK010000154.1 GCA_026392775.1 Actinomycetota bacterium
ACGCATCATGAAAAGAACTTTGGCTGTTCCTGGAGCAGTAACAATTATCTCAGCCCTCATTGGTTCATCTCTTTTGGGGTTAGTGGGCGGATTACTTGCTGTGCCAGTGGCTGCTTCGATTATTTTGATTTTGGACGAGGTTGTAATACCCCGCGCTAATAACTCTTAATACTCAAGAGGTAGAGGGCTTGTATCACCAGTAACAATGGTGTTTATTTCAGAGAGCACGCGCTGAACAGATGGTTCGCCTACCCAAAGATGCTTTGCATCATCTACGGCAATAATCTTTAATTTAGGAACAATTGCAAAGCGCTCTCTAGCAGCATCTGGCTTCAGGTAATCATCGTGTTCTGGCACAAGGGCAGTTATTGGCCGTGGATCACTATTCCAATACAAGAGTTCTTCATCAGTTGTGGTGCGAAGCGGTGGGCTAAGCAGAATGAGACCTTTATGGCGTGGATCTTTGGCATGGCGCAGAGCTAGATCAGTTCCAAAAGACCAACCCACTATCCAAAGGTTTTCCAACTTTAAAACATCGAAGCAATAATTAATCATTGCCGCAACATCTAAACCTTCAGCTACGCCGTTATTAAATGCGCCAGAGCTGGTTCCAGCCTCTGATGTTGTTCCTCGTGTGTTAAAGCGAACAACGCTTATGCCAGCCATAGCGGGAAGACGGTTAGCTGCTTTTTTATAAACATGACTATCCATCATGCCCCCGGCTGTTGGCAGTGGGTGCAGAGTTAAAATCGCCCCTTTTGATTGACCTAAAGGTGCTGAGACTTCTCCCAATAAATCCACACCATCACTAGTGAGAACATGAAAAGGTGTGCGAAGGGCCGGCAATTCAGTACTGGGTCTGATTATCTCGGCCATACTTCAAATCTTATCTTCACCCCACTAGGCTTCCAACCATGGCTACTAAGCGCATTCCTTCATTTAATTCTCATAATCCTGCAACCGGTGAGGTGGCTGGAACATATCCAATTATGAATGCCAAACAAGTAAGAGAAATCGTTGGACATGCGCGAGAAGCCTCTGTGCAATGGCAAAAGCTTGGTTTTGGCGGACGAAAGAAAGTTCTCCTTACGTGGTCAACGCTGATCATTAAGCGCATTGATCAAATTGCAGCGTTGGTCTCACTTGAAACTGGAAAGCCTCTGGGAGATGCGAAGTTAGAAGTAAGTATCGCTGTGGGACACATTGCTTGGGCAGCACGTCATGCTGAAGAGGTTATGCGCACTGCTCATCGTGCACCAGGCTTACTTTTAGCGAATATGTCAGCAACCGTGCAACGCTCTCCACTTGGAGTTGTTGGGGTCATTGGTCCATGGAACTACCCCCTCTTTACACCAGTGGGTTCTATTGCTTATGCACTAGCTGCTGGAAACACAGTTGTTTTTAAGCCAAGTGAATACACACCTGGTGTTGGAATGTGGCTAGAAGAAACTTTCAGTGAAGTCGCACCTTTTGCAGATGTCCTAACAACTATTACTGGCCTTGGTGAAACTGGTGGAGCGCTGTGCACAAGTGGCGTGGATAAAATCTCATTTACTGGATCAACTAAAACTGCAAAAATAGTTGCTGCTCAATGTGCAACAATAATGACTCCTGTTGTTTTGGAGTGCGGTGGAAAAGACCCAGTCATCGTTGCTGTTGATGCCAATCTTGAGCGCGCAGTAGATGCAACTATCTGGTCTGCAATGGCCAATGCTGGGCAATCATGCATCGGTGCAGAGCGTGTTTACGTTGATGAAAGAGTGGCCGATAAGTTTGTCGAGCTTGCGGTAAATCTCGCTAAAACAATTCATGCAGGTGCTCCAGGTGATGGAAACTATGGACCCGCAACTATGCCTTCTCAAATTAAAGTTATTCAATCCCACATAAAGAGTGCAATTAAAGATGGTGGAAGTTGTGCTTATGGTGGACCAGAGTCAGTAAAGCCACCTTTTGTTCAACCCGTTATTTTGCTAGATGTGCCTGAGGATTCAGCCGCTATGCGTGAAGAAACTTTCGGACCAACAATAATTATTAATCGTGTGAAGAGTATGCGTGAAGCCATTGATCTCTCTAATGCTTCTAGTTATGGGTTAGGTGCAAATGTCTGGTCTAAGCGACAGGGAAAACGAATTGCTGCAGAGTTAGCATGTGGAATGGTTGCCATAAACTCAACATTTTCATTTGCCGCCGTTGCTTCTGTGCCATTTGGTGGCGTGAAAGATAGTGGTTATGGGCGTGTTCATGGACCTGAAGGTTTGTTGGAATACACCTATGCCCGCACAGTAGTTCGCACTCGATTTAATGTGCCACTGAATCTTTTGAGTTTTAAGCGCAAAGCAAAAGAGGAAAACTTGGTTGTTACTTTAACTGGCTGGTTAAAGGGACGCTTCGGTTAAAAGCGTGGTGCGTTACGTGTTCGTTCAGTATTAGGACGTCGCTTATCTTTCTTTGCCCAACAAGCGTTATGCCAATGACGTCTGCTTTCTTCATCATCTTCTAACCAGGCAACGGTGTGTGGTGTGGCCATCGGTATTACTTGATCGCACCCTGGACAGCGATATGGTTTGTTGGAACTAGATCCAGTTAACTTACGAACTATGTACATTCCTTCATGGTGTTCCTCAATAGTTTGACTTGAGGTGGAAATCTCGCGCTCATCACTTTTAGGCCGCTTGTTTTTAGGGTAATTTCTGCGCGGGCTCATACCTTATTTTCTCACATCAATTGCTGGAGTAGTATCTGAACGTGAATGTAATCGAGGTCAAGGGTCTAAAAAAGAGCTACGGCCAGGTGCATGCAGTGCGTGGGGTTGATCTATCAATTCCAGCCGGTGAGATCTTCGCTTTGCTTGGCCCCAATGGTGCGGGCAAAACCACCACAGTTGAAATCCTCGAAGGATTTAGAAGCCGTGATGCTGGCCAGATTTCTATCTTAGGTTTTGATCCCCAACTACTACTCAAAGCCAAGAGATAGTGATGAAGTAATTGTTGCAGTTGGCCTAGAGGATAAAACTGGCGCGCTCATTCGCAATCTTTCAGGCGGCCAGCGTCGTCGTCTAGATGTTGCATTGGGAATCATTGGCAGTCCAGAACTTCTCTTTCTTGATGAACCAACTACAGGCTTTGATCCTGAGGCACGACGCGCATTTTGGGCTCTTATTGAGCAACTGCGCGGAGATGGAACAACGATCTTGCTCACAACACATTATTTAGATGAGGCTGAAGCCTTAGCCGATCGTGTGGCAGTAATTAACAATGGATTGATCATTGAGGTCTCCACACCTGCCGAACTTGGTGGCCGCGCAACTTCTAAAGCTCTTATCTCTTGGCGTGATGGTGGCCAAGTAAAAACTGAGGAGAGTGATAATCCAACCTCAGTTGTTACCCGTCTAACTGCACAATTTGGCGGAGAAATTCCAGAGCTCTCTGTTACAAGACCTTCGCTAGAAGATATCTACTTAAAAATGATTGGGGGCGTTCATGAACAAGATTCCTAGCGCCCTTAACTTAGGTATTCGACGTGGTGGACTTGAGATAAGACAGTTTGCCCGCCAACGTGAATCAGTTGTCTTCACGCTTCTGTTTCCTGTTATTTTGTTAGCAATTTTTGGTTCGGTTTTCAAGGACACCATTGCTCCTGGCGTGACTTTTTCACAGTACTTTGTGGCAGGGATGATTGCTTCTGGACTTGTTAATACTGGTTTTCAAGCATTAGCCATCACAATCCCCATGGAGCGCGATGTGGGTGGATTAAAGCGCTTGCGTGGAACACCTATGCCAGCCTCTAGTTATTTCATTGGTAAAGCGATTTTGATTGCAGTAAGCATGATTATTCAAATCGCACTTCTCTTTGGATTCGGTCTACTATTTTTTGGCGTTGAAATGCCAACGGAGCTAAGTAAGTGGATCACTTTCACATGGCTCGTACTACTTGGAAGTGCATGCTCAACCGCACTTGGTATCGCATTTTCGATTGTGCCAAAAAGTGGCCGTGGTGCATCAGCGGTTGTCTCACCCATAGTTATTATTTTGCAGTTCTTTAGTGGCGTGTTCTTTGTTTTCACTCAACTGCCTACATGGATGCAGCAACTTGCTGCGATATTTCCTTTAAAGTGGTTAACACAAGGTATGCGCTCAGTATTTTTGCCAGATTCATTTGCTGCCCAAGAAGTAGCAAAGTCCTGGGAAACCGGTCGCACCTTCCTCATCCTCCTGCTCTGGCTTGTTATTGGAATCTTTTTCTCAGTCCGCAAATTTAAGTGGGATCGCGATTAAGCGCGCATTAGGCATAGTTATTGCACTATTGATGGCATTAACTGCTTTGCCATCGAATGCGGCAACTACAAAAGCCACGCCTACCCCAACGGCAAAAACCACAGCTAAGCCCACAGCCTCACCAAAAGCTAGTGCTAAAGCCACTGCAACAAAGAAAGCAGTAGTTAAAAAGAAGCCTCGCAAAAAGGCCACTATCACACCATCTCCAAAACCTAAATGGCCACCGAGCGGATTTAAAGCAAATGGTGACGTGTTTGCAAAGATTCCAAATGCAAAAGAGTTGGTCGGGACGGCCTCAAATAGCAAGATTTTGACCGCTCAGTTAGCCCAAAAGGTTGATGGTGTTGCAATCTGTGAAAAGTATTCATGTGGAGCGGTGCAAGTAGCCTCTCTTAATGGCTGCACGTGGTGGGAAGTAAATGCAAAACTTGTTGGCGAAACCTCTGCTACTGAAAAGACATTGAAAACTTTTGGAAGTATTCGTACTCTTGCAGGTGAAACTACTAGCAAACAGATAACAACTATCTTGATCATTAGTCAAGAGCCACTTGAATTACGCCATGTAGTGAATAATATCTCAGCAATCTGTCATCAAGAATCAGCTACTGAGAAAATCCCAAGCACTACTTATAAATCAGCTACAAACTAGCGATTGGCTCCTGGAACCCAGAGTTGGTCGCCAATCTCTTTATTTGCATAACGTGCCAAAACAAAGAGTAAGTCTGAACAACGGTTGAGGTATTTAGCAGTGAGCGGATTAACGCCTCCACCGAATGCGTGAATAGCTGCCCATGTGCGGCGCTCTGCGCGACGAACTACTGTTCGGGCAACATGAAGGTGGGCTGCTGCAGGAGTTCCAGAGGGTAAAACAAAAGAGCGCAATGATTCGAGTTCTGAATTGAACTTATCAATCTGTTTCTCTAGATAAACAATTTGAGATTCCAATACGCGCAATGGCTCAAAGGCAGGTGCATCAACAACTGGTGTGCACAGATCTGCGCCAACATCAAAAAGATCATTTTGGATTCGCACTAATAATGCGCGCACCTCAGCTGGTAATTCATCTGTTGCAAGTACAACTCCAATTGACGAGTTGCCTTCATCAACGGTTGCGTAGGCTTCAAGACGTGGATCGTTTTTAGATGTTCGGCTCATGTCTCCTAAGGAGGTAGTGCCATCATCGCCTGTCTTGGTGTAAATGCGCGTTAAATTAACCATGCCCGTAGCCTATAAGTAGACTGCAGCTATGGCATCTCACGACCGCTTCCGCGTAATTGGAGGTACCCAGCTGCGTGGTGAGGTCACAATTTCCGGGGCCAAGAACTCAGTTCTAAAACTTATGGCTGCCTCACTTCTAGCCACTGGCAAAACAACCATCACTAATGTGCCAAAAATCGCTGATGTAGACATCATGGCCGATCTTTTGACTCGCCTTGGTTGCACAGTGGTTCATGGCCACTCCCAAGTAAGCATTGATGTGCCACAAACTCCAGGACATCGCGCCGATTATGACTTAGTGCGCAAAATGCGTGCATCAATTAACGTCCTGGGACCTTTGGTTGCACGCGTTGGTGAAGCCGAAGTTGCGCTACCCGGTGGAGATGCAATTGGATCTCGCGGATTAGATTTTCATATCAAGGGACTTGAAGCGCTAGGTGCCAATGCACACATTGAGCATGGCTATGTTGTTGCCCAAGCACCTAATGGATTAACGGGTGCAACCATAGATTTAGATTTTCCAAGTGTTGGTGCCACAGAAAACATTATGACAGCCGCAGTTTTAGCTAAGGGTGTCACAACAATTGATAACGCAGCCCGTGAACCTGATTTAGTAGATCTAGGTGAGTTCTTAATTTCAATGGGTGCAAATATTCAAGGCTTAGGTACTCCAACAATTACCATCACAGGAGTTGGCGAGTTGAAACCAACTACACATGCAACAATTCCAGATCGCATCATCACTGGAACATGGGCTTTTGCTGCTGCAATGACACGTGGTGACATAACAATTCATGGAGCACGCGCCGAGCATCTTGAATTACCACTTGAAAAGCTGGCATCAGCCGGTGCAATTGTTACAACTACTGCGGATGGAATCCGCGTACGGATGGATGTTCGACCACAGGCCATTGATGTTGCAACGCTGCCCTACCCAGGTTTTCCCACAGATTTATTACCCATGGTTATTGCCCTTAACTCCATCGCCGATGGGCACTCATTAGTAACTGAAAACGTCTTTGAATCACGCTTCATGTTTGTTAATGAGCTCAGCCGTCTAGGTGCTCAGATTTCAGTTGACGGCCACCACGCCTCTATTGAAGGTGTTCCAGAACTTTCAGGGGCCCCAGTTGAAGCTCACGATATCCGCGCCGGTGCCGGCCTAATTTTGGCTGCGTTAGTGAGCGAAGGTGAATCAACTATTGATCAGGCTTTCCACGTTGATCGTGGATATCCAAATTTTGCGGAGCAGCTGCAGAACTTGGGCGCGAAAGTTACTCGCGAATAATGGCAATTCCAGATCGCAACTTAGCACTCGAACTCATTCGTGTGACAGAAACCGCTGCTCTTGCTGCGGCGCCATGGGTTGGTCGCGGAGAAAAAGATTTGGCAGATAAAGCCGCTGTTGAAGCAATGCGAAAGATGATCAACACAGTTGATATGGCAGGTGTTGTTGTTATTGGTGAAGGCGAGAAAGATAACGCCCCAATGTTGCATAACGGTGAAAATGTTGGAAATCAACAGGGACCAGCATGTGATGTGGCAGTTGACCCAATCGATGGAACTTCACTAACAGCAAATGGAATGAATGGCGCAATTTCAGTTATTGCACTAGCTCCACGTGGCACTATGTACGATCCAAAAACTTCCTTTTATATGAACAAGATTGCTACTGGACCACAAGCGGCTCACACAATCGATATCACTGCCACAACTGCTCAAAATATTACAGCTGTTGCTAAGGCAAAGAATCTAGCAATTAGCGATATAACCGTAGTAGTGCTCAATCGGCCACGTCATGAACAACTCATTAAAGAGATCCGTGAATGTGGTGCCAGAATTCGCTTAATTCAAGATGGCGATGTTGCCGCGGCTATTGAAACTGCGCGTGCGAATACTGGAATTGATTTACTCATGGGAATTGGTGGAACTCCAGAAGGAGTAATCACAGCTGCTGCAATGATTTGCTTGGGTGGTGCAATTCAAGGTCAACTTCATATCGAAGGGAAAAACTCTGGCCCAATTCTCACAACGCGTGATTTAGTCAATTCAGATGATGTTTTCCTGGCTGCCACAGGTATTACCGATGGAGAATTGATCAAAGGAATTCGATACACCAGCTATGGCGCTATCAGCCAGTCAATTGTTATGCGAGGAAAATCCAAGACTGTTCGTGTAATCGAAACTGAGCACTACCTCAAGTAACTTACTTAGTAACCGTCTCTGTAAGAATCGAAACACGATTATTTGAAACAGATACGAAGCCACCACTGACATTAAAATCAGTGGTGCTCCCATCTACAGATGTAATCCTTACGACGCCGTCGACTAGCACGCCAAATAGAGGTGTATGCCCAGTCAAGATCCCTAGATCCCCATCTATTGTTCGTGCAGAGACAGAGGTTGCATCCCCTGACCACACGCGCTGTATTGGCGATACTAATTCGACTTTAAGCGTCATCTCTTTACTTACTTTCCAACACTAGCTGCAATTTCAGCAGCTCTTCGTTCAACGTCATCCAAGCCACCACACATAAAGAATGCTTGTTCTGGAACGTGGTCGTACTTTCCATCTGCAAGGGCTTCAAATGCTGCAATGGTTTCTGTAACAGGAACAAATGAACCATCAAGGCCTGTGAAGACCTTTGCTACAAAGGTATTTTGTGACAAGAAGCGCTGAATACGACGAGCACGACCTACCAAAATACGATCATCTTCAGAGAGCTCATCGATACCAAGGATTGCAATGATGTCTTGGAGATCCTTATAACGCTGCAGGATCTGCTTAATGCGGTTAGCAACCTGGAAATGGTGCTCACCGATATAGCGAGGATCAAGAATACGTGAGGATGAATCCAGCGGATCCACCGCTGGGTAGATACCTAGCTCTGAAATTGGACGAGACAACACTGTTGTTGCATCTAAGTGGGCGAAAGTTGTGTGTGGAGCTGGATCAGTAATGTCATCAGCAGGCACATAAATTGCTTGCATAGATGTAATTGAGTGACCACGAGTAGAAGTAATACGCTCCTGCAACTGACCCATTTCATCGGCCAAAGTTGGTTGATATCCCACAGCAGATGGCATACGGCCAAGCAGCGTTGATACTTCAGAACCAGCTTGTGTAAAGCGGAAGATGTTGTCGATGAATAAAAGCACGTCCTGCTTTTGAACATCGCGGAAATACTCAGCCATTGTTAGGGCAGATAAAGCAACGCGAAGACGCGTTCCAGGTGGTTCATCCATCTGACCGAATACTAAAGCGGTCTTATTAATAACACCGGTTTCAGTCATTTCTAGGAATAAGTCGTTACCTTCACGAGTACGCTCACCAACACCGGCAAAGACAGATACACCACCGAAGTTTTCAGCTACGCGATAAATCATTTCCTGAATCAAAACCGTCTTTCCTACACCTGCACCTCCGAATAGACCAATCTTTCCACCCTTTACATACGGTGTGAGAAGATCAATAACTTTAATTCCAGTTTCAAACATCTCAGTCTTTGATTCCAACTGATCGAATGAAGGAGCATTACGGTGGATTGGCCAGCGTTCTTTAATATCCAACGATGAAGTGGGAACATCTAGCGATTCTCCAAGGGTGTTGAATACGTGTCCTTTAGTTACATCTCCTACTGGCACTGAGATAGCAGCACCTGAGTCAGTAACGGGTGTTCCACGAACCATTCCATCAGTTGGTTGCATAGAGATGGCGCGAACTAAGTTATCGCCGATGTGTAGGGCAACTTCTAAAGTTAACGTGCGCGTCTCACCACTCATCGTCACTTCTGCTTTGAGCGCGTTGAAGATTGCGGGCATCGCATCGGCTGGGAACTCAATATCCACCACCGGTCCAATTACTCGTGCTACGCGACCATTATTGGTTGTCTCTGTCGACATTATTCACTCCCTGCACTAGCTGAGGCCAACGCGTCTGCGCCGCCAACAATTTCACTGATTTCTTGGGTAATTTCGGCCTGACGTGCCGCGTTCGCAAGTCGTGTTAGTGACTTGATGAGCTCATCAGCATTGTCAGTTGCTGATTTCATTGCGCGACGGCGAGCAGCATGCTCGGAGGCTGCTGACTGCAACATCGCGTTAAATACTCGAGCCTCAATGTAACGCGGTAGAAGTGCATTGAGCACTTTTTCCCCACTTGGCTCGAATTCATACATTGGCAATATGCCAGTTGGTACTGGCGCATCGGATTCGATAACTTCCAAAGGCAACATACGTTTAGCTTGTGCGTTTTGAGTCATCATCGATTCAAACTGAGTAAATACGATATGAATTTCATCAACTCCAGCCTTATCAGACTGAGCATCAGCTAAAAATGCTGTGATGAGAGCATCAGCAACTTCTTTAGCATTTTCATATGTTGGATTATCTGAAAAACCACTCCATTGACCGGCGATTGCACGATTGCGGAAGCGGTAGTAGTTAATTGCCTTGCGCCCAACTAGGTAAGAAGTTGTTTCCAAACCACGTTTCTTCAGGGCTACTGCCAGTTGCTCACCCTCTTTAATCGCATTATTTGAATATGCGCCAGCCATTCCACGGTCGGCAGAGATAATTAAAATCGCTGCACGAATTGGATTCGCAGATGGTGTTGTGAGTGGGTGGTTTGTTGATGAGTAAGTTGCAACTGCAGAAACGGCACGAGTCAACTCATTTGCATATGGAGTAGAGGCCTTAACCCGTTGTTGCGCTTTAACGATACGAGAAGCAGAGATTAGCTCCATAGCTTTCGTAATCTTTTTAGTCGCTTTAACAGATCGCATGCGTCTGCGATAAATGCGGAGTTGAGCACCCATAAGTTACTTCTTCACCGCCGGAGGAACATGCTTTGTAATCTGCTCTGAATCTTCGCCAGTGAGGGCTTCAACTGGAGCATCCTTAACCGCTGCCGCAACAGTTGGAACAAAGCGGGTCTTGAATGTGGCGATAGCCTCGATAATTGAAGCAACCGTGTCATCCTCTAACAGCTTAGTTTCTGCGATAACGTCAAAGATTGCTTTACGTTCGCGAGCGATGTAATCCAAAAGTTCAGATTCAAATCGGCGAATATCAGCAACTGCAACATCATCTAAAGCACCTGATGTACCAGCGTAGATTGAAACAATCTGACGCTCGAGTGAGTACGGTGAGTACTGACCCTGCTTCAAAAGTTCAACCATTCGAGCACCGCGCTCAAGTTGTGCCTTTGAGGCCGCATCTAAATCCGAACCGAATGCAGCGAATGCTTCAAGCTCACGGAACTGCGCAAGGTCAAGACGAAGACGTCCAGCGATCTTCTTCATCGCCTTAGTCTGAGCAGATCCACCCACGCGAGAAACCGAAACACCTACGTTAATAGCAGGACGGACACCGGCGTTAAAAAGATCTGTTTCAAGGAAGCACTGACCATCTGTAATTGAAATAACGTTTGTTGGAATAAATGCAGAAACGTCATTTCCCTTAGTTTCAATGATTGGTAGACCAGTCATTGAACCGCCACCAAGTTCATCAGAGAGTTTTGCGCAACGTTCTAGTAAACGTGAATGCAAGTAGAAAACATCGCCAGGGTAAGCCTCGCGGCCTGGTGGACGACGTAGCAAAAGCGATACTGAACGATAGGCCTCGGCCTGCTTAGATAAATCATCAAAGACGATAAGAACATGCTCGCCCTTATACATCCAGTGCTGGCCAATTGAAGAGCCTGTGTAAGGAGCTAAGTACTTGAAACCAGCTGGATCTGAAGCAGGAGAAGCAACGATAGTTGTGTACTCCATGGCGCCAGCCTCTTCTAGTGACGCCTTAACAGATGCAATGGTTGAACCCTTTTGTCCAATAGCAACATAAATACATTTAACTTGCTTCTTTGGGTCTCCTGTTTTCCAGTTTTCCTTTTGATTGATGATTGTGTCAACAGCAACTGCAGTCTTACCAGTCTGGCGATCTCCAATTATTAATTGGCGCTGTCCACGACCGATAGCAGTCATAGCATCGATGGCCTTAATTCCAGTTGCTAAAGGTTCTTTTACTGGCTGGCGCTGAACTACTGACGGTGCCTGAAGTTCAAGTGCACGACGAGCTTCTGCTTTAATCTCGCCTTTGCCATCAATTGGTCGGCCCAATGGATCAACAACACGGCCAAGGAATGAATCTCCGACTGGCACAGAGAGAATTTCTCCAGTGCGTCGCACAGATGATCCCTCTTCAATACCTGCTGTGTCACCCAGAATAACTACGCCGATTTCGCGCACATCTAAGTTAAGTGCAAGACCAAGTGTTCCGTTCTCGAACTGCAGTAGCTCATTTGCCATTGTCGATGGGAGACCTTCAACACGAGCGATTCCATCGCCTGCCTGACTGACAGTGCCAACTTCATCACGAGATGCTGTGCCTGGATCGTATGACTTAACAAAAGTTGCTAAGGCATCACGGATCTCTTCGGGCCGGATTGTAAGTTCCGCCATTTTATTCTCCCTTTTCCTATTTCCTAATTAAAAACTTAAGCGCTCTTACCAGCAAGCAGACGATCTGCTTGTGCTAATCGAGCAATTAAAGTGCCATCGATGAGTTCATCTGCAATGCGAATTGACAGGCCCCCAACTACTTCCTTTTCAATACTGACATTCACTCGAATTTCATGGCCCATCATTTTTGTTAGGGCGCTAGTTAAACGAGAAGCCTGTTCTGAAGTCAGCGGATTTGCCGAAACAACATGTGCAATTAAGCGTGCTTTACGTGCGGAGATAATGTCAGCAAACTCAGCAAGTCCGCTCTCAAGATTTCGTCCACGTGGATGGTCAACCAAGAATGAGATCAGTTCGATTGTTGCTGCAAGTGCCTTCCCAGACAGGAGGGATGAAACAAGAGCGCTCTTCTTAATCTCTGAATTCGAGCGAAGCGCAAAGGTTGCACGCAGCTCTGGATTCTTTTTAACAATTTGGGAAAAGCTAAAGAGTTCAGACTCAAGTTGATCAAGCTGAGATGACTTTTCTACTGCCACAGTGGCAGCTTCCACACTTAAGAGCTCAATCACATCAGCTAAGTCTCTAGGTGATGACCAGCGCAGACCAACCATGGTTGAAAGAAGTGTGAAGGCATTACCGCTTTGAATTGAGTTGAAAACGGTCTTACTTAATTCAACTTTCGAAGCTGCATCACGAGCGAAATCAGTCAACGCTCTACGAAGTGCGATGGATGAGTCAAGTACCGTAACAATTGCTAAAAGGTCAGTTGAAACTTTAGCTGCAGCCGAAGCATCACCACTTGAGATCAATTTCTCAAGTTGAGAGCGGGTTGCAACTAATGAAAGTCTGCTGGAACCTTTTAGTGAAAGTGTCATAGTTACTTTGACTTCTCCACTTCTTCTAGAAAGCGCTCAACAACTCGTGATTGTCGAGCAGCATCATCTAGAGATTCTCCAACAATTCTTGATGCAAGTTCAGTAGCAAGTGCACCCACTTCATTGAGGAGTGAATTGAAAGCAACTTGACGTTCAGCCTCGATTGATGTGCGTGCTGAAGCGGTGATACGAGTTGCCTCTTCTTGAGCAGTAGTTCTCATCTGTTCGAGGATCACTGAGCCCTCAGCGCGAGCTTCCTCACGAAGTTTTGCGGCTTCACCACGTGCATCTGCAAGCTGTGCCTTATACATCTGCAAAGCTTCTGCTGCCTCACGTTGTGCCACCTCTGCACGCTCTAAACCGCCTTCAATTGCTTCAGTACGATCTTTATATGCTTTTTCGAAACGCGGAACTGCACGTGCACGAATAAGCAAGAAAAGAATTCCGAAAGCAATAAAGCCGACGGCTATTTCCGCGGGTTTAGGAATAACGGGACTTGCCCCTGTCTCAGCAGATGCAAGAAAACCAAATTTACTAAACATATTTTCCCCTTGTTTCTAGCGGATTCTTACTTCAGTACGAATGCAAGAACAAGGCCGAAAAGCGCCAAAGCTTCAGCAAGTGCGAAGCCAAGGAATGCGATTGGCTGAAGGATGCTGCGAGCTTCTGGCTGACGAGCGACGCCGCTGATGTACGCAGCAAAGATCAAGCCGGTTGCAGTACCTGGTCCAATTGTCGAAAGGCCGAAGCCTACGATTGCGAGAGTACCTGTCATTTCTCTTTCCTTTCATATTGGCCAAACGGTCGTTTGGTCAAAGTTATTGTGGTTTTAGTGCTCGTCGGCAAGTGCTCCGGCGATATATAGAGCTGTTAATAAAGTAAAGATATAAGCCTGTAGGGCTTGGATTCCAAGTTCGAAAAAGCTTAATCCGATAGCAAAGCCAAATGAAAATAAACTAAGAAACTTAAAAATCAATCCACTTGTTAATAGATACTCACCACCAAGAATGAAAACTAACAACAAAAGGTGGCCAGCAAACATATTGGCAAATAAACGCATAGAAAGCGTTAGTGGCCGAGTAACTAAATATGTTAGTAGCTCAACTGGAGTTAAAATTAAATAGACAGGCTTTGGAATACCTGGCATAAAACAAATGTCTTTCACATATTTACTAAAACCATGTTTTTTAATTGCAACATAGTGGTAAGTGACGTATGAAAAAATTGTCACGCCAATTGGAAAGCCAATGTGCGACATTGTCGGGAACTGTAGAAGTGGGACAATACCGAAAATGTTATTCGTCAGAATAAAAATAAAGAGTGAAAATAGAAATGGTACGAAGCGCATGAACTCTGGCCCAATAACATCGCGACCAAGTTCGTTGCGGATGAACGTGTATACAGATTCACCAGCAAATTGCAGCTTCGATGGAACGATGGCAGCTTTGCGGGCAGAAAGAGTAAAAAAACTTCCAGCCACAATAACTGAAAGGAAAACTAAGAGAACTGGCTTGGTGAAAAGGATGCTATCGCCAAAAATTGGCGCAAAATCGAAATCAGCACTGCTTGGCGGAACAAAGCCTGGATTGGCCTGACTCCATAATCCGCGCACTGAAAACTCCTTCTAAAGGGATGGTCAAAGCTATTTGCCCATGGGGAGGAAGGGCACTGACTAAACTTAGAGGCTCAGTGGCCTACATGCAAAATTGCTCATGAGCTACTCAGACCAAGGTTCGAGGATGCAAAGTGGGGATTTAGTTCTTGAGAAAGCGCAGCCAAATCAACCAAAAACTTGAGCCGATGCCGAGAATCAATCCAGTGATAAGCAGGAAATGGGTGCCAAGAAAATGATCACCCAGGGCGCCAGCACCGCCCCAGAAAACTAAACCGGAGATTAAATAGGCAAGTATCGACCAAAAAGCTGCGTCATCATTCATCGCCATTACTGTTCATCCATTCCATTACTTAGTTTGTGACTCGCATCACTAGGCAATGGTAGGTGAAGTCGAAGCTTTAAGAAAGCCCTGACCTCGCCCACGAGCCAGGCAAATGTAATTGCAACTGCTGCAACACCAAATGTTGTTCGATCCAAATCCTTTTCTGGTACTGCATTTACAACGATTAGGAGAAACACTCCCAGAATCAATAACTTAGAAAAGTAGGAGACCAAAACTAAAACCATTGTCATCATGGGATCAAGTTTTCGAGAATACTTTGAAATTGCTAAGTGAATTCCGAAAAAAATCAAGACAATAAATTCAGCTAAGACTCCCCCAAGGATGGCTGAATTTCCGCGAGCAATAGTCATACCTATTGTTGTGAGTATGCCAATTACGCTGGCTGGGATTACAGCACCACGCCACATTTCAAACTCAGATGACTGACTCATTTTCTAACCATACTCCTCTTACTGATCAACAACGTAGCCATGAATAACATAATTGCAGTCAAAAGCGCAACCCACCATGGTTCAAAAGCCAGCACTGTCACAGGAAATGCAATTGTTGCAGTCCACATATACAGAATGAATGCCGTCTTTAACTGTGAGTTGCCGGCACTGAGCAAACGGTGATGCAAGTGTTCATTATCAGGTGCAAAAGGAGATTTACCGGCTTTCACTCGACGCCCAACTGCAAGAAGAAGATCAACCAGTGGAACCGCAAGAACTGCAAAAGGAAGTAGGAGTGGAAGCAATGTTGGTCCCCGTGATTCAGCAGAGATTGCATTGGGATCAACTTGGCCAGTTAAAGTGATTGCAGCTGATGCCAGCAATAAACCAAGGAGCATTGAACCGCTATCGCCCATAAAAATACGTGCTGGATGGGCGTTATGTGGCAAGAAGCCAATGCAGAGGCCCACTAAGACAGCGGTTGTGAGTGATGGGGCACCTGCGCGACTAAAGCCAAAATCGACTGCTAAAAGGTATGCAAAGGCAAAGAAAGCGATTCCTGAGATAGCAACAATGCCTGCTGCTAGACCATCCATGCCATCAATAAAGTTCACCGCATTAATAATGACTAAGACAATAAGTACTGTGACTAACTGGCTAATACTTGGTGGCAAAGTAATCACGCCATTAATGGGTAGCCACAAAATCTGAATTCCATACATCAGTAAAATTCCTGCAGCAAAGACTTGTCCAGTTAACTTTGTTAGAGCATCTAGTTGAAAACGATCATCGGCCATACCGAGCAAGACAATGGCAGTTGATGCTAAAAAGATACCTTGGGCTTCATGGCCAAAAGACTTACCAACAAGAGGCAAGTGATTGACAATCATGAATGTGATTGCCATAGCCAGCCACATTGCAACCCCGCCCCAGCGTGCTGTGGGAGTTGTGTGAATATCTCGCCCACGGATTCCTGCAACTGCGCCAAATCGAATTGCTTGGGTGCGAACTAGCGGAGTAATGAGATAACACAGCGCAGCTGATATCAGTAACGTAACTAAATACTCGCGCATGCGCCCTTATTACCCCTGGTAAATAGGAAAGCGTGAA
>JAPLBK010000084.1 GCA_026392775.1 Actinomycetota bacterium
TATCGAAATGCGTGCAATGTCAGCCGATACAATTTCAATCATGAAAGCCCCAACAAAAAAGCCTATCGCCCGTGTGGTTAATACCGTTGAGCGCGCGGTGGGGCGGCGTGACTTGGTGTTGGCGCGCAAAGGTGTTCGCGATTCTGTCGTTTCACTTGCAGGATTATTGGGCTGCCCAGTTACCAATGAAGAGGGCCGTGAAATTGGACGCTTAGTAGATGTTGTTGTTAAACACGGACAAGATGCTTATCCCCCAGTATCAGGATTAATCGTAAAAGTTGGTCTGCGTCGTTCTTTCATCGATGGAGCCCGTATTGCAAAGCTAGAGCGCCATCAAATCCAGCTCTCTTCCACAACTATTAACTTAACTGACTACAAGCGCCGTAGTGGTGAATCATTGCTAGATGCTGATGTTCTTGATCACCAGATTGTGGATGTGAACGGCTTACGGGTTGTGCGCTCATCTGATCTGTATTTGGCACCTTTAGACAAAGAGATTCGTGTTGTGGGAGTGGATATTTCTTTCGTTACTTTCCTTCGCCGCATCTTTCCTGGCGCACTTGGTCGCCGTGCAACGCCGCAACATGTTCTGGATTGGGCAACAGTTGCATCCCTTGCCGATACTTCAGGTGTTGTTAAGACCTCAGGTTCAAAGACCGCGCTTTCTCAACTGCGCCCTGCCGACTTAGCTGACTTGATTGAAGATTTGGCTGGGCGTGAACAAAGTGCGCTCATAGAAATGTTGGACCCCGAGTTAGCTGCAGATGCTCTGGAAGAGATGGAAGACGAAGAATTGCAAGGTCTGCTTCGTGGTTTGAGTGAAGGACGCGCAGCCGAACTCCTTAGCCGTATGGAACCAGATGAGTCTGCTGAGGTATTGCGTGATTTAGATGATGAGCACCGTGAAGATATTTTAAAGGCCATGGATACCAAGATGGCGAGGCAGTTGCGCCAGCTCATCGCGTTCGATGAAACTTTAGCTGGCGGAATCATGACCACTCACATGGTCTTTGCTCAAGACAATGACACAGTCGGTGGCGCCCTTGCCCGCCTTGTTGAAAATCGCGATCGTGATATTTCCGATGGTGTTGTTATCGTGGATGGCAAAGGCAAATTAGTTGATCATATTCAGATTATTGAGCTTGTGGCCGCTAAATCAAACGCACTTTTGAGCACTCTCATTGGGCCTCCTTACCCAACATCTGTACAAATTGATTCATCACTAGAAGAAGTAATTGAAGAGTTTTCAAATAACCGTGGTTCCTCAATCGTTGTTATTGATGATAAAGGTAGGCCTGTTGGTCGCATTTTGGCCGATGACTTGGTCGATGCACTCAAACCTGAAGAACAACAAGGACTCTCTAAAGGAACTGGTGCGCTCTCATGACAACAACGCGCAAGATTCGTTTAGCCGCACTTGTCTCGGTCATGGGCCCAGGAATTATTGCGGGGCTTTCAGATGATGATCCAGCCGGTATCACCACTTATTCGCAGCTGGGCGCAAAGTTTGGATATCAACTGCTGTGGGTAGTGGTTCTTTCCACTATCGCTCTGATTATTTTCCAAGATCTAGGTGCACGCATTGGCGTTGTTACACGCCAGGGACTCATTGGTTTAGTGCGCCAAAAGTATGGTGCACGTTCTGGAACCTTAAGTGCCAGTGCTTTGATTATTGCTAACTTAGGCACCCTCACTGCTGAATTTGCAGGCATTGCAATAGCCGGTGAACTCTTTGGTCTCTCACGATTTGTAACAGTTCCTGCAGGTGCCCTCATAGTTTCATTTCTGGTTCTTCGAGGATCTTTTGCCAACATCGAAAAAGTTTTTTTTGCACTCTCTGCCGTGTTTATCTCATACATCGTTGCTGGCTTCTTGGCGCAACCAGACTGGAGTCAAGCCGCTCACGGCGTCTTTGTTCCATCTATGCCATTTACCCACGACGCTCTTTTTCTAGCGACGGCAACTCTGGGAACAACACTTGCCCCATGGGGTCTGGCTTTCATCCAGTCGTATGCGGTAGATAAGCGTTTAACTCGCGATGATCTAAAACTTCTACGCATTGATGTGTGGACTGGATCTTTACTCACCGGCATCATCGGATTCTTTGTTGTTATTACATGCGCTGCGACCTTAAACAAAGAAGGACTCACTGAGATCACCGATGCTGCCCAAGCAGCACGCGCACTTGAACCTTTAGCCGGCACGATGGCAAAAGCCCTTTTTGCAATTGGCTTAGTAGGGGCGGCATTACTTGCAGCATCTATCTTGCCATTATCAACTGCTTACTCTGTCGGCGATCTGACCGGACAACCTGCAGCCCTAGATGATGGCCCAAAAGAAGCTCCCTTGTTTTATGCAACCTTTGGTGTGATGACGGTATTGGCATCAGGACTAATTCTCATTCCCGATCTGCCGTTGATTAAGGTTCTAGTCTTCACACAGATCCTAAACGCCATCTTGTTACTACCACTGCTGATCTTTATGTATGGAATATCTAAAGATGAACGTCT
Source organism: Actinomycetota bacterium (assembly GCA_026392775.1). The sequence continues at coordinate 2,511 of JAPLBK010000084.1, forward strand.
CATGGGTGAGTTTGCATCTAGCAAGCGAATGCGTGGTGTTTATGCCTTCATCATCTCTTTAGTGGCGATCTGCGTTCTTGCATTACTCTCTTTTAGCATTAATCCTTAGGTGGATGAGTCGTTAATCCTTCAATAAAGATGAGGGAGTTCTGGAAAATTAGTTCCTGGTCGTAATCCAAAGTTGCAACGTGGTAACTGTTGACTAACTCAATTCGAGATTTATTTGCAGAACCGAGGCCGGCCATAACTATTTCAGTGTTTGAAACTGGCAAGGTGTGATCTTCTACTGAATGAAATAGTTGAACTGGAACAGTTATCTTGCTGAGATTCTTTCGCGTTATTTTGAGCATCTTAAGTAATTCAGCTATTCCGCGAGTTGGAAGCGCGTCATAGCCATGCTCTGTAATCCCAGGACGCTTAATATCATTTCCAACACTGGAGCGAAGTTTTTGGAAATGTGAGACAAGGTAAGCCAATTGATGTGGCAAGAACGCCACGTGAATCATTGGGTTTACTAAAATCAATCCAGCAAGTCGATCATTATGGGATTGAGCAACATTGAGCGCTGTGCCCCCACCCATTGATAAACCAGCAACGAAAACTTGATCGCAACTTTTTAAGAGCTCATCTAATTCAGCTTGAACTTTTGTGGGCCACTCTTGCCATTTCACTTTATTGAGATCTTCAGGTTTTGTTCCATGGCCGGGAAGAAGTGGAACCCGAACGGTGTAACCCTTGGAGTGCAGGAATTCTCCCCATGGGCGCATTGATGGTGGAGCTCCAGTAAATCCATGAACAAGTAACACTCCGATTCGAGCATTCTTGCCTGAGCCTTGAGCTGACCAATCCTGCATCCAACCTGGGGGTGCTGTTTCAACTGCCATAGGTAACACAATACGCGTGCTGTCAATGACGGTCCAATCACTTACTATCGCCACTATGCATCTTTCAGAAGCCACCTTTGTCGTTGTGGATTTAGAAACCTCAGGTGCTGCCCCATCTACTGGTGCAGGAATTACAGAGATTGGTGCTGTGAAAGTGCGCGGCGGCGTAATCATCGGTGAGTTTGAAACCTTTGTGAATCCGGGCGTTCAGATTTCAGAATTCATCACACAACTCACTGGAATTACAGATCACATGCTTGCTAGCGCTCCGACTATCGGCCAAGTATTTCCCTCATTTATAGAGTTTTTAGGGCCAGAGAATGAGAATATTTTAGTTGCCCATAACGCGCCCTTTGATGTGGGATTTCTAAAGGCTGCAGCTGCGCATCTGGACTACCCATGGCCCAATCACCATGTCGCAGACACTGCCAGATTAGCAAGATATGTATTAACTAAAGATGATGTCATCAACTGCAAGCTTGCTACCTTGGCTGAATTCTTTGGTGCAACAACTTCTCCCACACACCGTGCCCTAGATGATGCTCGTGCCACGGTGGATGTATTGCATGGAATCATTGAACGCCTTGGAAGCTTTGGAATTACCACCTTGCCACAGTTTAAAAAAGTTAAGAAGAGGCTAGTTTCTGGCTAAGTGCTGCCCACTGTGAAAGAAGAGTTGCCGCAGAACCGCTATCAATGGCACTTTCGGCTCTTTCGACACCCTTTTGGATTCGATCGTTAAGGCTTAACTCCATCTCACCCTCATAGGCTGCGATTGCAGCAGCTGCATTTAGAACAACTGCATCACGCGGTGCACCTTTTTCACCCGAAAAAATAGCGTTAGTGATTCTGGCATTCTCACTTGCATCTCCCCCAGCAAGGGCTGAGATCGGGGATCTGGCAATTCCGAAATCAAGTGGGTCCAATAACCCACTGGCTATTTGGCCATTACCTAAAGTTAAAACAGAAGTAGTTGTTGCAAGAGTTATTTCATCAAGGCCATCATCGCCCCGGAAAACGAAGCCATCAACGCCCTTATCGGCTAGTACCTGAGCCATCACTAAATGCATTCGATCATTGGCAACGCCAATTGCTGCAGCCTTTGGTTTAGCTGGATTAGATAGCGGGCCCAAGATATTGAAAACTGTGGGGACGCCTAACTCTTTACGGGCAGGTGCTGCAAATCGCATTGCTGGATGAAAAACAGGGGCAAAACAAAACCCAATTCCAAGCTGTGCAAAAGTAGTTTCAACGCCTTTGCCATCTAGCGTTACTGCAACGCCTAGAGCTTCTAGTAAGTCTGCAGCCCCTGATTTAGATGATGCTGCGCGGTTACCGTGTTTAACTACTTTGGCTCCTGCAGCTGCAGCGATAATTGCAGCAGTGGTTGAAATATTGATTGTGTGGGCACCGTCGCCACCGGTTCCAACTGTGTCGACTGCGCGTTCTGTAATGGAGATTGGCGCAGAATGCTCATACATCTGGGCAACTAGCGCACCCACTTCTTCACTGGTCTCGCCTTTGGCCTTGAGTGCAAGCAGAAACTTTTTAATCAACTCATTATCGGCTTTGCCATCAAGGATCTGCTTCATGCACCACGCAACATCCTGAGGTACTAAATCCAGCCCGCTTTCAAGAATTGAGAAATAGCGATCCCACAACTCCTTGGACATTTTTAAACTACAGCAGGGGTTGTGCCGCGAAGTAGCTCCGCCGCACTTTTAGCCAGAGTGAATGGATCAATAGGGTGAATGACCGATGCTTCAGCCATGGACCATGCAGCAAGCCAAGCATCCTCTTTGCGACCTGTAATAACTAAGACAGGTGGGCAGTTGAACACTTCATCTTTAAGTTGACGGGCAACACCTAACCCACCCTCTGGAACGGCTTCGCCATCTAGGATGAAAAGATCGATGTTTTTATTGTTATCAACATAGGAACGAAGAGCAGCGGCGGTTGCAAACTCATGAATCTGGTGCTCGCCTACATCACTTGCAGTTCTGGTGCCCAAGGCATCAATTACGGCCTTTCGCACAGATGAATCATCTGCGTAAACCAGTATCTGCTTTTTTGCCATGGCCTAAGTCTAAGCGCCCACAATGGCTGCGTGAACTGATTTTTACCTTCAAATATCTGTGGGCTGTTTCACTCCAGAACCGGGGGAATAACGGTTCAGAAAGGGTCCTCCCATAAGACGCAGGCGTAGTTTTCGGGAATAATAAGGCCCATGTCGAGTACATCCATAGCTACCCACCACAGGATCACGCGCCCCAACGCAGTTGCCGTTGGAACAATCGTGTGGCTATCAAGTGAGCTGATGTTCTTTGCCGCACTCTTTGCTATTTATTTCACTACTCGCGCAGTGCAGGGTCCGAGCATCTGGACAGAATCAAGTGAGATTCTCAATATTCCATTTGCAGCACTTAACACAACAATTCTTGTTCTCTCCTCTGTCACCTGTCAGTTCGGAGTCTTTGCCGCCGAGCGTTTCCAAAATCACCGCACGGGCTCAATCCTGCAGATGAATAAATGGGGAATGCGTGAATGGTTTGCCCTGACTTTCTTGATGGGCTCTTTCTTTATTGGTGGTCAGATTTATGAGTATGCCGCCCTTGTTGAAGAAGGCTTAACACTTTCATCTAATGCCTATGGTTCTATCTTTTTCATAGCAACTGGTTTCCACGGACTGCACGTAACTGGTGGGCTTCTTGCTTTTCTTATTGTGCTCATTCGTGTTTCTAAGGCCCGTCGCTTTACGCATGAACAAGCCACAACAGCAATCGTTGTTTCGTACTACTGGCACTTTGTCGATGTCGTGTGGATTGCACTCTTCTCAGCGATCTATCTAATTAAGTAAGGGAGCACAATTACTTCGTGAAGCGTTTATCGCGTTACCGCCGACACAAGGCCGCTGGCCCATTGCTACTTATTTTTGCCCTGCTTGGAATTGGAACAACTTTCTCTGTTGCAAGTGCAGCTGTTAAAGAATCACAAAACGTTTTTTCTAGATCAGCATCCATTGAAGAAGGCAAGCAGATCTTCCTTAAAGGTTGTTCCTCTTGCCACGGGCTCAACGCTGAAGGTGGATCTGTAGCGCCTTCTTTAATTGGCACAGGATCTGCCTCAGTTGATTTCCAAGTTGGAACTGGCCGTATGCCAATGGCTAACATGAGCACACAAGCGATGCGCAAAGCACCTGTCTATAACGAAGAAGAAGTTGCGGCGCTAGCTGTTTATGTCGCATCTCTTGCCCCTGGCCCTGCAATTCCAGAGGAATCAGCCCTTAATTATGAACGCGATGGAAACTCTGCCCAAGGTGGGGAGCTATTTAGAAATAACTGCGCCATGTGTCACAACTTTGCTGGTCAAGGTGGCGCGCTATCACAAGGTAAGTACGCACCAACTCTTATGGGTGTTGAACCAAAACATATTTATGAAGCCATGGTCACTGGTCCACAATCAATGCCAGTATTTAGTGATAAAACTATTACACCTGAAGAAAAGCTTTCAGTGATCAAATGGATCAAGGCCGCTGAAGCTGAACCAAATCTAGGTGGAGCAACGATGGGGCGAATTGGACCAGTTACTGAAGGTCTGGTGGCTTGGATACTAGGACTTGGACTGCTCATTGGTATTGCAGTCTGGCTAACTATGAGAGCGAGGTAGGCGCAACGTGTCTAATGAATTAGTACCGACTGATAACTCAGTAGCACCACAACATGCACCGCGTGCTACCGACATCAACCCTGCCTCTGAAAAGCGCGCAGAACAGCAGATTGCAATTCTCTTTGGCCTATCTGGTGTTGGCTCTTTACTTCTGATTTATTCATACATTTATGTAGCTAGTGATGTCTTTATCTTTATCCCAATTATGGGTAATCAAAACGCACAGCAATTAGGTATCGGACTTGGTATGGCCATGTCGTTATTTTTCATCGGAATTGCTGCAATTCACTGGGCCAAGACTTTAATGCCAGATAAAGAAATTGTTAATCATCGCCATGAATTCCGCTCAAGTGATGAAGATCGCGAAGAGTTAATCAAGGTTGTTAAAGAAGGTGTTGCAGGGGTTCAACTAGGACGCCGTAAGTTAATTAAGCGCTCACTTGGCGCAGCCGTTGGTCTCTTTGCTCTTCCACCAGTTCTTCTTCTTCGCGATCTTGGTCCACTACCTGGAAAGCAGTTGGAGATGACGAATTGGAAAGCGGGAACTCGTCTGCTCACTGATCCAAGTAATCGCCCAATCTTGGCTTCTGATCTTGAGGTGGGCTCTGTTGTGCAGGTATTGCCAGCAGTTGAACATGAGGATGAGCGGCCACTGAGTGATATTGCAAAAGACCCAGTCCTTCTTATTAGATTGCGCCCTCAGGATTTCCAATTAACGCCTGAGAAGTTTGCAATGACACACGAGGGCATCATTGCTTTCTCAAAGATTTGTTCACACATGGGTTGCGCCGTCGCACTCTATGAACAAACGACAAAACATCTGTTGTGTCCATGTCACCAGTCAACATTTGACGTGACACGCGCTGCCAAGGTCATCTTTGGACCTGCAGCAAGACCACTTCCCCAACTCGACATCACTGTCGATGCTGAAGGATATCTAGTAGCACGTGCACCATTTAATGAAGCAGTCGGACCTAGTTTCTGGGAGAGGAACTCACAATGACAACAACTGAAAAAGCAGTTGGAAATGTTGCTAACTTTGTTGATGAAAGGTTAGGTGCTGCGCGCTGGGTGAAGAAGTCACTCAACAAAGTCTTTCCTGATCACTGGTCGTTCATGTTCGGTGAAGTATGTATGTATTCATTTGTCATTTTGCTCCTTTCAGGAACCTTCTTAACTTTCTGGTTTGATCCTTCACAAAGAGATGTCGTCTATGAAGGTGTTTATAAGCCACTCAAAGGCTTAACGATGTCAGCTGCGTATGCCTCAACGCTAGATATCTCATTTGAAGTTCGCGGGGGCCTATTGATGCGCCAAATTCACCACTGGTCAGCAAACATATTTATGGCAGCAATCGTTGCTCATCTTTTGCGTGTTTTCTTTACGGGTGCATTTAGAAAGCCACGTGAGTTCAACTGGATTCTTGGAATTCTTCTACTGACTCTTGGTCTAGTAGAAGGTCTGCTTGGATACTCACTTCCTGATGACTTGCTATCTGGAACTGGAATGCGCATTACTTCAGCGATTATTCAGGCGGTCCCAGTTGTTGGAACATATATAACATTCTTCTTATTCGGTGGAGGCTTCCCTGGTGTTGGCTTTATCCCTCGCATCTTTACCCTACATATTTTGATCATTCCTGGAATCTTCCTAGCAGTCATCACAATTCACGTGATGCTTGTTTGGTACCAGAAGCACACACAGTTCCCAGGTGTTGGTCGCACAGAAAATAACGTTGTGGGACATCCCATCTTGCCCGTCTACATGGCTAAAGCTGGTGGATTCTTCTTCGTTGTATTTGGAATCACCGCGTTCTTAGCTGCCGTTGCATCGATTAACCCGATCTGGCTTTATGGCCCTTACACACCAGGACAGATTTCAGCGGGTTCACAACCTGACTGGTACATGGGTTGGCTAGATGGTCTTGTACGCATGGCTCCCCCATTAGAAACACATGCCTTCGGCCACACTATTTCCTGGAACATTTTGATTCCCACATTAATCGTGCCTGGAATCATCTTCACAGGAATGGCGTTCTATCCATTTATTGAAAGTTGGATTACGGGTGACAAGCGTGAGCACCACTTGCTAGATCGACCACGCAATGTGCCAAACCGCACCGCCCTTGGCGTCATGTCAATTACTTTCGTAATGATTTCACTGATCAATGGTGGAAATGACATTATTGCAACGAATTTTGATCTATCGATTAACCAAATCATGTGGTTCTCTCGCATAGGAATCTTTATTCTCCCGCCGCTAGCTTTCATCATTACCAAGCGTCTGTGTTTGTCTCTGCAACGCGCAGATCGCGAACTTCTTCTTCATGGCGCAGAGTCTGGTCGCCTACTACGCTTGGCTCATGGTGAGTTCGTTGAAGTTCACACACCAATCTCGCCAGAGAAGGCTTTCCTTTTGCAATCACACGAACAGCTCACTCCACTTGAGATTAAAGATGTTGATGCTCGTGGTGTGCGCAGACCAGGTGCTCTTAAGAACAAGATTCAGCGCCGTCTGAGCAAGGCCCATGCAGTTTCTGTGCCTAAGGTAACTGAGCAAGAGTTAAAGGAGATCGAGAGCCACTAGTTGGTTTTGCGTATTACAAGCCAAACACCCAGGGCGGTAACTCCTATTCCAAGGAAGCCTTGGGTGTTTACTTTTTCTCCGAAGAGAATGTATGCCTCAAGGGCCGTTGCTGGTGGAACAAGATAAAACAAGGAAGAAACTGAGGCAGCGCTGCCGCTATTGAGAAGGCGTAGCAAAAGAAGCACAGCGCCGACAGATAGGGCAAGAATCAACCAGATCATTGCGGCGCCAAACTTAGGTGTGAAATCAATGCGTGTGCCACCAGTTGCAATAGCTGCAAAACCAAGGACGGCGCCAGCTGCTAAGTATTGATAAGCCGTTCCAACCACCAGAGGAATATCTGCACCAAACTTCTTTTGCATCAGTGTTGCTGTAGTACTGCCTAATAAGGCAACAAAAACACCAGCAATTCCAATCTTGGATACTGAACTATCAAAAGTTGGTCCCAGAACTAAAACCACACCAATTAGACCAGTCACTAACCCTGCAAACTGACTCCAACGAAGTTTTTCACCTAGAACTTTGACTGCCAGGATTGAAACAAATACTGGTTGCAAGCTCGTGATCACTGCTGCAACTCCAGCTGAAACACCTTGAGAGATTGCAAAGAAAACTCCACCAAGATAAAACGCATGCAAAAATAACCCTAAGAGTGATGATTTGCCAATATCACTACGAGTCAGTGAAATCTGTGCGTGCATGAGACGAGCTGCGATGAAGAGAATTCCAGCAGCTATAAAGATGCGAAGCGATAAGAAAATGAAGGGATCTGCAAAGGGAAGGCCGTACTTAGCACCGACAAAGCCAGTGCTCCATAGAAATACAAAGAGATAGGGTGCTATACGCGCAGTTTTCAACCTTCACACAACGCTTTAAGTTGCACCAAACTCTTAGCCATAAACTTTGGATTTCTAGCCACAGCCCCAGTCTTCTTGAGCCACCAGCGAGAGAAGGCAGGGATGGAGTAGCCATCAAAAATCTCTGTTACCTGAGTTGTTGAATTACCCAAATCTTGGAGCTCATATGACCAGGTCCATTTCATTAAATGGCTCCAAGTAATCTTTTGATTCTCTTCAAATGCCACAACTGTGTTGGTAATCCGATAGGGCACCTTAATCTTCATCGCCATTGAAAATTTTGCACCTAGGTACAGACGGGAAGGTCCTGAAATACTCTCTTTAATCGTTGCTGAGCCATCAAAAGATGCGTGAGCGCGTGGGTTTGCTAGTACTTCAAATATCTTTGATACGGGAGCATTAATTACTACCCTTGCTGCAGCAGTATTTGGAACACCAACATCTAGAATCTCTGCGCGCACTTGTGACATTAGTGTGCGGACACCGTAGCTGGCTTTTCATACTCTGTAACCATTCCAATAATTGAAATAACAAGAGCCCCTAGTGAAATCACGGTCAACCACCAACCGATAATTAATGAAAGCGTCAGTGCACACATGCTTAAAGCAACTGGCAATGGCCACCATGAGTGCGGACTATAGAAACCAAGATCTCCTACACCATCTGAAATAAGTGCCGTCATATTATCTTCAGGAAGAATCTGTCCGATTCGCCGTTGTGTGAACCACACATAAAAGCCAACCATGCCAGCAAGTGCTGCTGCAAGAAGCATGCCGCCAATTCCTACCGGCTCACCGCCCACTTGCCAATAAATGATAGTCATCAAAACATAGAACAACGACAGACTGATAAATAGCTGCCAAGAAATCTTCATAGTTTGTTAGTGCCCTTCAGTCTTAACGTGTGGATGGTGCAAATCAAATGCTGGTCGTTCTGATGATATACGAGGCATTGAAAGGAAGTTATGGCGAGGTGGTGGACATGTTGTTGCCCACTCAAGTGATGCACCGTAACCCCAAGGATCATCAACGCCAACTAATGGTGCTTTGCGTGTGATCCAGATGTTGACCATAAATGGAATCATAGACAAAGCTAGTAAGAATGAACCGATTGTTGACACTTCATTCATAAATGTGAAGCCATCAGTTGGTAGGTAATCGGCATAACGACGAGGGAAACCCTTAATGCCAAGCCAATGCTGAATGAGGAACGTGAGGTGGAAACCAAAGAAAGTGGTCCAGAAGTGAATCTTTCCTAGGCGTTCATTGAGCATGCGACCAGTCATCTTTGGCCACCAGAAGTAGAAACCAGAAAACATTGCAAAGACCACAGTTCCAAATAGAACATAGTGGAAGTGAGCAACGACGAAGTAGCTGGCAGAGACTGCGAAATCTAGAGGAGGTGACGCAAGAATAATTCCTGTTAATCCACCGAATAGAAAAGTAACGAGGAAGCCCATAACCCAGAGCATTGGTGTTTCAAAAGTAACGTGGCCTCGCCACATTGTTCCAATCCAGTTGAAGAACTTGACACCAGTTGGAACACCAATAAGAAAAGTCATAAATGAGAAGAAAGGCAAGAGAACTTGTCCTGTTGCAAACATATGGTGCGCCCATACTGAAACAGATAGAGCAGCAATTGCAATTGTTGCTGCAATCAAACCCTTATATCCAAAGATTGGCTTGCGGCTAAATACTGGCAAAATCTCAGTAGCGATACCAAAGAATGGAAGGGCCAAGATATAGACCTCGGGGTGTCCAAAGAACCAGAACAAGTGCTGGAACAGCATTGCTCCACCGTTTGCTGGATCAAAAAGATGTGTTCCATAAATACGATCTGCTTCGAGCCCTAGTAGAGCGGCTGCAAATGGAGGGAACGCAAGAAGAACAAGGAGTGAAGTCAGCAATACGTTCCAAGAAAAGATTGACATGCGGAACATCGTCATACCTGGTGCGCGCATTGTGAAAATTGTTGTAACAAAGTTAACGCCACCCAGAATTGTTCCGATACCGCTGACTGCAAGGCCTAATAACCAAAGGTCTGCGCCGATACCCGGAGAATATTGTGCGTTTGAGAGTGGAACATAAACCGTCCAACCAAATGAGGCTGCTCCTCCAGGTGAGAGGAATCCGGCAAAGGCCATGATGCCGCCAAAGAGGTAGAGCCAGTAAGAGAGCATATTAAGGCGGGGGAACGCCACGTCAGCTGCACCGATTTGCAGCGGCATAATCACATTTGCAAAGCCCACGAACAGTGGTGTTGCAAACATGAGCAACATGATCGTTCCGTGCATCGTGAAAATCTGGTTGTACTGCTCTGCGCTCAAGAACTGCATTCCTGGGCGAGCAAGTTCAGAGCGCAGCAAGAGGGCTAATAGCCCGGCAATGAGAAACCAGGCAAATGAAGTGATCAGATAGAGGTAGCCGATTGTCTTATGGTCAGTAGATGTAATCCACTTTACAAATGCCTTGCCCTTTATGGCTGGTGCTGGAGGCATGTTAGTAATCGTTGGACGTTCTGCATATGTTGTCATGCGCTGCTCCCCTTCAAGGTTTCAAGATAAGTCTGGTACTGCGCTGGTGTGACAACGCGAACTGTGAACAACATTTGTGAGTGGCTTCGTCCACACAAAATATTGCATCGGCCCGGAAAATCCCCCAGTTTATTCGCAGTAAATTCTAAATAATTGGTGACCCCTGGAATATTCTGCATTTGAATCATGAATGCTGGGATCCAGAAACCGTGGATAACATCATTTGCCGTGATTGTGTAGCGCACTCGTTCGCCTAGTGGAACATAGAGCACAGGTGGCTGTGCAGGAGAACCGGTCACCAGCGCATCAGAACCCGCTTCTGGATAGCCGAACTGCCATGACCACTGAATTCCTTGAACCGTAATCTCATGCTTATATGTATCAGTCTTTGCAGAGATAATAGATTCCTTTTTAGCGGTGAAAAAGAAAAGAACTGCAACAATGACGAAGGGGATGATGGTGTAAAGAACTTCTACGGGAATGTTGTACTGAGTCTGCTTTGGAAACTCAGGACTATCTTTTTTAAGACGATGAAAAAATGCTGGCCATAGAATCAAAATTAATGTGAAGACTCCAACAACACCAGCGGCAATCCACGCCCCTTGCCACAGTGATAGAGATTGATCATTGACACTTGTAACTCCTTCTTCAAAGCCAAGACCTGAAACTTTTGAGCAGCCCGTGAGCAAGAGCGCGGGAGCAAGAAAAAGAAGCCCACGAGTAAACTTAAGCGTTGTGAACGACATAGGGTTAAGGATAGAGCGCAAAGCGTGCTGGGGTGACATCGGCTTAAGGGGCCACCCTGGTGGTTCGTGTCACAGATTCTTAAGGACTAAAAATTCAGGTGTGGAGCTATCTCTGCCGCGGCTTTTGCCCCATAAGCACCTTGAAAACGGGCAAGAAATTCAGCGCTAGTAAATCGATATTCCTGAGTTCCCATCGTCTCTATAACATAGGTTGCGATCAGAGAACCTAACTGGGCACATCTCTCATGGCTCAAACCCCACGCCAGACCTGCAATAAAACCAGATCTAAAGGAATCTCCGACTCCTGTTGGATCAGTCTTTGATTTCTCTTGAGGGACTCCCACTTGCACGAACTCACCTGCAGCGTTTTCCACCTTTGCACCCTTTGAACCCAAGGTGACTACACGGATTTTCACATGCTCCAAAATCTCACGATCACTCCAGCCCGTTTTCTGCATGGCCAGGGCTAGTTCGTACTCATTGAGGAATAGGTAGGAGGCACCATCGATAAGAAGTTTGATCTCCTCCCCGCTCATACGTGCCATCTGCTGAGAGGGATCGGCAGCAAATGCAATGCCTTGGCTTCGACAAACATCAGAGTGATGCAACATCGCCTCTGGATCATCAGGGGAGATTACGACCATATCAAAGCGCCCCGTCTTTTCCATGATGGCTCCTAATTCAATGTTGCGAGCCTCACTCATCGCTCCTGGAAAAAAGGATGCAATCTGATTGAGGTCATCGTCAGTTGTGACCATAAAGTGGGCGGTATATAACGAGGTTGAAACTAGAGCATGAGATGTGTCAACGCCGTGACGAGAGAGCCAGGCTTCATAATCTGGCCAGTCTTTTCCAACAGCTGCAATGAGTACTGGATGTAAACCAAGGACTCCCATGCCATAACAGATATTTGCCGCACACCCTCCACGGCGAACATCCAGGCTATCTACAAGAAAGGAGAGTGAGATTTTTTCTAAAGAACCGGCAACAAATGAGTCAGTAAACTTTCCAGAGAAAGTCATTAAGTGATCTAGACCAACTGATCCTGCTACGCCGATTTTCATGTGGCGATACTAGGGCCTTTATTTAACTTTATTAGTTAAATGAATCGCCGCATGCACAAGATCCCGCCGCATTTGGGTTATCTATTGTGAAGCCCTGCTTTTCGATGGTGTCTAGGAAATCAACAGTGGCACCCATCAAGTAAGGATCACTCATCTTGTCCACGATTACCTTGACTGAACCAAATTCACGGACGATGTCGCCATCTTGATTGCGATCATCAAAGTAGAGCTGATAACGAAGACCAGAGCATCCGCCAGGTTGCACGGCAACACGAAGATTTAAATCATCGCGGCCTTCTTGAGCCAAAAGCGCAGCTACCTTTGCAGCAGCAACATCGGTTAGGGCAAGACCTGTGGTCGTAACTTCTGTAGTCATTTTCTCTCCTTGTTTGGGACAAGCCTACCTTTCCCCAACCCCTCACGCGAGTTAGGACTTACCTACAATATTTGTGGTTTTGCTCATGCCTTCTATAGTTGCCCCATGACTACTGAATCAACTGGCAAAGGCCGTCCAACCCCAAAGCGCAAAGATGCCCAGGCAAAGGTGAAGGTTTCATCCCTTTCCCCTGTTGTGACTAAAGAGCAAAAGCGCACCCAGAAGTTGGCTTCTAGGCAAGATCGTGTGAGCTCGCGTGCTGCATATATGCGTGGTGAAGAAGGCGCGTTGCCACTTCGAGATAGAGGAGCAGAGCGCCGCTTTGTTCGTGACTATGTTGATGCCCGTCGCTCAATCGGTGAGTATTTCCTACCAATCATCTTCGTAGTGCTAGTTCTGACTTTGATTCAAATTCCAATAGTTCAATTCACAGCGATTGCTCTGATGTATGCGGTGCTACTAGCCGCAGTCATTGACGGCATTTTCCTGGGTAGAAAAATCAAACGCTTGGTTCACGCCAAACATCCATCATCTAACACAAAGGGTCTGGCCATGTATGCATGGCTTCGCTCAACACAGATGCGTCGCCTTCGTGCCCCTCACCCACAAACCAAAGTGGGCGATGTAGTTAATTAAGCTCTTGGATTTGGACTGATATTTTGAGCTGGATCTTTTTCAGGCAGATTACCCAAAGCGCTATCAATTGCTTTCATAGTATCTGCATCTAATTTTACGCCAGCGGCCTTCACGTTTTCCTTTACCTGAGATGGCTTTGTTGCACCAACGATGGCACTAGAAACATTTGGATTTTGCAAAACCCATGCGACTGACAGTTGAGACATTGTCAACCCTGCCTTATCGGCGATTGGCTTAAGCTTTTGAACTGCAGTTAAGACATCATCCTTCATCCACTTTGAAATCATTCCAGCGCCGCCCTTTTTATCGGTAGCACGTGAGCCAGCAGGTGGTTTCTTGCCTGGTAAATACTTACCAGTTAACACACCTTGAGCCATTGGTGACCAGACAATCTGACCAATGCCTTCTTTTTCTGAGAGCGGAACAACCTCTGCCTCAATAACTCGCCATAGCGCTGAATATTGAGGTTGGCTGGAAACAAAGCGGTTATAGCCACGAGCATCTTGAATCGTAAGAGCTGCAGCGATTTGGTTTGCAGTCCACTCTGAAAAACCAATGTAGTGAACTTTTCCGGC
>JAPLBK010000056.1 GCA_026392775.1 Actinomycetota bacterium
AACAATTCCTTTAGTTGTAGCAAACATGACCGCTATCTCTGGTCGTCGTATGGCTGAAACTATTGCTAGGCGTGGTGGCCTTGCAGTTATTCCACAAGATATTCCACACGCAGTAGTTGATAGCGTTATTAAATGGGTTAAAACCCGTCACACATTCTTTGATACACCTATTACTTTAAATCCACAGCAAACTGTGGCAGATGCCGTTTCTCTCTTACATAAGCGTGCACATGGTGCAATTGTCATTGTTGATGGTTGTAAGCCAGTTGGAATTGTTACAGAGGAAGATTGTAAGAGCGTTGATCGATTTACTCAGCTGCATCAAGTAATGAGCAAAGAACTTATTACAATGGAAGATACTCTAGATCCGCGTGCAGCATTTGAATTCTTAAATCTGCATCGTCATAAGTTAGCTCCAGTTGTTTCTGGCAATGGTGACCTAGTTGGCATTATTACTCGCATTGGTGCACTGCGTGGAACCCTTTATTCACCTGCAGTAGATGCAAATAACCACCTGCGTATTGCCGCAGCCCTTGGTATTAATGGAGATGTGGCAGCAAAGGCTGCAGCCCTTGTTGAATCAGGTGCTGATGTTCTAGTTGTTGATACAGCTCATGGTCATCAGAAGAAGATGATTGAGGCCCTCAAGGCAATTAAATCTCTGGGGCTCTCTGTTCCAATCGTTGCGGGCAACGTAGTAACCGCTGATGGCGTGAGAGATCTTGTAGCAGCTGGAGCATCAATTATTAAGGTGGGTGTTGGACCGGGTGCTATGTGCACAACCCGTATGCAGACAGGTGTTGGTCGCCCGCAGTTCTCAGCTGTTTTGGAATGTGCAACAGAGGCTAAGAAGTTAGGTGCACACGTATGGGCAGATGGAGGAGTGCGCCATCCACGAGATGTTGCACTGGCATTAGCTGCAGGTGCATCCCAAGTAATGATTGGTTCTTGGTTTGCTGGAACATATGAATCACCTGGCGACTTACAAAGTGATGTCAACGGACGTTTGTTTAAAGAATCATTTGGAATGGCATCTGCTCGCGCAGTTGCTGCTCGAACCTCTGGAGAAGATGCATTTGAGCGCGCTCGCAAAGCACTCTTTGAGGAAGGTATCTCAACATCTCGTATGTATTTAAATCCAGCACGACCAGGTGTTGAAGATCTACTCGATGAAATCATTGCTGGGCTGCGCTCTTCTTGCACATATGCAGGTGCAAGAAACCTTGATGATT
Source organism: Actinomycetota bacterium (assembly GCA_026392775.1). Next base: position 1,233 of record JAPLBK010000056.1, read on the forward strand.
TCGCAGAACGTGCAGTTATTGGGATCCAATCATCTGCTGGTTATGCCGAAGGCCGTCCTTTGCACTCTTCGTGGGGAAACTAATGTCTAAACCCACAATAATCCTTGCAACCAGCAATGGTGTTGGAATGGGTCACTTGGCACGGACCAGCGCAATAGCACTTGCGCTAAAACCTGTTGCAAATCCAATCATCGTTTCGATGGCTGGCGGAATTGCAGAGATTCCATCCTTTATGGGTATCCGCTGCGAATACATTCCAGGGCGGGATCGCTTATGGATGCCACGCGAAAACTGGGATGCATATCTGCGCGATCGCCTTTTAGCATTAGTGGAAGAAACTGATGCAAAGGTTTTATCTTTTGATGGGGTTGTTCCTTATCCAGGTGTGATCGCAGCTCGAAATGCAAACCCCAAATTGAAACTTGTATGGGTTCGCCGTGGCTTGTGGCAAAAAAAACCACAACGTTTCATCTTAGGTTTACAAGCAAAAATGATGGATGCAATTGTTGAGCCTGGAGATATTGCCCGGGCCTATGATTTTGGTCCAACGTCAAAGCGCAAAGATTCTGTCTTAACATCTCCAGTTTCACTTTTTAGAAAAGAAGATGCGCTATCTCGACAAGACGCTCGCAAAGCACTTGGCCTTGATCAAAACCGCCCAGTTGCATTAGTTCAACTTGGAACTGGCGATAGCGATGTTAACCACAAGATGACTGCGGCTCTTGAAGGTTTAATTGGCTGGAAAGACCTACAAGTTGTATTAACTAAAGCCCCAATAGATAAAGATGGAAATTCCTTAGCTCCAGAAGGCCTAGATATTAAAGTTGCGCGCTATTTCCCACTAGCAAAGGTGCTTCGTGCATTTGATGCTGGTATTTGTGCAACTGGATATAACGGTGTGCACGAACTATTGCCAGCACAGGTTCCAACGGTATTTGTCTCAAACATCCGTGGCACTGATGATCAAGAAGCACGGGCCCGCTGGTGCCATGATTTTGGCTATGCATTACGTGCAGATCAAGCAGATTTAGTTAATATTACAAAGACGGTGAAGAAATTACAGGACCCACAAATACGGGCTGGCTTATCTGCAAAATGCGCAGAGCTTCCCAATACAACTGGCGGCCAAGAGATTGCAGATATGTTGTTTGCACTTACAAAGCAACAGAGTCCACAACAGACTAAATCGCTAACCTTTAAGCGCTTAATGATTCAAGATCACTTCAACCGCGGATTGCGCCATGTTGCCAACTTAGGACTTCGCCGAGTTGCCTTGGTCTATCGATTCATTAACCCCCACAAAGATGTCCAAATAATTAAAGAGGAGCCACCAGTATTTGGTGATTCAACAGAATCAGCAACGCTTCAAAAGCTAATTAAGTCTGGAGCACGCTTTGAACACCTGATTACACAAGCAAGTCCTAGGTATAGAGCAAAGCGAGAAGAGATCGCAGAAGAAGCCTATGGAGATTTAGTCGAAGGAATTAAGAGGTAACTAGCCTTCAATCATTTTTTCTAGTTTATTTTTCAAAACCATGATCACGCTGGCTGCAACAACAAGAGCAAAAATCGCCCAGTATTTAAGATATTTCTCAAGTGAAGCAAGTGAATTAGCAAATTCGTAACCTAAGAGCACTATAGCGGTTCCAAATACAATTCCTCCAGCAGCATTCCATTTCAAAAATGTGCGATAGGGAACCTGATGTATACCTGCAAGGGCTGGCACTAGGGCACGCAAGAGTGCTTGAGCACGTCCAAAAAAGATTGCTCCTCCATAGTATTTAGTAAAGATATGTTCAGCTAATTTCCAGCGCTTCTCTCCTACGAATCTTCCAAATTGAGTTGTTTTAATTCGTGGGCCGAAGTGTTTTCCAACCTCATAACCAACAGAATCTCCAGCGATAGCACCAAGAACTGCGCAAAGAATAAAAAGCCATAAGGGCCAAACTTTTGAATGTGCCAAGACTCCGCCGATTAATAAAGAAGTTTCTCCTGGCAAAATAAAGCCCACAAATGCAGCAGCTTCAGCAAAGGCTAAAAGTATAAGAAGAATAAATAGTGGGGTTTGAAAGTTATGTGCCACTAGCCAATCAGCACTGTGGTGAATCCATCCCGACATGCGAGAACTCTAGCCTGGACTTAGACTGCGCTAATAATGAAAGCACAGACCGCGGTAGAGATAAATGATGTGTTAGCCAATCGACGTAGCCCACGCTCTTTAGATGCCACAGTATCTCTTTCAAATGAAGATCTATTAGCAATTTTAGAAGCTGCCCGTTGGGCGCCATCGGCCTTTAATGGACAACCATGGCGTTTTTTTATTGGCCATCGCGCAGATGAAGTGTTCACTCAAATACTTGATTCACTTGCCCCCTTTAATCAAGGTTGGGCCCATCGCTCATCTGCTTTGATCCTTGTGGCTGGAGTTCATGCGCGTGAAGATGGAACACCCAATAAGGGCTATCTCTATGACTGCGGTTTGGCTGTCTCCCAGATGGTTGTTGAAACGCATCATCGCGGACTTGTTGCTCATCAAATGACTGGTTTTGATCCGGAAAAAGCTGCGCAAAACTTAGGAATAGACGTGTCACTTATTCCCGTTGCAGTCATTGCGATTGGTAAGCAAGCAGCAGCAGAGCAATTAGAGGGAGCTTTGCTGGAGCGTGAAAACGCACAGCGTGAGCGCAAATCATTAGAAGAGATTGTGGTTAAAGGTTTACCGAATTAAAAGCGTGAACGGATTTCCCACAGATCTTTAAAGACTGGTGCAAACAAGGTACTTGCTAGATATTCCACACCACTTGAACCCCCGCTACCGATTTTGTGTCCAATAGTTCGCTCCACCATCTTTACGTGGCGATAGCGCCATTCCTGCATTCCCTCATCAATATCAACTAAGCGCTCACAAATCATTGCACTCTCTGGATCTTTTGTATGAACGTCAAGTAATACATCTTGAACTCGCAAGTTAGCCTCATAAGGCAAAGAACGGTCACGATCTAATACATCTGTGGGAATTGGATGACCACGTTTTGCTAAATAAGCCAAAGCTGAATCCCACACCGAATTGCCTGCAGTAAGTAAAGCAATCTCGGCTTGAATGGCAGGTGGTAGGTGACCAGCCATCTTAGTATCGCGACGACCAAGCAGAGCTTCTACTTTTCTAAATTGAGCAGACTGGAAACCACTTGAAGATGAAAGATATGAACGGAAAGCATTGAACTGCAAAGGGGTCATAGTTTCTAAGATATCAATTTGAGTAACACAGACTTTTAGAATTGTGCGAATGCGTCCCAAAATCGCTAGCGAATAATGAGTATCACCTGATTCCATAGCACGCTGGGCTTCTACAAATTCATGGATGATTTGTTTAAACCAGAGTTCATAGGTTTGGTGAATAATGATGAAAAGCATTTCATCATGCTCTGGTCCCTGTGAGAGAGGGCGCTGCAAACTTAAAAGTTCATCTACGGCTAAATAAGATGTGTATGTCAGTGCTGAATCAAAGTTTTCGCTCATGTGACTCGTGAACCGCCCTCTTTTATTGTTTTATATTGGCTAGATGCCACTAGGTCACGCATACGAGCAAAGCCGTCCCACACTTCAACAAATGATGTTGGGAGCGGTGAGATAGCCAAACGTATTGAATTAGGGGTGCGGTAGTCAGGAATGACATTAGAAATCTCACGCATTGCAACACAAATTTGAGCGGCATCTGGGTGCACCAATGAAATATGCCCACCACGCTCTTTTGGATTACGTGACGTGTTGAGTACAAATCCAAGTGGAGCTAACCAAGCGTCATACAGATCAATCATCATCTGCGTACCAACTGCAGCCTTTTGTGCAATTGCATCTATGCCAGCCTCTTTAATCATTGAAAAAGCTGTCTGAACACAGCGAATACCGATCAGTGATGGACTAGCAATTTGAAAGCCACGAATGTTTTGTGCTCGCTCAAATACTGGACCCATTTCAAACTGGGCATCTTGAGCAAACCAACCTTGAATTGGAACTTGTAATTCTTTTTGAATCTTCTTACTTACATATAACCAAGCAGGTGAACCTGGACCGGAGTTTCCATATTTATACGTGCAACCAACGCAGAGATCAACTCCGTTTGCATCAAGATTTAATTCAATCGCTCCAACTGCATGGCTGGCATCCCAAACAACTAAAGCCCCAATTGCACGTACTTGATCGGTAATTGATTTGATATCAGTTCTAGCACCTGAGCGATATTGGATAACTTGTAACGTCACAAGTGCAACATCATCATTGAGATATGGCGCAAGAACTTGTGTTGTGATTCGCTCATGTGTTGCAACTGCAGGGTCCTCATTTTGAATCAGGACAAGTTTTAAGCCAAACTGCTTAGCAATTCCATCAAGGATGTATCGATCTGTTGGAAAGTTTGCATCATCTGTAATAATTGTCTTACGGCCAGGACGTGCATGCACCGCTGCTAGACACAGTTGATAAAAATTAACTGATGTTGTGTCACAGACAAGAATTTGTCCAGGTCCTGCGCCTAAGGCTGCTTGGCCTAACAAATCCCCTGTTGGTTGAGCTTCATCAACCCAATGGCCCCAGCCAGTTACAACTTCAGCGCCCCACTCAGTCAAAAGATTATTGACAGCAGAAATAGTCTCTTTTGGAAGACGACCTAATGAATTTCCATCCAAATAACACATCTCGGGGTCTGTAACGACGAATTGTGATTTGAAATGAGCGAGAGGATCGTTTTTATCTAGCTCTAAGGCGTACTCGCGGTCAGTAACGTTCATGAAGGAAAGGTACGCTCTCCCATCATGGCGCGCAATGTTGTAAATATCGAAGAGGTCTCAAAGGCCTTCGATATTAAAGAGCTTTTACTAGGCGTCTCTTTGGGTGTTTCTGAGGGCGATCGCATCGGCATTGTTGGTCGAAATGGCTCAGGAAAATCAACGCTCATGAAGATCATTGCAGGTGTGGAAACACCAGATTCTGGGCGTGTTACTAAATCAAACTCAGCGCGCATTGGTCTGTTATCTCAGGTGGATTCAGCAAATCCTGAGAGCACTGTCGGAGAAGTTGTATTAGGGGACACCGCAAAACATGAGTGGGCAAGTGAGCCAAATATTCGTGAAGTATTCACTGGACTCTTTGGTTCCTTTGATGACCATATTTTTGATCGAAAGTTTGGACAGTTATCTGGTGGAGAGCGCAGACGCGTTGGATTAGCCAAGCTACTGATTAATGAACTTGATCTAATTTTATTGGATGAACCAACAAACCATTTAGATGTTGAAGGTATTGCCTGGCTTGCGCAGTATTTGAACAATCGAAAAGGATTGGCCGTAACTGTTGTAACGCACGATCGTTGGTTTCTTGATGCAGTCACCGATCGCACATGGGAAGTAGTTGGTGGAAAAGTTGAAGAATATGACGGTGGCTATAGTGCATTTGTTTTAGCAAAAGCCGAGCGAGCCCGTCAATCATCAGTAATGGATCAGCGTCGAAATATGTTGATTAAGAAAGAGCTTGCCTGGCTTCGCCGAGGAGCACCTGCTCAAACAGTAAAGCCTAAGTTTCGAGTCGATGCCGCAAATGTTTTAATTGCAGGTGAACCTGAACCGCGCAACCAAGGCGAACTGCTTAAATTTGCTCTCAACCGTTTAGGTAAGACGGTTTACGAAGCCCACCATGTTCAGGTAAAACTTGGAGATAATGAATTAATTAATGATTTGTATTGGAATGTCGGTCCAGGAGATCGCATTGGCGTTGTGGGTATTAATGGCGCAGGTAAAACAACGTTAATGAAAACTCTGGTGGGTGAAATCCAACCAACGGCAGGAAAACTTGTAACTGGAATTACTGTTAAAGCCGCATTCCTTACGCAGCATCTAGATGAGTTAGACCCTACGTGGCGAGTATTAGAAGCAGTTGAAAAGGTTGCTAACCGTGTTGAAATCGGCGGTGGACGAGAACTATCAGCTTCACAACTCTGTGAGCGATTAGGTTTTGATCGCGAATCACAGTGGACTCCCGTTGGGGATTTATCAGGCGGTGAAAAACGACGCCTACAGTTAACACGCTTACTGATGGATAGTCCCAATGTTTTATTACTCGATGAACCTACAAATGATTTTGATATTGAAACCCTGACTGAGCTTGAAGATTTGCTTGATGGCTACGGCGGAACATTGATAGTTATTTCACACGATAGATATTTCTTAGAACGCGTCTGTGATCGCTTCGTTGGTTTGTTGGGGGATAAGAATGTGAGAGATCTTCCAAGGGGCGTGGATGAATATCTTCAACTTCGCCGTGAATCCCTACAACCCGACATCAGCGCCCCAAAAGAGAAGAAAACTTCTAATGCTGCCGAAGAGCGTCAACTTAAGAAAGACAAAGTTCGCCTTGAGCGACAAATGGAGAAGGCGGATTCGCGGATAGCAGAACTTCAAGGTGAACAAGAAAGTGCCTCATTTGATGCAGAACGCTTGCTTGAAATCACCAATGAGTTAGCGCAATTACGGGGTGAGAAAAACAGACTCGAGGAAGAATGGCTTCAGGTCACTGTTTTGTTGGAGGAATAAGTTAAAATCTTCTACATGAGTCAACTTTCGCACGCTATAGAAGTAATTCTCTTTCGCTCTCGTTTTCTGCTTGCCCCGCTCTATTTGGGATTGGTTGGCGCACTAGTTCTCCTTGGCTACCGCTTTATCATCGAATTTATCCACTTAGCTGAAAAAATTGGCGAAGCTACTCCGCAGAGCTTCACTTTGGATCTGCTCGCACTATTAGATTTAACTTTGCTTGCCAACCTTATTTTGATGGTTATTTTCGCTGGCTATGAGAACTTTGTCTCTCGCATCGATGTTGCAACTGAGTCAAAAGATCGACCTCACTGGATGGGAACAATTGACTTTAGTGGTCTGAAAATTAAGTTAATTGGTTCACTAGTAGCGATTTCAGTGATTGAGCTGCTTAAAGATTTCATCGAACTTTCTGGCCAAGACGAGGTGGGTGGGGGAACTAAATGGCGAATCGCCATTCACCTTACATTTGTGGCCTCTGGTGTTTTGTTTGCTCTTATGGATTGGATCGCTGACAAGCGAGAATTTAGCGGCACGCATTAGTAAATGCGCTTAGATTTATTAGCCGCACTTTCAGGCATAATGATTGCGCTGCAAGCGCGTGCAAATGGGGAACTCTCACATCGGCTCAATAATGGTTTAGAGGCAGCTCTTGTCTCCTTTGGTTCAGGATTAATCATTATTACGGTGATTACTGTATTTAATCCGGCAATCAAAGAGGGAATTAGGAACCTCCGTAGTGCTGTTGCCAACAAAGAGATCGCCCAGTGGAAACTACTTGCTGGGGCTTTAGGCGGAGGTTTTGTTGCGATTCAAACCCACATCGTGCCTCTTATTGGTGTTGCAATCTACTCAGTGGCATCAATCGCGGGGCAAACAGCAATGTCCTTAGTTGTGGATCGAATTGGCCTTACTGGAGGTGGGAAGAAGCTGATTTCTGGGCGTCGGGTGGCAGCAGCGGTCCTAACTGTTTTAGCAGTCTTTGTTTCAGTCTTTGATCGAATTGATGCCAAGAATCTTTCACTTTTTGCTGTGGTATTGGGCTGTATAGCTGGAGCTGTGGTGGGTGTGCAACGAGCACTTAATGGTCAGATCAATGAGCACTCGCACCAGAGTTTTACCACATCACTACTTAACTTCATCACAGGAACATCTCTACTTGTGATTCTCATTCTTGGCGGGGTCCTCATCGGTAAAATCGAATTGGTCCCACTACCTATGGGTCCATGGTGGGTATACACCGGTGGAACTATTGGTGTCATCTATATTGCTTTCACATCAATAATTGTGCAACACCTGGGTGTTTTAACCTTCACACTCTTTAGCGTTGGTGGACAACTAGTCGGATCGTTAGTGATTGACTTGATCTCACCAACCAATGGTGTGAATGTAAGCACCTATCTTGTAACTGGAATTGTTATGACGTACTTGGGTGTTATCGCCGGTGGCGTAAGTAGTTCACGAGTGCAGAAACCAAAGAGGCTGTAATAAAGAAAGCTGCAATAGCATAAGACCAAGTTTTAACCCAAGGCAATGAAGCTGCGTAATATCCGGCAAGAGTTATTCCAACACCCCACAGCAAGGCGCCAAGTGCGTTAGCTGATAAGAATTTGTAGTAATTCATCTTCGATGCACCGGCAATAGGTGGGACAAAGGTGCGAATCCAAGGGAAGAATCGTGCAGCAACTACTGCCCACCACCCAGTTTGTTCATAGAAGCGCTCTGAACGGGCAATCATCTTTTGCATGCGCGGGGAGTTATGTCGTTCAAGATATGGACGACCCACTAAACGACCTAATACAAAACCGATTTGATCTCCAAAGAAGGCTGCGATAAATATGACGGTTACAAGAATGACGATATTTACATCTCCATGAGCTGCTGCAACTAATCCTGCGCTAAAAAGGATTGAATCACCAGGTAGGAAAAAGGCAAATAAAACACCGGTTTCGAAGAAAACAATTGCCCCAACAATTAAGTAGATCAAATATGGTGCAAGGCTAGATAGTTGAGCATCAAATGATGCAGCTAGTTCAATCACACTGACTTCTTAACCGCCGCAGCTACAGCTTTAGTCACATTTGGATCAAAGACGCTGGGCACAATAAATGAGGCATTGAGCTGCTCAGGAGAGACACAGTCAGCAATAGCTTCAGCTGCTGCGACTAATAATTGATCAGTGATTTTGTGGGCATTGGCATCGAGTAATCCGCGGAAGATTCCAGGAAATGCCAAAACGTTATTAATTTGATTTGGTTGATCACTGCGACCTGTGGCAACGACAGTTGCATATTTGCGTGCCAGAACAGGGTCAACCTCAGGATCTGGGTTAGCAAGTGCAAAGATAATTGAACCCTTTGCCATTGTTGCGATGTCAGCTTCCTTAAGAATATTTGGAGCACTCACTCCAATAAAGACGTCTGCGCCAACGAGAGCTTCTGGCATAGTGCCAATAAAGTTATTTAGATTGCTGTTATCAATAAACCACTGTTGCATTGAATCTTTAGATTTCATGCCGTTATGGATAACACCATGGTGATTAAAGCCAATAATGTTCTTAGCTCCACTAAGTGTGAGTAAGCGAGCGATTGCATTTCCAGCTGCGCCCACGCCACTCAAGACAATCTTTACTGAACCGAGATCTTTTTTAACAAACTTGAGTGCGTTTCGAAGCGCCGCTAGAACAACAATGGCTGTTCCATGTTGATCATCATGGAAAACTGGAATATCAAGGAGTTCACGTAGGCGACGCTCAACCTCAAAGCATCGGGGAGCTGAGATATCTTCTAAGTTGATTCCGCCATAGACGGGTGCAATCAACTGAACTGTGCGAACGATTTCATCTACATCTTGTGTGTCCAGGCAAACAGGCCAGGCATCAACATCTGCAAAGCGCTTAAAGAGCGCAGCTTTACCTTCCATCACAGGAAGTGCTGCTGCTGGGCCTATATTTCCTAGACCTAAAACTGCTGATCCATCAGTAACAACTGCCACGGTATTGCGCTTAATAGTTAAGCGGCGAGCATCTGCTGGGTCAGCAACGATTGCCTGACAAATACGTGCAACACCTGGGGTGTAAGCACGAGAGAGATCATCACGTGTTTTTAGTGGAACTTTAGATTGAATTTCAATCTTTCCACCTAGGTGAAGAAGGAATGTTCGATCACTGACTTTGCGAACTGTTAGTTCTGGGTTCTTTGCAAGTGCAATAGTT
>JAPLBK010000137.1 GCA_026392775.1 Actinomycetota bacterium
CAATGCATCCCATTCATCTGGTGCAAATCCCACACCAAATTGCATACATGCATCTTTATCAAAGCCACGCTTAGTAAGTAAATCTCTACCAAGCGCAGCATCAGGAGAAGTATTGAGTTGTTCTTGATAAAAACGCGCAGCCTCTGTGTTTGCTGCGATAAGACGTGAGCGAGCACCGGCAGAAAATATTGGCGCGGATGAACCACCTTGGTCATAGCGCAATGTGTAACTCATGCGATCTGCTAGACGCTCAATAGTTTCAGTAAAAGTAAGATGATCAATTTTCATTAAGAATGCGATGACATCTCCGCCAGTTTGGCAACCAAAGCAGTGGAAATAACCTTTACTGGGTGTTACGTGAAATGATGGAGATTTTTCATCATGAAAAGGACACAGGCCTTTCTTTTGTCCTCCGCCAGCACTTTTTAACTGAACGTACTCCCCTACGATTTCATCAATGGGTGCACGGTCACGGATGTATGCAACATCTTCATCCTTTATACGACCGCTCATAGGTCCATCTTAACGAGAAGCTAACAAAGCGGCATGGAGGGCGTATGCACCAGGGTCAGTTAAGGCTGCTACTTGATCGATAATCACGCGCATACGAGCCATTTCATCGCCGGCTTCATTCCAGCTTTTAAGGAAGAAGGAATCAAGCTCCTGCGGTGCACGAGCACGTAGCATTTCAACAAGTTCACTGATAATTATCTGCTGCTTGGCATAGCGATCTTGTGAGTGCGCAGCATTGATTAAGTAGTGCCCTGCAATGGCCTTTAAGAAATCTACTTCAATTTTTTGCTCACGTGGGATTTCAAGGTCTGCGCTATAGCGAGAAAGCGGACCATCACCGTGAACTTTGCGCGTTTCTAACTCTGCGGCTAGAACAAAACGACCAATGAGCTGGCTAGTTGAGTCCTTAAGTCGTGCAAGAGAGCGATGTGTTCCATCGTAGTAATGTGGCCAAGCAGATAATGCCGATAAACGCTTGTGGGCGTCAATTGCCTCTTGCTCAGATGAATCACTTCCGTAGTCACGGACCATTACTGCATATAGATCTTCGAAGTCAGTTTCAAAATTCTTTACTGATACTTGATTGGCGAAGATAGCATCTTCTAGATCATGTACAGAATAGGCGCAATCATCAGACCAATCCATAATCTGGGCTTCAATACATTTCTCATGAACTGGAGCTCCTTTGCGCATCCAATCGAAAACTGCAACATCATCATCATAAACACCAAACTTGCGCAGATTGTGCGAACGTGGCCATGGGTACTTCGTAGCCCCATCAAGTGATGCTCTAGTTAAATTAAGTCCCATACTTTTTCCATCACTATCAACTGTCTTTGCTTCAAGGCGAACTAACAAACGAAAACTTTGAGCATTACCTTCAAAGCCACCAAACTCTGTTGCAATGGACGCTAACGCTTCTTCACCGTTGTGACCAAAAGGTGGATGACCTAAATCGTGGGCAAGGCATGCTGTGTCTTGCAAATCTGGATCTGCGCCCAGTGATTCACCGAGTTCGCGACCAATCTGTGCGCACTCTAAAGAGTGAGATAAACGTGTGCGTTGAAAATCATTTTCCCAAGGAACAGCTACTTGAGTCTTTGCGGCTAATCGGCGAAGTGCGGCTGAATGAATAACACGTGCACGATCGCGCATGAACTCTGTTCGACCAGCACGCTTTGCTGGTTCATCAAGAAATCTCTCTTGATCATGCTGGCTATAGCTCACGGTACAACCTTAGTGACGATGTCAGCACCGGGTAAATGATCACTGACTTGAATACCTCGCCGACCCACAGTTATATAGACCAAATAGGCTCCGGCTTCACGCAGTAAATACTTATAACTAGAGTTTGAAATCGTATTAGGCCCGCTTTGCACTGGTGAACACGTGCTTACTACCCCTTGATCATTTGCCATAGTAATTGCACGTTTGCAGTGATAAGGGTCAGTAACAATGATGACATCGCTGACATATCGCTTCTTCATTACAGCCGCATAAGCCTTAGTGCTAGCTAACGTGTCTCTACCTTCTTCAATTGCAGTTATCTTTTTAGATGGTATGCCGTGTGTGCGAAGCCAGTATTTTCCTGAAGCAGCCTCTGTTGTGCGATCTCCTGGTGCACCTGCTCCCACAGTAATAATTGTTGGCGCATACCCTAAATCAAAAATTCTCTTAGCTTCTTTTAAACGTGCCTCTAGCGCTTCTCCAGGTCGTCCATTTAACTGCGCAGTTCCTAAAACAACAATGACATCAGCGTTTCGCACAATTGGATTCTTTGCCGCACGCCACACTTGAGACACGGCATAGCCTGGTGCAATCAAAGCTATAACAACAATGAATGTGATTGTCCGACGAATCCATCTAAAGAGAAACATTTAACCGCCCGAGAATGCATCCTCTAGTTCAACATGAACCAGTTCATCGGGATCATCTAGCCAACCATCAGGCAAAGTTGGTGGACGGCCATGACTTGTGCGACCACGTGGTTTATCGCCCACTTCAACTGGATATGGCTGATCCTCTAATTGA
>JAPLBK010000091.1 GCA_026392775.1 Actinomycetota bacterium
TAGCAATCAAGGCTGAACCTCCATAGGAAAGTAGTGGCAAAGTTACACCCACCACTGGAAGAACGCTGACTGCAGAGCCAATATTGAGCACAGTTTGAATGCCTATCCAGCAACCAATACCCGAACAGACATAGCGCACCATTGGATCTTGGGTGCCAAGAGCGATTTTAAATATTGAGAACAAAAGAGTCGACAGTAATAACAAAGTCGCGATAGTTCCAAAAAGACCAAGCTCTTCGCCTATGACTGAAAAGATAAAGTCTGTGTGAGCTTCAGGAAGATTTCCCCACTTTTGACGGCTGGCTCCAAGTCCAACACCAAATAAACCACCACTAGCTAAGCCTAAAAGGCTGTGAGCAGGCTGCCAGCCCACTGATTTGTATTGTTCTTCAGCAAATGGATTAAGAAAAACAGACAAGCGTGCAACGCGATATGGGGCAGAGATAATCAGTGCTGCAATTCCTAAAAAACCCACAGCTGAAATCGCTGCAAATAACTTCAGATGCACTCCTGAAACCCAGAGCATTCCTGCAAGTACAAAGGCAAATACGGAGGCTGTTCCTAAATCTTTTCCTAGAAGCACTAATAAAATACAGAGCAAAAACGCTGGTGCAATCAGTTTGAGAACATTGGCTTGAATATCACCTGCACGTTCACGTTTTGCCAAAATTGAGCCAGCCCACAAAATCATTAAGAACTTGGCGATTTCACTGGGTTGAACATCGACAAAGCCAAGTGAAATCCAGTTGTTATTACCATTCACGCTTTTACCAACTCCGGGTACTTGCACAACTGCAAGTAGGCCCACTGAAGCCAGAACACCAAAACGAGCAAAGAACTTCCAACGGGACAAAGAAAAACGCGAGAGCGCCCATGCCATTGGAATTGCAAGAACTAAGAAGATTAATTGGCGAAGGAGAATCGCCCATGTGGAGCCCTTATTGTCAAGAGAGTAAATAGATGAAGCAGAAAAAACCATAATCAAACCAAAAATACTCAAAGCAAACGTGCTTCCAACTAGCATGTAATACAGATTGATGGGGCGAGTGAAAAGATTGCTGCGCTTTTGTGTTTTCACTTACTCACGACCTTCTTTACTGCAGCTGCAAAGCGATCGCCGCGATCGGCATAAGAGATGAATTGATCCATGGACGCGCACGCCGGGGCTAAAAGAACCGTATCGCCAGCTTTGGCAAAGCCGTGGGCAGCGCTCACAGCTTTTTCCATTAACTCTTGCGATGAATCACCATCAATAAGAAGGCGTGGAACATCTGGGCAGAACTTAATAAGTGCAGCTTCAATTAATCCTCTGTCAGTCCCAATAAGAATCGCAGCCTTAATCCGCTTGGCGGTGCGCTCTACTAACTCATCCATAGCCGCACCTTTAGCTAATCCCCCCGCAATCCAAATCACTGATTCATGTGAGAGCAGTGATGCTGTTGCTGCATGTGGGTTAGTTGCTTTGGAGTCATCAACCCAGTTAATTGAATCCGCTGAATAAATCGTTTCAATGCGATGGCGCCCGGGTCGAAAACCCTTGATTGCAGCGCGAATGTCCTCATGAGAAACCCCAACAGCTCGGGCAAGTGCTGCCGCAGCTAAGGTATTTGAAACATTGTGTGGAATTGTTGGCTTTACTTCCACTAACTCGGCAAACATCGAGGCTTCTTGGGTATCTTGCACAAAAGCGCGATCTACTAAGAGCTCTTCTACTACGCCAATCTCACCTGGAGCCGGTGTATCTAGGCTATAAAACACTTTTCTTCCCTGCCAATGGCTGGTGCGCTTCACTATTTCGCCATCATCAGCATTTAATACCCCTGTGGATGCGCGATCTAGAATGCTGAGCTTAACTTTTGCATACTCATCAAAGCTTCCATGCCAATCAATGTGATCATCGGCAATATTGAGAATTGCACTTGCCACAAATTGAGCCTGCTTTGACCAGTGAAGTTGAAAAGAGGAAAGCTCGAGAACTAGAACTTCATATGCATCACTGCGATCTACTACTTCAATGACCGTCTCACCAACGTTTCCGCATGCAGCTGCTGTGAGGCCTCCGCGCTTTAACATTGCAGCAACCATTTCAACCGTTGTTGTCTTACCGTTAGTGCCAGTCAGGGCCAGCCACTTTTGCGCAGGTGCAATCTCACTCTTTATTTGCCAGGCCAAATCAACTTCATTGAGCAGAGGCAAACCTACTTTCATGGCGCCAGCAATTAAATGATGGGCTTGGCGCCAGCCTGGTGAAACAACTACTGAATCAAAATCCTTGATTACTACACTCTTGGCATCAATAACTCGGTGTTCTGATTTAGCGGCAGGATTTTCATCGGTAATAATCACAGCTGCCCCTCTTTTTATAAGTGCACGGGCAACAGCATTTCCCGTAACACCTGCACCAAGAATGAGAATTCTCTGGCCATCAAAAGAAAGTGGCATGGTTATTACTTAACTACCCACTGTGCATAAAACAGACCTAATCCGCCAGCAACACTGAGTCCAGCAATAATCCAAAAGCGAATAACAACAGTTATCTCAGCCCATCCCTTTAATTCAAAGTGATGATGAAGGGGGGCCATACGAAAGACTCGCTTACCACCACTGAGCTTGAAATAAAGGGTTTGAATAACTACTGACATTGTGACGATAACAAATAATCCACCCAGTGGGATCAATAGCAGCTCAACGCGAAGCGTGGTTGCAAAGCCAGCAATGGCTGCTCCTAAGGCTAAAGAGCCCGTGTCGCCCATAATGATTTTAGCTGGTGCGGTATTCCACCAGAGGAATCCTGTGCAACCTCCGGCAAAAGCTGCAGCAAGCACCGCTAGATCAAGTGGATCACGAACTTGATAACAATTACTTGTTAGCACACCGACTGTGCAACTTTGGCCAAACTCCCACACACCGATTAATACAAATGCTAAAAAAGTCATAATCGTTGCGCCCGTTGCTAAGCCATCGAGGCCATCAGTTAAATTCACACCATTACTGGCTGACATCACCATCAAGATGACAAAAGCAATAACTAAACCTGTGCCAAGGTAGATAGAGGTTTCTTTAACCGTTGATAGGTACTGCGAAATTGGAGTGAGTTGGTTTTGATCGGCAAACTGCAGGCCCGCATAACCAAAGACACCGGCTAAGGATGCTTGAGCTAAAAGTTTGTATCGTCCCTTAAGGCCACGAGAGTTTTGGCGTGAAACTTTGAGCCAATCATCTATGAATCCAACACAACCTAAACCAATAACCAACCCAATAACCAAGAGCGCTGAAGCGGTCATTGAATTTCCTGTAATAAGATGTGCCATGAGATAACCAAAAATCGCGGCCAGAATAAAGATGATGCCACCCATAGTTGGCGTGCCATGCTTTGTCTTATGTGTCGATGGACCATCGTCTCGAATAATCTGACCAAAGCCACGTGCAGCAAGAATTCGAATTAAAACCTTTGTACCAAAGAGGGCAAATGCGAGAGCGAAGGCTCCTGCGATAAGGATCTGTCTCATGAATCGACTCCACTCTTTTCTTTCCAGGCACGCTCTAGTGATTCTGCGAGAACTTCAAAACCTTGCGACCTAGATGCTTTCACTAGAACAACATCACCAGGTGCCAAGTATTCAACTAAATCAAGAGCTGACTCAATGCTCCGGCGATGGTGAACCACCATTGCGCCAACGGGTTCTCCATATTCTGGAGCATCGATTTCAACTAAATGATCTATTCCTAATTCAACCGCAAGGGCGCCAATTGCAGCGCTCTGTGGTGCTTGTGTCTGGCCAAGTTCATTCATCTTTCCAACAAAAGCCCATGCAGAACCGCCGCGCTCTTGGGCAAAGAGGGCTAATGCACGCAAGGCAGCACCCATAGATTCTGGGTTAGCGTTATATGCATCGTTAATGATCAGTAAATCAGCGCTTTCATGAAGTTCCATGCGCCACTTACTAGCTATTTCACCGGTTGATAAAGAGCTAGCAATTAACTCCAATGGCAGTGAGAGCGCTGTACCAACTGCGGCAACTGCAAGGGCGTTTGATACTTGATGTGCACCCACCGCGCGCATTCCAACTGCATCTCGCCCTGCTGGTGTAACTAAATCAAAGTGTGGACGTCCTTCTCGCATTTCAACATCTGCAGCTCTTACTTGAGTATCTGCTTTTTCACCGAAGAGAATTACTTGACCTTGATGCAGGGAGGCCATCTTAGGCGTGAACTCATCATAATTTCCTAAGATTGCAATACCGTCTTTATCCAGAGATTGAATAAGTTCGCTCTTGGTCTTTGCAATCACTTCTTGCGACCCGAACTCACCAATGTGGGCAGTCCCAACAGTTAGAACAACACCGATGTTTGGTTTTGCAATCTCACACAACCGGGCAATATCGCCCACATGTCGTGCACCCATTTCAAGGATACAAAAGCGGGTGCGATCATCACATTGCAGCAAAGTGATAGGCAGACCTAAGTCGTTATTAAATGAGCCTGCTGGTGCAACAGTTGGACCAACTGCGCCTAACATGTGCGTTAAGAGATCTTTAGTACTTGTCTTTCCTTGCGATCCTGTAATGCCAATAACTATTAGTTTGTCCAAGCGCTTCCTCACAAATGCTGCCAGAATTGATAAGGCCTCCAGCACATCTGAGACAACAATGCATGGACCATCTATTCGCTCTGAAGTGAGAGAGAACATCGAACCATTTCGATAAGCATCGGCTGCAAACTCATGGCCATCTGCGTTCTCACCTTTAAGGGCTAAAAAGAAACAACCAGGGGTTGCTGAGCGAGAATCAAAGACCGGTGCTTTTGAAATTAGTAAATCTTTATCGCAAAAGAGTTCTCCGCCAACTAAAAGGGCTATTTCTCCAGCGGTTAAGGTGATCATTTTTTATCTTCAATCGCCTTAGCTAACTCAATGCGATCATCGAACTCATGCACTTGGCCATTAATTTCTTGGCCCTTTTCATGTCCCTTTCCTAAAACCATCACGACATCGCCAGCTTGCGCCAAGTTGACCGCTGTGCGAATAGCTTGTGCTCTATCAACAATTACTTCACTGGGTGGCACCACATCTATATCTAAAACCATCTGAACCAAAATGTCTTCAGCTTTCTCAGAACG
>JAPLBK010000110.1 GCA_026392775.1 Actinomycetota bacterium
CTCCAGCCGCGAAAGCGGAAACTACTACTCATCTATCCCTACGGAGCAACTTGACTACAGCACCTGTAATTGCAGTAAATGACATTGGATCAGCTGCCGATTTTCTAGCAGCAATCGAAGGCACAATAAGAAATTTTAATGACGGAGATCTAGTAACAGGAACAATCGTCCAGGTTGGACGCGAAGAAGTTCTTGTCGACATCGGATATAAAACTGAAGGTGTTATTCCTTCACGCGAGCTTTCAATTCGCCACGATGTAGATCCAAACTCACTCGTCAAGGTTGGCGAGACTATTGAAGCTCTTGTTCTTCAAAAAGAAGATAAAGAAGGTCGTTTGATTCTCTCTAAGAAGCGCGCACAATACGAGCGTGCCTGGGGAGATATCGAAGGCAAGAAAGAGCGCGACGAAGTTGTTATTGGAACAGTTATTGAAGTTGTTAAGGGTGGACTCATCGTCGACATCGGACTACGTGGCTTCTTGCCTGCTTCTCTTGTTGAAATGCGCCGTGTTCGCGATCTAACTCCTTACATTGGTAAGCAGGTTGAGGCTCGAATCATCGAACTTGATAAGAACCGTAACAACGTAGTTCTTTCACGTCGTGCATTCCTAGAGCAGACACAATCTGAATCACGCACAACTTTCCTTAACCAGCTACAAAAGGGTCAAGTTCGCACAGGTGTTGTTTCATCAATCGTAAACTTCGGTGCATTCGTTGACCTTGGTGGCGTAGATGGACTTGTTCACGTGTCAGAGCTTTCATGGAAGCACATTGATCATCCAGGTGAAGTTGTTGAAGTTGGCGATGAAGTAACTGTTGAAGTTCTTGAAGTTGATTTCGAGCGTGAGCGCGTCTCACTTTCACTCAAGGCAACACAAGAAGATCCATGGCAGGCATTTGCTCGCACTCACACAATCAATCAGGTTGTGCCAGGTGTGGTTACAAAGCTTGTTCCATTCGGAGCATTCATTCGTGTTCACGAAGGCATTGAAGGCCTAGTTCATATTTCAGAGCTGGCAGAACGCCACGTTGAAATCCCAGAGCAGGTTGTTCAAGTTGATGATGAGCTATTTGTAAAGATCATTGACATTGACCTTGAGCGTCGCCGTATTTCACTATCTTTGAAGCAAGCCAATGAAGGACATGAGATTGAGATCGAAGCATTCGATCCATCTCAATACGGAATGGCTGCTCGTTACGATGCTTCAGGAAACTTCATCTATCCAGAAGGTTTCGATTCAGATTCACAGGAGTGGAAGCCAGGATATGAAACACAGCGCGAAGAGTGGGAAAAGCAGTACGCCCAGGCGCAAGAGCGTTTCATGGCATATAAGAAGCAAAAGGCAGAAGCTAAAGCTGCCGATGCTGCTGCAACTCCAGCCGAAGAAACTCCTGCTGCTGAGTAGTAATAATTAAAGTAAAGGGACTCGACGTAATAGTCGGGTCCCTTTTCTTTTCTACTCGGGTTATCCTTATTCCATGCACGTAATTGCTTTAACTGGTGGCATTGGCTGCGGAAAGTCACTTGCAGCTGAGTACTTTGCTGACCTGGGTGCAATCGTTATTGATGCAGATCAGTTGGCGCGTGCTGCAATAGAGCGAGGTTCAGTAGGCTTTGATCAAGTGGTGAGCATTTTTGGTGATTCGATATTGAATAATGGAGATATTGATAGACGTGCTTTGGGGGAGTTGATATTTAAGGATTTCACATTCAAGAATAAGTTAGAAAATGTAATTCACCCTTGGGTGCGCCATAAGTTTGAAGAAGCTGTTGCATCACTCAAGGCTGATCAGAGCCTTGTCTATGAAATCCCACTCCTATTTGAAACTGGTGGCCAAGACCGCTTTGATCTTGTCATTACCGTTGAATCAATAATGGAGAACAGGATTTCAAGGTTACGTGCCAGGGGCTTACACATCTCTGAAATAGAAGCGCGCATTGCTGCCCAGGCAACTCGCGAACAGCGCGAATCGATAGCTGATTTCTTGATCGAAAATGATGGCAGTGAAGATGAATTACTGCGTAAAGTGGAAAATATATGGGATGAACTCGCGGATAAGGATGTAAAAAAGTAGGCTTGGCAAATGCGCCCGGTCTCAGAACTCCAACGTCGAGTCGAGCCATTTCAGGTAATTAGTGACTATGTTCCAGCTGGAGATCAGCCTGAGGCCATTGAAGAGATTGCCCGACGAATCAATGCTGGTGAACAAGATGTGGTTTTACTGGGTGCAACTGGCACAGGAAAATCAGCTACAACGGCCTGGTTGATTGAAAAACTCCAACGCCCGACTTTGGTCTTAGCTCCCAATAAAACGCTGGCAGCGCAGTTGGCAAATGAATTTCGAGAGCTACTTCCAAATAATGCCGTTGAGTACTTTGTCTCTTACTACGACTATTACCAACCAGAAGCATACGTTCCACAGACAGATACCTTCATTGAGAAGGATTCAAGTGTCAATGATGAGGTAGAACGATTACGTCACTCAGCTACAAACTCACTTTTGACTCGCCGTGATGTGATTGTGGTTGCGACTGTCTCTTGTATTTATGGACTTGGCACGCCGCAAGAGTATGTGGATCGAATGATCAAACTACGCGTGGGGGATGAGATTGAACGCAATGCGCTATTGCGCAAATTTGTCGATGTTCAATACAAGCGTAATGACGTTGCCTTTGAGCGTGGGACTTTTCGCGTTCGGGGAGACACCATCGAAATCATCCCTATGTATGAAGAGTTAGCTATTCGAATTGAGATGTTTGGCGATGAGATTGAAAAGATAACCACATTGCATCCTTTGACCGGTGAAATTATGCGTGATGAAACTGAGATGTATATCTTCCCAGCCACTCACTACGCAGCTGGGCCTGAAACGATGAAGCGAGCAATCGGTGATATTCAGGATGAACTACAAGTACAGCTCAATCTCTTTGAAAAGCAGGGCAAACTCCTTGAAGCACAGCGCCTGCGAATGAGAACAACTTTTGATATTGAGATGATGGAGCAGATTGGTTTTTGTAGTGGAATTGAAAACTACTCACGGCACTTAGATGATCGCGCAGCTGGATCTGCGCCCAACTGCTTATTGGATTATTTCCCAGAGGATTTTCTTGTTGTTATTGATGAGAGCCACGTGACGGTTCCGCAGTTAGGTGCGATGTTTGAAGGCGATGCATCACGCAAGCGCACTCTTGTAGAACACGGCTTTAGATTGCCCAGCGCGTTGGATAATCGCCCTTTGAAGTTTCCAGAATTTATAGAGCGCACAGGACAAAAGCTTTATCTCTCTGCGACGCCAGGAAAGTACGAGATGGCAAAGGTGGATGGCGATGTAGTGGAGCAAGTAATTCGCCCAACTGGTTTAGTGGATCCACAGATTGTGATCAAGCCTATAAAGGGTCAGATCGATGATTTGCTCAATGAAATTACAATAAGAGCTGAGAAGAATGAGCGTGTTCTAGTCACAACACTTACTAAAAAGATGAGTGAAGATCTAACTGATTACTTACAGGAAAAGGGAGTGAGGGTTCGCTATCTTCACTCTGAGGTAGACACTCTGCGCCGCGTCGAACTATTGCGCGAACTTCGCACCGGTGAATACGACGTTCTTATCGGCATTAACTTGCTTCGTGAGGGCCTCGATCTTCCTGAAGTTTCCTTAGTGGCAATTCTAGATGCTGACAAAGAAGGCTTCCTTCGCTCTGCCACCTCACTCATCCAAACTATTGGCCGTGCGGCTCGAAATGTTTCAGGTGAGGTTCATATGTATGCCGACAACATGACGGCCTCTATGGAAAAGGCTATTGATGAGACTAATCGCCGTCGCGCCAAGCAAGTTGCATACAATCTAGAAAAGGGCGTGGATCCACAACCGCTGCGTAAAAAGATTGCTGATATCACCGATCTTATTAATCGTGAATCTGAAGACACTGATGAGCTGATGGCATCAAATAAGCGGGCAAATCAAAAGAGCGCAGCAACGGCAGGACTCTATGTGAAATCTCTGGCTTCGTTGCCGCGCCAAGATTTAATGGCGTTGATAGGCTCGCTCACTGATCAGATGCGCGCTGCTGCGGGGGACCTTCAATTTGAAGTGGCTGCACGTTTGCGTGATGAGATAAAGATTTTAAAGAAAGAACTACGATCAATGGAAGAGGCTGGGGTTTAGTGACTATCGACAAACTCATTGTTCGCGGTGCTCGCGAACATAACCTCAAAAACGTCTCCATTGAGTTACCACGCAATGCACTCATTGTTTTTACAGGTCTATCTGGCTCTGGTAAATCATCATTGGCTTTCGACACCATATTTGCTGAAGGCCAGCGTCGATATGTTGAATCTCTATCAGCATATGCCCGTCAATTTTTGGGACAGATGGATAAGCCTGATGTCGATTTTATTGAAGGCTTATCACCGGCGGTGTCTATTGATCAGAAATCAACGAACCGAAATCCTCGCTCTACTGTGGGAACGATTACTGAGGTTTATGACTACTTACGTTTATTGTTTGCACGCGCTGGTCGCCCTCACTGCCCAACCTGTGGTCACGCAGTTACCAGACAGTCTCCACAGCAGATTGTTGATCAGATTCTGACTATGCCAGCGACAACAAAGTTTCAAGTATTAGCACCCATAGTTCGTGCACGTAAGGGTGAGTTCGTTGATCTTTTTGCTGACCTGATTACTCAGGGATTCTCACGTGCTCGTGTGGATGGTGAGGTTATTCAGCTCACCGATGTGCCGAAGCTAAAGAAGCAGGAGAAGCACACGATTGAAGTTGTTGTGGATCGTTTGACTGCAAAAGAAGAGTCAAAGACTCGCCTGACTGATTCCATTGAAACCGCGCTACGTCTTGCATCTGGCATTGTGCTTTTGGACTTTGTGGATGCCAAGGGAGATGAAAAAGAGCGCACCTATAGCGAGCACTTGGCTTGCCATGATTGCAACCTCTCCTTTGAGGAGTTAGAACCACGTTCTTTCTCATTCAACTCTCCATTTGGTGCATGCCCAGAGTGTTCTGGAATTGGAACCAAGTTAGAGGTCGATAATGACTTGATCATTCCTGATGACTCCATTTCGATCAATGATGGAGCGATTGCGCCTTGGTCAGGTGGGCAATCATCAGATTATTTCCTGCGCTTGCTAGAGGCGTTAGCAAAAGATGTTTCATTTTCCCTAGATACACCTTGGAAGAAAATCTCAGTTAAAGCACGAGATGCGATTATTAATGGCTATGAGTATGAAATTAAGATGAAGTACAAGGGACGTTACGGAACTAAGAACTACACAACTGGTTTTGAGGGTGTTGTTCCATTTATTCATCGCCGCCACAGTGAAACAGATAGTGACTACAGTCGCGATAAGTACGAGGCTTATATGCGCGAGACGCCATGTGATATTTGTAAGGGAGCACGTCTTAAGCCTGAAGTATTGGCCGTTTCTCTGGGCGGCAAGAACATTAGTGAAATTACTGAGCTTTCCATTATGGAGTGTGCCCAGTTCCTCAAGGCAATCAAACTCAATAAACGCGAGGCTCAAATCGCTGAACGAGTGATGAAAGAAGTACATGCCCGTCTTGGTTTTTTGCTAGATGTTGGTTTGGATTACCTTTCACTAGCGCGTCCTGCAGGGACTTTATCTGGTGGTGAGGCCCAGAGAATTCGCTTAGCTACACAGATTGGTAGTGGGTTGGTTGGTGTTCTATATGTTTTAGATGAACCAAGCATTGGTTTGCATCAGCGTGATAATCGCCGCTTGATTGATACGTTAACACGTCTTCGTAACTTGGGAAATACTCTAATAGTTGTTGAGCACGATGAGGAAACTATTAGAACTGCTGATTGGGTTGTGGACATCGGGCCTGGTGCTGGTGAACATGGTGGCAATGTTGTTGTCTCGGGTAGTTACGAGGACTTAATTGCTTCCAAGGAATCAATAACAGGTGCTTATCTTTCTGGCCGTAAATCTATAGCTATTCCCACCAAGCGTCGAAAAATCGATCCAAAGCGCCAGCTAGTAGTGAAAGGTGCGAAGGAGAACAATCTTCAGAATATTGATGTGGAAGTTCCATTAGGTGTATTTGTTTCGGTTACTGGTGTGAGCGGTTCAGGAAAATCAACTCTAGTTAATGATATTTTGTATATGACCCTTGCCAATAAACTTAACGGTGCTCGTCTAGTTCCTGGACGACACCGTACAGTTTCCGGCATAGATTTGCTCGACAAGGTTGTTCATGTTGATCAATCACCTATTGGTCGAACACCTCGCTCAAATCCTGCTACCTATACCGGCGTATTCGACAAGGTACGTGCGTTATTTGCCGAAACATCAGAGGCCAAGATTCGTGGCTATCAGCAGGGACGCTTCTCCTTTAACGTCAAAGGTGGGCGCTGTGAGAACTGTTCAGGAGATGGCACCATCACAATTGAGATGAACTTCTTGCCTGACGTGTATGTTCCTTGCGAGGTCTGTCATGGAGCTCGTTATAACCGCGAAACCCTTGAAGTGCATTACAAAGGCAAAACAATTGCCGATGTTTTAGATATGCCGATAGAACTTGCTGCTGAATTCTTTGAATCAGTCCCAGCGATTGCTCGCTACCTCAAGACACTCAATGATGTTGGTTTGGGATATGTGCGCTTGGGTCAGTCAGCACCAACGCTTTCTGGTGGTGAAGCTCAACGCGTGAAGCTATCGACTGAGTTGCAGCGACGATCAACTGGTCGCACTATTTATGTCTTGGATGAACCAACAACAGGCCTGCACTTTGAAGATGTAAGTAAGTTACTTGGTGTGCTCAATCGCCTGGTTGATACCGGGAATACTGTTGTAGTAATTGAACATAACTTGGATGTTATTAAATCCTCGGACTGGGTTATTGATATGGGACCAGAGGGCGGATTTCGTGGGGGATTAGTTGTTGCCCAAGGAACTCCTGAAGATGTTGCTAAAGTTAAGGCCAGTTACACTGGTCAATTCTTGGGTGAAATTTTGGCAAGTAATCGCAAAGTAGCGACTAAGAAGTAAGCGACATGGCAGATCCCCACAGTTATCGGCCATCGGATATTCCCAAACTTCCTGGGGTCTATCGATTCTATGACGCCACCGACACGGTCATTTATGTTGGTAAGGCGATCAATCTAAAGAATCGGTTGAGTAACTACTTTCAGGGCAACTTAGCTGAGAAGACGTATCGTATGGTGCATCAAGCCGTGCGAGTTGATTGGACGATAGTTGATACTGAGGTCGAAGCCCTACAACTAGAGTTTTCTTGGATTAAGCAATATGCGCCGCAATACAACGTGCAGTTTAGAGATGACAAGTCTTATCCATATCTTGCAATTACGAACAAAGAAGAGTTTCCAAGGGTCTTCATCACACGTAAATCTAAGCGTCCTGGGATTTCATATTTTGGACCCTTTACTCATACATGGGCACTGCGCAGCACATTCGATGTCGTTCTAAAGACTTTTCCTATTCGCTCCTGCACAACTAGTAACTTTGAACGTGCAAAGCGAACTAAGCGCCAATGCTTGCTCGGTGATATAGGCAAGTGCGCTGCACCTTGCGTTGAATGGATAAGCAAAGAGGATCACAAAGCACTCTCCGATCGCTTAGTTAACTTCATGTCCAATGGAAATACTGACATTGTTCCAACGCTGCGCGCTGAAATGGAGCTGGCATCAAGTCGAGAAGAGTTTGAGCGGGCTAGCAAAATTCGAGATTCTATAGATGCAATTGAGCGGGCGCAGGAATCAGCAGAGGCGGCATTGCCAGAGAATTTAACGGCCGACATAGTTGCAATTCACCATGACGGAGCACATGCTGCAGGGTCGATATTTATTGTTAGAGGTGGTGCTATTAAGGGATCTCGTTCGTGGATTGTGGATCAAAGTAAATCATTAGAGGGCGATGATGAGATGGGGGCTCTTTTTTATTCCATCTATAGTCAAAGTGCGCCTGGTGATATTCCTGCTGAGATTCTTATCAATGAACTTCCACTTGATGCAAGCGCGTTGGAGAGTTGGTTAAGTGGTTTGCGTGGCGCCCCGGTCTTGCTGAAGGTTCCACAGCGTGGGGAGAAGGTTGAAATTCTGGCAACGGTTAAACGAAATGCCCAGTACTCACTGATTCAGTTCTTAAGTAAGCGTGCCAATGATGCCGCGGTCAGCGGCAAGGCTCTGCTGGAAATTGAAGAAGCGTTGAATTTAGCGCGCACACCTTTGCGTATTGAATGCTTTGATATCTCCAATATTTCTGGCACATCTGTTGTTGCATCCATGGTTGTTTTTGAGGACGGATTAGCTAAGAAGAGTGAATATCGCAGATTTATTATCAATACTGATGAGGGCTTCGATGACACCAGGGCAATGCATCAAGTAATAACTCGTCGATTGAAACGATTACTCGATGATAGATCTGTGGATGAAGCTGAAGTGGCAGAGCTGGGGGGAAAGCTCAGTAAATTCTCTTATCCACCACAACTCATTATTGTTGATGGAGGCCAGCCCCAGGTCAATGCAGCTGCCCGCGCATTAGCTGAATTAGGTATCACTGATATCGCACTGTGTGGTTTGGCTAAGAGATTAGAAGAAGTGTGGGTTCCTGGTTCATCTGATCCTCTGATCCTTCCTCGCTCAAGTGAAGGTCTTTATCTCTTACAACGCATTCGTGATGAGGCACATAGATTTGCAATTACTTTCCACCGCTCACGTCGTTCTAAGGTTATGTTGGAATCAATTCTGGATGAGATTCCACAACTTGGTCAGGCACGCAGAAAGGCGTTGCTGGAGCGCTTCGGTTCAGTAGCGGCAATCCGCAAGGCGACGGTGGAAGATATCGCTGCAACGCCAGGTATTGGCAGCAAGATTGCAGCAGTGATAGGTGAACAGCTTTTGACTATGAGTTCAAGCAAGATAAATACCGAGACCGGAGAGATTTCTGAGAGCTTATAGTGGCTATAGAAGAGCGTGTTGGCGGGTTCTTGACAGGTGTAAGAGGATAAAGCCATGACAAGCAATGAGACCTTAGTCCTAACGGGGATGTCGGGAGCCGGACGTTCAACGGCGGCGAATGCTCTAGAGGATTTAGGTTGGTATGTAGTTGATAACTTACCGCCAGCGTTGCTTCCAGCCTTAGTTGGCAAAGGCACAGGTTCCCAAGGAAAAGAGTACGCAGTTGTGGTGGATGTTCGCGGAGGACATTTCTTTGATGAGTTAACTGCAGCATTAGCAGAGCTCAAGAAGAATGGTTCGGGTTACCGCCTAGTTTTCTTAGATGCTACAGATCAAGCTTTAGTACAACGCTTTGAATCCACTCGCAGGCCACATCCTTTGCAAAGTGGTGATCGCATTGTGGATGGAATAGCACGTGAGAGGGCCAAACTAGAGGAAGTTCGTGCTGAGTGCGATATCGCAATTGATACGACAAACCTAAATGTGCACCAACTTGAGAAGAGAATAGGTGAGATTTTTGGTGGGGGCAAGATTCAGGGGATTCGAATTAATGTTCTTTCCTTTGGTTACAAGTATGGAATCCCAGTTGATTCAGATTTAGTTTTAGATTGCCGCTTTATTCCAAATCCACATTGGATTCCAGAACTTAGACCTCTGACAGGATTAACAACTGCGGTAAGTGAAAAGGTTTTGGGTAGTGAAGGTGTAAGTGAGTTTGTGAAGGATTATGTTGCCCTTATTGATTCTATGGTTCCTGGATATATGAATGAAGGTAAAAAATATGTGACTATCTCTGTTGGTTGCACTGGTGGAAAGCACCGAAGTGTTGCCATTGCCGAAGAGATTGCCCGCCAACTCAGTTCTAGTGATCGCTCTGCCTATGCAACGCATCGAGATGTCGGGCGAGAATAAATAGTGCAAAAAGTAGTTGCACTTGGGGGAGGCCATGGCCTTGCCGCAACTTTGTCCGCGCTGCGCCAACTAACTAATGAGATTACCGCTGTAGTAACCGTTGCTGATAATGGTGGTTCCAGTGGACGTTTGCGTGAAGAGTTTCCGATATTGCCTCCGGGTGATCTGCGGATGGCCTTGGCTGCATTATGTGCAGATGATGAATGGGGCCGTACATGGGCCCACATCATGCAACATCGCTTTGAAAGTGATGGACCACTTAATGGCCATGCAATGGGCAATCTCTTACTAGCATCTCTTTGGAATGAGAATGAAGATCCAGTTATTGGCTTAGATCGTGTGGGTCAGTTATTGAAAGTTATTGGGCGAGTGCTACCCATGGCTGAAACTGCTTTAGATATTGAAGGAACTTTTAATACTTCAACTGGGCGAATAGTAGTGAGAGGACAAAAGGAAGTTGCTACAGCAAAGGGCCGTATTGAATCCTTACGTGTGATCCCTGAAAATCCACAGGCGAGATTAGAAGCACTCACTGCTATTCGTGTGGCCGACTGGATAACTATGGGTCCGGGTTCTTGGTTTTCCTCGGTCATGCCACATCTGATGGTGCCGATGCAGCAAGATGCTCTACTTCGCACAAAAGCTAAAAAGATTTTGATCCTCAACCTTGATGCGACAAATACAACAACTGGGGAAGAGTTTGCTGGCTCAACACCAGAGGAACATTTAGAGTTTTTTCACTCCTATGCCCCTGAATTGAAGATTGATTATTGCCTTGTGGACTCATCTGTGGTCCGAAATTCTGTTGCCCTTGATGAAGCGGCAGCGAAAATGGACGGACGAGTAATTGCTGCCGATATTCGCAAGGCACCGGGCAGTGTTCATCATGATGTTGCAAAATTGACTCTTCATTTGGGCCACATCATGGGTCCAAAACTGGTTGGATAACACCATGGCAATGACAGCATCAGTCAAGGACGAACTCAGTCGTGTTTCAGTGACTAAGCCATGCTGTCGCAAAGCCGAGGTTTCCTCACTGCTTCGCTTTGCTGGCGGTTTACATATTGCTGCAGGCAAGATTTTGATTGAAGTTGAGTTAGATACTTCTCAGAGTGCGCGCAGGCTTCGAAAAGATATCGCTGATATTTATGGTCACGGATCTGATTTAGCAGTGCTCTCATCTAGCGGCCTTAGAAAAGGATCACGCTATGTTGTTCGTGTCATCGAGGCGGGAGATGCACTAGCTAGACAAACAGGTTTAGTCGATGCCAATGGTCGCCCTGTTAGAGGGTTGCCTCCTCAAGTAGTCTCTGCTGCCATCTGTGATTCAGAGGCAGCATGGCGCGGTGCTTTTATTGCACATGGTTCACTCACTGAACCTGGACGCTCTTCTTCATTGGAGATTACATGCCCAGGCCCAGAAGCGGCGTTGGCATTAGTGGGTGC
>JAPLBK010000131.1 GCA_026392775.1 Actinomycetota bacterium
GTTGTATCAACTGCACATAAACGTTCTTGGCAGTTAAAGAGAATCGTTTTTCCATCGGTGGATAGATACTCACCCGGTGTTCCAAAGTTTTCAGTTGTAATCTTTGAAATTTCAAGTGGCTTACTCAAAAACGCCCAGCGCAGTTGATTTGGCTTGGGGAAGGTGGCCGTTGACGTAGCAAGCCAGGTAATAAATACATCACCATTTACTTTAGACAGTGCAACGTCGTAGCCAAAAACTGATGCATCATCAGTTGAGATATCAAGAGTTTCATAGCTCCAAGTATTTGCATCACTGCCAGTTCGAGTTGCCACACGGATAGCTCCAGAAGTTATCTCTTTCTTTTGATTCATTGTTACTACAGAATCATAAGCAACGTAGGTCTTTACTCCATCAAATATTGCTTGAAGATGGAATCCAACATCACCTGTTGAGCGCCCATCAGTTTTACGATCACCATCAACCATTTCATAAACCCAGCCCGGGGCTTTAGTTTTCACTGCACCCAATAAGACGCCTTGGCTTTCATCGCGGTAGAAAACCTGAATAGCAGAGGCTGTGGCCACACATGCATTTGAAACACTGACATCACTTGATGTGCGAACGCGAACAGGATCTGAATAGTCATTAACTGATGGTCCATCACCATCGACTACATTAAATACAAAGCTCTTGCCGTTATATGAGGCATAGCGCAGATCTTTTTCTGTTGAATCGCTATAGAAAAGGTGCAGTGTTTGCTTAGTGCCACTTCCATTAACACACATTGAAATCTCACCAGCAATTGGGTGTGTGGTCCGCCCGTTTGTTCCTCCAGCACCATCCACGGTTACTTTCTTCCAAACTTTTCCATCGAATGTAGCAAGCTTTAAATCACCGCTCTTTGTGTCGGTATATGCCACAGCAGGCTTACCGTTAAAAGTTGTACTGGATACTGATTTACCATCTGCTGTTGCATCAAGGATTGAGCTCTTCCATCCAGTTTGTGGAGTGACAGCCTTACTTGCTACTGGCGTAGAAAGACCTAGAGAGTTCTTCGCAACAACAGAAAAAGTATAGGAAAGACCATTCTTCAATCCAGCAATTATAACTGGGCTAGTTAACGCTTTCTTTTCTACTCCAGTTTTAAGATTCTTAACGATATATTCACTGACTTGTGCCGTGCGAATATTTACTGGTGGGTCAAATGAAACGAGCACAGACGAATCACCGATAAATGCTTGAACATTGCGTGGTGATTCAGGTAAACCAGTAGCAACACCAGCTGGTGGTTTATTGCGCATATCTTCCATCATCGCCAACAACAATGGTCCTGGTTCTTTAAATATCTCACCTGGATCTAGATTTGGAGTCATTACTGAATCTAAACCAGTCTTTGAAAATGTCGCTTCATCTAAGTGGCTGGTTGAAGAACCCGATTGATAACGAGATGGTGTGTAAAGCTTTGGCTTCACACCGTTATTAGCTTTAATTCCAAGAGGACCAGACCACACAAGTTCAGATGTGAGTGCCCTACCAAGTTCAAGTGATGGTGATGGTAAATCTGCTAGACGGCGGCCATCGCCAGTTTGTGCGTATGCATCAAATGGAGTTGGTTGATCTAAGCTGGCAATACCGTAGAAAGTGTCGTAGGCATCGTTAGATAAAAAACCCAAGCCATGTGCAATTTCATGTAAGAAAACTGATTCCAAATCATATTCATTATTACTTGGCATTCCA
>JAPLBK010000025.1 GCA_026392775.1 Actinomycetota bacterium
ATCACGCGAGTTTCAATAGCTTCGATTAATGCAGCTCCGTGATGAGGATAAACAACGGTTTCGCCGACCTTAAATGTCATGTGATGCCCTTCGCTAGAGGGTCAATTCTACCAGTAATATCGCAGTGAGAATACCTGGCTATAACCAGCGTAAATCACTACTAATTTGATGTGAGACAATTGCGCCTATGCGCCGCTTAGTAACTGCATTCTTCATTGCACTCTTAACCATCTCACTGACTGGATGCGGCGCCGGATTAAACGCCTCCACACGCAATATCAAGCAAGTTACCGATGGTGTTGAGGCAACAGTAAATACTGACGGTAACAACATTAAAATAGTCAATCTCCTCGTCGTAGAAACTGCCCAAGGCGCTGGCGTCTTAGTGGGAACCCTCGTTAATTCCACGGAGCAAGAAGACACTCTGCTAGGTGTGGCAATCAATGGCCAAGTAGCAACTGTCACAGGCACCAACGCTTTAGCTAAAAACACACCCGTTATCTTTGAGGGCCCAAGTGCAAATGCAAAAGCTGTAGTGCCAGTACTAGGTGCTAAAGCCGGCCAAAGTATTCAAGTAAGGATGTTCTTTGCCCGAGCCGGTGAAGTAATGGTCCAAGCAATCATTCGTGACCAGCGTGATGACTACGCTGGCATCACTGCTTAAAAACTTACTTCTTTCCCTGGTTTGCAACGGCTGCAATAGCATCAATTGCTGCCGCAGGATCTAAATACTCTCCGCCTTTAACACTCGGCGTTAAATTAGCATTGAGTGTGTATAGGAGCGGAATTCCAGTGGGGATGTTTAACCCAGCAATATCTGCATCGCTAATTCCATCGAGGTGCTTAACCAAAGCACGGAGTGAGTTTCCATGGGCTGTGACTAGCACGCGCTTGCCGGCCTTTAAATCAGGAACAATAGATTCATGCCAGTAGGGCAACATGCGCAAAATAACATCTTTAAGGCACTCAGTCTTAGGGGCAGAAATATCGGCATAACGCACATCTTTTGCCTGTGAAAACTCATCGTTGTCATCAATGGCAGGTGGTGGCACATCAAAAGAGCGGCGCCATAACTGGAACTGTTCTTCGCCATATTGAGCAAGAGTTTGGGCTTTGTCTTTGCCTTGCAATGCGCCGTAGTGACGCTCGTTTAATCTCCATGAGCGCTTGACTGGAATCCAATGACGATCACAGGCATCTAACGCTAACTGTGATGTGTGAATAGCACGGCGTAGTAATGATGTGTGAAGCAGATCTGGAAGCAATCCTCGCTCAGCTAGCAGTGCACCACCACGGCGGGCTTCATCTTCTCCCTTTGCAGATAGGCGCACATCGACCCAACCTGTGAAGAGGTTCTTGGCATTCCACTCTGATTCTCCGTGGCGCAAAAGGATTAGTTCGTAGCTGCTCATAGCCTCATCCTAAACCAAATGTTTGAAAGCATCTAAATTGGCTAGAGACTCCCCGCGTGAAACGCGCCAAGCCCACTCACGACGAATTGCATTAGCAAATCCAAGTTCAATAAGTGGATTAAAGGATGAATCAGAGATTTGAAGCACTGATCCCACTAAGCGATCAATCTCACGATCACTAACGGCTGATAACGGCAAGCGCCCCACAAGGAAAATATCTCTCACTTCATTGATGGCAAAAGCGATTCCATAGAGGGATGCATTCTTAGCCATGCACCATGCATGCACAGCCGCCTCATTATCATCAGGCTTTCGGATAACGAAGGCGTTAATACTTAAAGAGTGGTCACCAACGATAAGTGCAAGGTGAGTCTGTAATTTCTTCTCCCCGGGCAAAGTAACTAGGAAAGTATGTGAATCTTTTCGCTCATACTCTAAATCATGAGAATCTAAGAACTCCTCAATGATAAAGCGTGGGTCAATCGCGCCCATTTACTCTCCTGCGATTTTGCGCGCTGCGTTGTTTTCAGTAATAACTAGGTCATAGATATCTAAGGTGCCTCTTGCTGTTGTGTCCCAACCAAAGTGGGATGCATGCTCAATGGCGCCCATCGATAAGAGCACGCGGCGCTGTGGTTCAAGGAGCAAACGCGCAATAACTGAGGACCAGGCCTTGGCATCATGGCCATCGACTAGAACACCAGAAATACCATCGGCAACTGCGGTGCGAAGGCCGCCCACTGCCGTTGCAACTACTGGTGTGCCACAGGCCTGTGCTTCAAGTGCAACTAAACCAAAGCTTTCAGAATAACTTGGAACGCAGACTAAATCTGATGCGCGATACCACTGTGGCAGATCAGCACGTGGTGTGGGAGGCATGAACCTAACAACATCATCTACCCCAAGCCATGCAGTTAACTCTTTTAACCGCTCAACTTCTTCAGTATTAGCACCAGAGGCTCCGCCAATAACGTTAACAACTAACTTGGGACGAAGATGTGGTGAGTGCTTAACAAGTTCAGCTGATGCACGGATTAATACTTCAGGGCCCTTATGTGGCTGAATGCGACCAACAAAGCTAACAACTAAAGCATCTGCATCTATACCAACAAACTCACGGGCGGCAGTTTTT
>JAPLBK010000100.1 GCA_026392775.1 Actinomycetota bacterium
CAAAAACTTAAAATCGTGGGTTCAGCCCAGCCTCAACGATAGGTTATGCCGGTGAGATTAGGCGTTCTAGATGTGGGCTCAAATACCATCCATTTACAGGTGATGGATGCACATCTGGGCGCTCGTCCATCCCCAGCCACAAATTTCAAAGTCGAACTACGACTCACTGAATATCTTGATACAACTGGCTCGATTAGTGCCAAAGGAGTTGATCTCCTGCATCAAGCTGTTGCTGATGCTGTGGCACACGCTAATGAAAACCAAACAGATGAGATTTTGGCATTTGCAACCTCGGCTATTCGTGATGCTAAGAATGGTCCAAAGATTATTGAAGATATCAATCAACGCCACCAGATTGACTTACAAATCCTTACTGGCGATGAAGAAGCTCGAATGACTTTCTTGGCTGTGCGCCGCTGGCTCGGTTGGTCTGCTGGCAAACTCTTAGTTCTAGATATTGGTGGCGGTTCACTTGAAATAGCTTTGGGTATTGATGAGAATCCAGAAGCAACATTATCTTTACCATTAGGTGCTGCGCGATTGACCAGAGATTTCTTGAGTGGTGATCCCTACAATTCAAAAGGAGTTAAGTTTTTAGAGGATTTCGTGAGCAGTAAGTTAGAAGATGAACTTCCTGCAATTCTTCGTGCGCATGATGCCAATCATTTTGTTGCAACGAGCAAGACTTTTAGAACCCTAGCCCGTTTAACTGGACACATGTTTAATGAAAACCCAAAGTATTTGGAGAGTGCAAACCTAAAGGCAATGATTTCAAAGCTTGCAGAGATGAGTGATAAATCTCGGGCAGAACTTCCGGGTGTGTCAAATAGTCGAGCTCAACAAATTGTTGCTGGGGCGATAGTTGCGCGCGCAACAATGAGTGCATTGGATCTAGATCGTGTGGAAATATGCCCATGGGCGCTGCGTGAAGGTGTTGTGCTGCGCCGCTTAGACTGGCTTAATAATTAAGCTTTGGGTGCTTCAACCCAGTCAATAGCAATGATTTCACCATCTCTGTAATGCAAAACCCATGCCTCACCAGGTTCAAGCTTTTGGTCAAGCTGCTTAAAGTTCTTTTTACCAATTAACTTCTTTAATAGATTAGGCAAAATAGGGTTATGGCTGCAGATAATCACACTTTTACCTTGATCGGATCAATAGTTTCAATGCAACGCTGGGCATCTGAAGAGTGTATCTCTTGAATTCCATAAGGCAGGTAGAGTGAAAGCATTCGTTTGGATTGGATCTGTCCAAGTTGAGCTAACGGACGATCTCCATCATCTCCATCCCAATCTTCACGCTTGACGGCTTTAGCGTGGCGCAGAAGAACAAGTGGTGTTGTGCCAGAGTTGAACTCTAGGAAGAAATCCACAAGTGATTTGTCATCTTCTAGCGTTAATTTCTTCTTGGTATCAGCCGGTGATAACCACAGAAGTTGGTCAACTTCTAATGGATCTGCAGTTCCTGTTGGCTCACCTATAGCTTGAGCAGACCAATACTTAACAATCTTTTTAACTCCATCAACTTCATAAGTGACATCACCAATTTCTGGACCAAAGAGAGGTGTATATCCTGTCTCTTCCATAACTTCGCGATATGCGCAGCCAATCATGGTTTCATTGGGATCTAATTTTCCTTTTGGTAATGACCAGTCGTCATAACGCGGACGATGAATTACCGCTAACTCAAGCTTCTTCTTTCCCACTTGGCGCCAAAGAACTGCGCCAGCAGCATAAATGACTTCTCTATCTGGGCTCATTTAGCGATCCTTTGAGTAGTTATGGATAAAGGCTGCGTGCACATCAAGCAAAGCCTCTCCTTGCTTATTCTTACTCACTCGAGACCAATCAGTTCCAGAGAGTTGCCAACTCGAGCTATCTGCGCTCAAACCTAAATCTAGGATTTCTTGCAAACGGTGTTGGTGTTCTTTCTTATCTATGCGCACCAAACTCTCCACGCGGCGATCAAGGTTACGACCCATTAAGTCAGCGCTACCTATCCAATACTCATGATCTCCAGCATTAGTTAAATGGAAGATTCGTGAGTGTTCTAGAAAACGACCAAGAACTGATTTCACGGTAATGGTCTCTGAGATGCCTTTGATTCCTGGTTGAACGGCGCATATTCCTCGCACTAGTAACTCTATCTTCACACCAGCCTGAGATGCTTCATAGAGTTTTGCAACAAAGCCTTCATCAAGAATTGAATTGAGTTTGAGTTGAATTCCAGATGCCTTGCCAGCTTTATGGTTCATAATCTCACGATCAATTCGTTCAGTAATTCCAGAACGTAGAGTTGCAGGTGCAACTAGTAAACGTGAATATTTTGATTGAGGAGCAAAACCTGAGAGTTGATTAAAGAGCTTTGTTAAATCTTCAGTCAGTTCAGGATCAG
>JAPLBK010000121.1 GCA_026392775.1 Actinomycetota bacterium
GGAGAGCTTGATGTTTACTCAGGTCAGGCAACTGCTGACGGTGTAGCAAAGCTCAAGGCAATCCAGAACGTTAACGTTGTTGGTGTCAACAATGTTGCTTATGAGCACTGGGATCTTCACTATGACACTGTCCCTGATGAGGCACCTTACACAGGTCTGTTCTCAGTAAAGGATGGGGCTAAGTCATTAGCACTTCGCAAGGCATTCTTACTAGCTCTGCCTCGCAACGAAATCATGGAGAAGTTAATTGCACCAATTAATGCTGTCGCAACTCCAATTCAGTCAACTTGGATTTCTCCAGGATCTACTGCATATGACAAGCTCATTGCTGCAAACGGATCTGCGTTCTATTCACGTGGAACACAGGAAACTCGAAACGCAAGTGCACTGGCTTTGGTACAGAAGTACTATCCAAATGCATTGAAGAGCCCACTAAAGGTTCGCGTTCTTGTTCCAGGTAACAACCCACGTCGTGCCTCTGAATTTGCTCTTGCAAAGGCAAACATGGCAAAGGTTGGTTTTGAACTAGTTGGTGAAGTTCGTACTGATTGGCCATCAAAGCTTGGTAACTCAGATTACGATGCTTACTTCTTCGCATGGGTTGCATCATCTGTAACTCAGCGTCAGTCAGCTGAGGTTTTTGATACTAATGGTGGAAACAACATTATCGGTTACAGCAACCCAGCTGTTGATGGAATCATTTCAACATTGGATGCTCCATTGTCAGAATCACTTCTCATCGCTAAGTACATTCAGATTGAGCGTCTAACAAATGCTGACGCAATCACAATTGGTGTGTTCATTCACCCAGGTGTTGTTGCTGTTAACAAGGACCTCAAGAATCTAAAGCCAGCTCCGCTATCACCACAGATGGTCTGGAACTACTGGGAGTGGACATACTAAGGATTAATCTCCTTAGTTAGCTTTACCTAGGCAGTCCTTTGGACGCCCGGAGATCACTCTCCGGGCGTCCTTTGGCTGTATAGTCAGGCAGTAATTTGTACGTTTGTTCATTGTGAGGGGAATACTTCAACTATGGTGGCCTTTGTTCTTAGACGGCTCGGCGTCCTAGGCGTCATTCTCTTTGGATCAAGTTTTATTCTCTACAACGTCGCCGCTATTTCAGGTGACCCAACGGCCGATCTGCGTCTGAGTACAGATCCCAACCGTGATTTTCTCATCGCTTCTTTGACCCGTGAACTTCAACTAGATGTTCCGCCTCCTATCCGTTATTTCTTATGGCTCAAAGGAGTATTTGGAATATTCGTAGGAAAACCCAATTTTGGTATGGGTCGTGATGGATCAGCAGTTGTTGACTCTCTGGCTCTAGCTATTCCTGTGACACTTCGATTGGTATTTGCAGCAACTTTGTTTGCTGCCGTCCTTGGAATCATGATCGGAATCGTTACAGCCCTTCGCCAGTACAGTCGCTTTGACTACTCAATGACTTTTATCGCTTTCCTTCTTTTCTCTCTTCCAGTTTTTTGGGTTGCAGTTCTCTTGAAAGAATACTTAGCAATCTCATTTAATAACTTCTTACGAGAACCCCAGATTCCATTGGGTTGGATCATCGGAATCGGACTGGTGAGTGGGCTCTTTTGGGCTTCGGTTATTGGTGGATCCCGTAAAACGTATTGGGTTGCCTACGCTGTCGCTTTCGCTATTTCAAGCAGCCTCGTGGCAATTCTTGGGGCAACAGGTTGGCTTCTTAATCCATCTCTTGGCCCAATAGTAATTTTGGCACTTTCAATTGGAATCGCCTTTGGAGTTACGCAGCTTTCAGTCGGACTTATTAATAAAGCTGCCCTGCGCGCTTCATTAACTATGGCCGGACTCTCTGTGGTTGCTTTTTATCCAGTTAATTGGGTTTTCGATAACTATCCAGGTGCACTGAGCATCTTCCTGATGGTGTGTGCATTAATCACAACAGCAGTCTTTGTGGGACTTGCATTTTCTAAGATTGATCGAGCTCCAATTGTGCGAACCGCGATTATCACATCGGTTCTTTCAGCAAGCTTGGTACTACTTGATAAGTTCATGCAGACCTGGAAGCCATATATGGAGACAGATGCAATTAACTATCGCCCTGTTCCAACTGTTGGCCAGCGAAATGATATTTTAGAGAGTAAAGATTTTTGGATTTCAAGTTTAGATGTGGCCACACACCTAATTTTGCCAACCCTGGCACTGACTCTGATCGGCTTTGCTGGATACATCAGATTTGCGCGTGGAACTCTGCTTGAAGTTCTCAACCAGGATTACATTCGCACCGCCCGTGCAAAGGGGCTTTCAGAGCGCACAGTGATTATGCGCCATGCTTTCCGCAACACGATGATTCCTATGGCAACTATCTTGGTGGCCGACTTTGCTGGTGTGATCGGTGGAGCCTTTATTACTGAGAGCGTATTTGCTTGGTCAGGCATGGGAACGTTGGCCCTTCAAGGAATTCGCGGTCAAGATCTCAACCTACTGATGGGTGTTTTCTTTATTACGGCAACGCTTGCAGTTCTATCTAACTTCGTTGCAGATTTGTTGTATTCAGCCTTAGATCCACGCATTCGAGTAGGAAGTGGTGCGTAATGATGGCGCGTAAATCAAAGGCCAGCGTTGAGTCAACTGAAGTTCTCTCTGGTGAGAATGCGATTCAAAATAAAGAGATTGAAGGATTGAGCCAGGGACAAATTGTTCGCAAGCGCTTTTTCCGCCACCGCGCAGCAGTTATCTCTCTTGTAACAATTATTGTAATTGTCCTCATGGCATTTACTGCATTGGATTTTAGATTATTTGGTATTTGGCGAATTCCTGGTTGGTGGAAGTGGACACCTGAGGATCTGCCAGAGCTTCGCTTTGGTGATTGTCCAAATGACACTGTGGGTTGTCCAACAATTTCACTTCTTCCTAAGTTTTTAGGTGGCCAGGGAATTGGATTAGGAACTCATCCATTTGGTCAAGATGACATAGGTCGCGATTTCTTTGCACTCGTCATGAAGGGCACACAACGCTCCCTCTCAGTAATGATCATCATCGGTGGAATGGCTGCAACCCTTGGAATTATTGTCGGATCAATCTCTGGTTTCTATCGCGGCCGTATCGATTCGATTTTGATGCGCTTTGTGGACTTTATGATCACAATCCCAGTAATCATTATCGGCTCTGTTATCGGCTACCGTTATGGAAACCTGGGAGCAACATTCCTAGCCTTCCTACTTGGTTTATTTGCATGGACTGGTCTTTCACGTCTGGTGCGTGGAGAGTTTCTCTCACTACGTGAGCGAGAGTTTGTCGATGCCGCCCGCGTTGCCGGAGCTACAAATAAGCGCATTATCTTTAAGCACATTTTGCCTAACGCCATTGGTGTCATTATCGTTTCTGTGACACTTTTGCTCTCTGGTGCTATTTTACTTGAAACCGCGCTGAGCTACATTGGCTTTGGTGTGGTTCCACCTGATGTTTCATTGGGACTTCTCATTAGCCAGTACCAGGACTCCTTCACAACGCGTCCATGGCTGTTCTGGTATCCAGGCTTGTTCATCATCTCAATTGCATTGAGTATTAACTTTATTGGTGATGGTCTGCGCGATGCTTTTGATCCACGCCAGCGCCGTCGTATCTCGAAAAAAGAGCGCCAGGATTCAGCAACTGCCAGAAAGCTGGCACAAGCCGATGTTTAATTCTCTAAATAACTGCGGCAGCAATACCGATACAAACCAGCGCCGCAAAGATGTAAAGACTGCTGTTATCGCTGATGATTTCAAACTCACTAGCGCTCACTCCAGTGAAGTTCTTTCTTCGAATGTTGGCCATGTAAGCACAGACACCCGAGTCACTTTGAAGCGAGTCACCCACACGTCTAGGACTAGCGGCTCCGGGAAAAAGATCACTCTTGTTCATTCTTCTACTATGTCGACCACTCGGCGCTGGAGCAGCCCAGGCGTAGTAAGTCCGATCATTAATCTGTATGGACATGCTGTATCTGGTCTCGATCTCCTCAACCAGATCCCACGTAGCGGTGATCTCTTTGGTTGGGTTAACAATCTTGATACCTTCATCAAAGAGCAGAACATAGGGCTTAAGGAAGAGCAGATAAGCACCGAATGCACCTGCGCCACAGATACCAATAGTCATCAGGATATCTCCGCCGTAGAAGAGGCTTTGAATAATAAATCCGACAAAGAAAGCGATCAGAACCCATCCGCTAGCAATGGCGCTGCCGGGCCGAAACTTTTCACTCTTTGTCATTGCGCAAGTTTCTCACAGATGGGGTCAACCAAATGAGTAAGCCAGTCTTAGAGATCAAGGATTTTAATGTTGATTTCTGGGTAGATGGAGTTTGGTATCCAGCTGTTATTGGAATGAACCTCTCGCTCGAGCCAGGAAAAGTTACTGCCATTGTGGGTGAATCAGGTTCTGGTAAATCAACTACAGCCCTTGGCTTGATGTCACTTCTGGCTTCAAATGCCCGTATGTCTGGATCTGTAAAAGTTAAAGATCAAGAGATGCTCAATGCCAAATCAGTGACTCTGCGTAGATTTCGCGGTAAGGAAGTTGCATATATTTTCCAAGAGCCAATGACTGCTTTAAACCCTATTTACACAATCGGTTTCCAGATTATGGAAACTCTTCGTAATCACTTTGATATGGGTCCAAAAGAGGCACATGCTCGCGCCGTTGAGTTAATCACCATGGTTGATATTCCAGATCCAGAGAAATCAATTGATAAATACCCTCACCAACTCTCTGGTGGTCAGCGCCAGCGCGCAATGATCGCTCAAGCACTTGCTTGCGACCCAGGACTACTTGTTGCTGATGAGCCAACCACAGCACTCGATGTGACAGTACAAGCTGAAATCCTAGATTTAATGCGTGGACTTAAAGACAAGCTCAACTCAGCGATTCTTCTGATCACTCACGACATGGGTGTTGTGGCAGATATGGCCGATCACATCCTTGTTATGAAAGATGGAATTACTGTTGAATCTGGAACTGCTGATCAGATCTTTAATAAGCCAACGCATCCTTACACCCAGCAACTCCTTGGCGCAGTTCCAAAGCTGGGATCTTCCAAAAAGCGTTCCTTGCCATATAAGGAGAGTGCAAAGCCAGCACCGGTTTTGAAGTTGGAAAATGTCACTATTGAATATCCCAAGCGTGGGCGCATCCCAGCTTTTGTGGCCGTTAAGAACTTTAGCCTTGAGATCTATCCAGGTGAGATTGTTGGCCTTGTGGGTGAATCAGGTTCAGGAAAAACTACAGTGGGCCGCGCATCTATTGGTCTGCTTCCTATCAAGGAAGGCTCACTTGAAATTGTTGGCAAAGACATCAGCCATGCAACTCAAAAGGAGCTTTTTGCAATTCGTCGCCACACCGGAATTGTTTTCCAGGATCCTGCCTCATCCCTTAACCCACGTTTGCCTATCGGTGAATCAATCGGTGAGCCTTTGTTCTTAGCGGGATTAGCCAAGGGCGCTGAATTGGCACACAAGGTTGAAGAGCTACTTGATCAAGTAGAACTTCCACGTAGCTATCGAAACCGCTATCCACATGAGCTCTCTGGTGGTCAACGCCAGCGAGTGGGTATCGCACGTGCTCTAGCCCTAACCCCTGATCTACTTATTGCAGATGAGCCAACATCTGCCCTGGATGTTTCTGTGCAAGCAAGATTCCTTGACCTGCTGCAGGAACTACAAGGCAAGTTGCACTTTGCCTGTCTGTTCATCAGCCATGACTTAGCTGTCGTTGAC